>NZ_JAFP01000001.1:832500-1195000 GCF_000526195.1 Hippea sp. KM1
TTGCATGATTTTGAAGTTTGATTTGATCTCTGAGTGTATGTCAAAAAACCACAAAACGCTCATAATGAGCGATGTGGTTATTATACTGGCAACTATGGTTGAGATTAGCAGCTTGGATAGGCTGATCTTCTTTTTCATATTCCCCCTTTCGTTTGTATATTTTACTGAAAAAGATACAAAAAAACAACTTCAAAGATAATAAATGTTTGTTAATGGTTTTGGTTGTAATTTATCAATATTGACCACTCTAATATATTACGGTTATGCTGCCCTCACTTGTCAAATCAATTCTTCCTATTCCCTTTTTCCTTCTCTCTACTATAATGCCCCGTAAACTTCATCAGATTTTTGAACACTTCTCTTCTCAAATCTGATAAGATTTGAGAGGTAATCAGATGTTCTTAAATCTGATTTAGTCTTAAAAGTTTGATTGATTTGAGGAGGTTGTTGTGTCAAAGAAACACAGAAAGTTTTCTTCTGAGTTTAAGGCCAAAGTGGTCTTAGAGTTGTTGGAAGGTGACAAGAGTGTAAGTGAGATTGCATCCAAATACGGCATATTACCTAAATCCATACATCAGTGGAAGAAGCAGTTTTTGGAGAATGCATCCTTAGCCTTTGAGAATGCTGTCCCGGCAAAGAAGTATAAGGAAGAGATAAGAGAGAAGGAATCCCAAATTGAGGCTCTATCCAAAGCATTGGGTCAGGCTACCATAGAAAGGGACTGGGTATTAAAAAAATTAAAGAGCTTGGGCTTGAAGACTAAGAAGAGCCTGGTGGAGCCCAAGCTCAAAAACCTTTCAATCACCAGGCAAACAGAGCTTTTAGGGATGAACAGGTCTACACTGTATTACAAGAACAAGCCAGAGATTTCAGAAGAAGACATAGAAATCATGAATGCCATTGATGAGATATACACAGAGTTTCCATACTACGGATACAGAAGGATATACCACCAGTTGAGAAGAAAAGGCTTTGATAATGTGGGAAAGAGAAGAATAACAAGGTTCATGAAGATTATGGGCATAAGGGCTTTATATCCCAAAAGGAAGAGATTTAAAACAACAGAATTGGATAAGAACACAAAGGCCTATCCATATCTGCTAAACGACATAATACCCACAAAGCCCAATCAGGTATGGGTCTCAGATATCACATACATCAGGCTCTGTAAGGGCTTTGCCTATCTGTGCGTCATAATGGACCTAAAATCAAGGGCTGTATTATCACACAAACTATCACCAACAATGGATGATGAACTTGTTGTAAGGACTATAGAATCTGCTATAGAAAAATACGGAAGACCCGATATCTTCAACTCTGACCAGGGGAGCCAATACACCTCAAACAGGACAATAGAGCTTCTAAAGAAACACAACATATCCATATCCATGGATGCCAAGGGCAGGTGTTTTGACAACATACACATGGAGAGGTTCTTCAGAAGCTTAAAACAGGAGAATATCTATCCAAGCTGCTATGAGAGATTCAAAGACGCAAAAACTGGAATAGATGAATACATACACACCTACAATAGCAAGAGATTACACTCTGCTATTGGATATAAGACGCCTTTTGAGGTATATGGGTGTATGTCAGAAACAAAAGAAAACATAGTTGCTTGAAAAGGAGGTGAGTAGTCCTATTAACTGAGAGTTAAGGAGAGAGAAGGAAAAGGGAAATGGGAAGAATTGACTTGACAAGTGGGGGCAATATATTCAGCATGTCAAAGGGTTTCCTCTTCGTTGTCCCATGTATCCTGTTATTTGCCATCTCAAGCCATGAGAAGATGTATGAGTTTAGAAGCTCAGGTGTTATCTCTAAGCCAGAGTTCTTTAGCTTTGCCCTTAAGGGCTTGTAGAAGTTGTTCTTTAGGTATGAGTTAAATCTTTCTACCTTTCCCTTTGTTTTAGCCCTGTATGGTTTGCAGGGCTTTGGAATAAACAAGCCTTTGGAGAAGTCAAGAAAATCATTGTTTATTCCATGCCTGTTTTTGCCGTATTTATCCCTTTGTATTATGACGGATTTTAGGTTATCATAGAGTATGGTCTTTGGTATTCCGCCAAAGTAGTCGAAAGCTTTTATGTGGCAGGACTGAAATATGTCCTCATCGCTATTGTTTGTAAAATAGACGAAGGCTGTTCTTGAATAACCCAAGACCATAACAAATGCATAAATGGGCTTTCTGCCTGCTCTGATAGTTGTCCAATCTGCCTGAGCCTGAAAGCCTTTTTCGGTTTCAAACCTGATTATCTCTTCACTGTCTTTTCCTCTTTTTGAGCCAATCCTATCGTAGATTACCTTTGTGTATTTCTGAAGTGTCCTTAGACTACCTGTGTATCCCATATCGTTTATCTCTCTTAATATGACAGTAGATGGGATTCTATCCGGGTAAGCTTGGTTGATCCTTTCTTCTATGTAGCCTTTGTAATCATTAAGCTTTGAAGGATAGCTCCTTTTGGGGTACAGTTTTAAATCCTCCTCTTTTAATCTTCTTGACACTGTTCTTCTGTTTAAGCCCAGAATCTTTGATATCTGCCTGATTGAGAATCCCTGAGAATAAAGTGTGTGAATCACAACAAACTCCTCCTTACTAATCATTCTGATACTCTCCTTTCAAAAAAGTTACCCAAGGAGAGTATAACCAATTACTAAAAGTGGTGCACTTTTAGTAGGTGTTGGTGGTGTATTTTAGCACGGCGGATGACATCAAACAAAAAAGAGGCTTTAAAAGGATTTGAGATATTCAAGAAGAAGTGGAGCTCCAAATACCCCAATGTAGTCAAATCTTGGGAGAGGGAGCTTTATAAACTCCTTGCATTTCTTAAGTATCCTGAGCCTATCCAGAGGGTTGTATATACGACAAATTTAATAGAGAGAACAATAAAAGAAATCAGAAGAAGAGTTAAGGTGATAGGCGCTCTACCTTCTGTTAAATCTGTTGAAAAGTTCGTTTATCTGAGGGTGGCAATGCTCAATGACAGGTGGTCTAACAGAATAGTAAATGGCTTCTTGGAAGCAAGGGAAGAAATCAGAGAGATGTTCCTTGGGAGGTACTCATAGGTGGATTACACAAAAATCTTGACACGACCGTGAAAATTTACATTTATTATAAAAAATGGTAAAATTGAAAAAGAAAGTTTTTAAATAGCTTTTGCCTAAGAGGGGGGCGGAAAGTGCTTAATTCGGTCACGGAGTTATTCAATTTCTGGCAAATTTTTGAAGTGTTCCAAAATTTACCAGAGGTCGACCTGTTTAACGAACAAGGAGAAGAAGAAAGAGTTAGACTGGTAAACAGAAGGTTGGAGATTGGCAATGGTATATATACAGAGCCGCATCAGGCTTTTAAATCGTTTAAAGGAAAATTAAATACTGCTGACAGAAAAAGAACCTTCTTTTGCCGAAGTCATATAGGAATTATTAAGAAAGAAAAGGTCCTTAATAGAGTTTTAAGTTTTTTCGGTATGGACAATGAAAACTTTGACCAAGAAAAGAACGATAGAATTGAGAACGAGTGGTTGTATTTATTTTCTGTTGTGGCAAATTCCGATAATAAGATAGTGGGTCTACCGATAGATTTAGATGACGATATCGCTGAAGATGAAAACAACGAGAAAACGCCCCGATTGGCTGTAAGAATTAAGCCTTTCTGGTTTTATTTGTCGAGGATTCTAAATAGGAAAAGAACCTTACTCTCAGCCAATGAAATAATGGATCAAATAGAATTATTTAACGATCGATTCGCAGAGAGATTTAAGACATACTATAATACTTATTCTTATTGGATAATTGATAGTTCCTTCGTTATAAAACTTGCAGAGTTTTGGAAGAAAAGAGAAAATCCATTCCTGTATTATCTGAAACAAAGCAATTATAGCTTTATAATAGGCATATACGATGGCGTTCTTAGGGAACTCGATACATTGAAAGATAAAGGTGGTCAGGGTAATGAAGAGCAAAAGGAAAAAAGGAAAGACCTTATAAAACGAGGATTGGGGTGGCTTAACGAGATAATAAGAACTAATGAATATACACCAAACGGCGAAAGGATTAGCGGTAAACATGTAAAACGAGTATCGTTTTCTCATGAGTTATTTAAGAGCGAATTAAGTAAAGTGGATTTCGATGGGTTACATAGAAAACTCAAACCAGGCAGCAAATTCGATGATGTGGACAAAGCAGTTGTAAGATACGCAAAGTATATGGCCGAATATAATTCACCTGACAATGTTGTTTTGCTTACTACCGACACCACTATGAAGCTATTTGCTTCTGAGGTTGGTGTATTATCAACAGGGCTCTTTCCTGATGTCTACGAAAGAAAGCAAAAGGGATTAAACAGGAGAGTGGCAAAAGAAATGGTGGAGCACTTTCTCAACTGGTTAGGTTTAGAAAAGTTTTTCTCTCCAGATGATTTTGATTACCCTATTGTTTCAACAGGGAAAAGTGTTGAGAATAAAGACTTCTTTAAGGAGGTTGCAAAAGAAATTAACGAGCCACCTTCCTTCTTTGTTAGCGAACTTGACCTTGCTAAGCTGCACTTTGATAAAAGCAAAACCCTACAACAATACATCTTTGGCAACCCAAATAGAAAAATGCTTAACCCAGAAACAGAAATCGAAACCCTTAAGCCAGAAAACATACCGCCAGCAAGGTGGCTTACAGAAACATGGGCAAAGCCGTTTTTTAATCAGGCTTTAGCCCTTTCAGAAGCATACAGGAGATTTTTAAAGAACGATGGAAGCGGTATTATTAGCGTCAATGGCCCACCAGGGACAGGAAAGACAACAATTTTAAGAGACATAGTGGCCAATATAGTAACCCAGAGGGCATATCACCTTGCAAATGACATCATCAATGAGCAGAACATACTTACTGAGAGCGATTCTGTTTTTGGCAAATTCTACAGATTTACCGATGATAGGCTTTGCGATTACAATATAGTCGTCGCCTCAAGTAATAACAAAGCAGTCGAGAATGTTTCAAAAGAACTTCCGCTAATGGATAAGGTGAGCGAATACAGAAACGAGATTCTAAATGAGCCAATCTTCACGCATTTTGCGGAATGCTTTAAAAACATGTCCAACGATGAATGTTGGAGTCCTATATCGGTGGCATTGGGCAAGAAGGACAACCTGAGGGCAGTTATTGCCGATTATATTAGAGAGCTTGGCATAATGCTTAAATATCTCTGGAAAATAAACTATCCATCAGAAAAAGAAAGACAAGAAGCAGGAGAGAAAGGGGAAAACTTAAGACAGCTTATAAACAACATAAACCTAAAACAATATGCCAAAGACTTCCTTGACCTCTATAACGAGATTGAAGAGATAAAAAGATTAATTCCTTTTGATGAAATGGCAGAAAACAATGTCCTTACGGTTAAAGATTACTTTGAGACCGAAAGCACTCAATACACCGCCATCAAGGATGAGTATATGCGCCTAAGCAGCAAAATAAGCATGCTTGACAGGGAGATAAAGGAAACAACAACGCTAATAGACGATAAGACCGAAGACATGGCAAATTACAAGCAGAAGAATAAAACGGCCTTTAGATTTTCTAAGATACCCCTTCTTAAAAGCCTCTCTTTTGTTAGGAATACGATAAAAGAGTATCAACAAATGCAGAAATCTTTAAACTCTCTAACAAGCCAAAAACAACAGTTAGAAGAAAGCTTAAGCAAACTAAAGAGCCAATTCTCTGTTAAAGAAAGAATATTTAATCTAAAAACAAATACGATGAACAAGCTATTGAGCCTATTTGAAAAACTTGGAATCGAGAATGCAGACAGCAAAGAGCTTGAGTTTTTATCCATTCTTAACGCCGTTTATAATTCTTCAGATAAAGAAAAGCAGCTATTCACGCCGTATGCAGCCGAAGCATTGGAAAGAAAGCGCAAAGAGTTGTTTTTTAAAGCCTTAAGACTGCACTACGCATTTGTTTTAAAGCACCGCCAGGAGTTCAAGCATAACATAGACTTATTTTTTGGTGTCTTAAATGGGGGTGGGGCGACCCAGGAAATAACGGATAAAGACATTGGGGCTATTGTGCACTTCTGGACGGCTTTTGCGTTTATAACGCCCGTCATATCCACGACCTTTCACTCAGTAACGAACATGTTTGCCACTCTAACAAAACCCAACTCCATCGGCTTTGTGATTATAGATGAAGCAGGGCAGGGAATACCTTATTATGCAGTTGGGTTACTCATGAGGGCTAAAAGGGCCATCATAGTGGGTGACCCACTCCAGATTGAGCCTGTTATTACCATACCAGAAAGCTTGAGAGATGTGCTTATAAAAACACTAAAAGCTGAGCAGATAGCAGGCGAATTGGGCGTCGGTATTGGTTTAATTGTTCCTGGACTTGAAAAAGCGGTGCAAATCTCAGAATCCGAAGACGGCTTTATAGATACTTCCGTTCAGGTGCTTGCAGACAGAGCTTCAAGTATTCAGGCGGTTATAGAAAGAGATGGCTTTAAGATACCAATAGGAATACCGTTAAGGGTTCATTTTAGGTGTAAAGACCCTGCATTCAGCATTGCCAATACCATTGCTTACAGCAATACAATGATACATGGCAATGAGAGTAATAAAAATACGGGCAGGGGGTATTTTGTTGATGTGGACACAAGCCAAGCAAACTGGACGAAAAATGTTTCCAATATTGAGATTAACACAGTCAACGAAATACTGCTAAAAATGTATAAAGATAGGCTTAAGGATGTATATATAATATCGCCGTTTGTGGGTATTACCTTTGATGATGTAAAGCGCAAGTTTAAGGGCGTGCCAAAAGGAAACATAGGGACAGTTCATACTTTTCAAGGCAAGGAGAATAAGGTTGTGATTATTCTCTTGGGTGGTGATAAAGATGGAGCGATAAAATGGGCAACAAGAAAACCCAACCTCTTAAATGTGGCCGTTACAAGGTCAAAAGAGGAGTTAGTAATAGTCGGCGATATAGAGAAATGGACAAAAAACGGGGGAGAAATGTTTAGAAAAGCCATAGAGTTATTGAAGCCTTTGGATGGTTTAGGGTATTATTGCGCATACTAATTCTTTTCATAAAAATTTAGAAGAAATTGAAAAGAGAGGGAAAATGCCTTAAAAGCTTTTGGTTGACTTTTTAATACCCGTGTGTTATCTAATTTTAAAAGTTTGGTTGTGGAAAAGGGAGGTTGATATGGGAGAGTATAACAATAAACCCAATAGCGAAGTCGATGTGGAAAACGGTGAGGTTTTATACGACGATGGAGACCATAAATTTATCTGGCTTGGGTGGGGAAAGTTAGAGAGCGGCTTAATCCAGACCAATCAATATCTAATCATAAACGGGACAAAGGGTATCCTCCTTGATCCGGGTGGCATACACATATTCCCCAAGGTTGTGGCCAATGTTACCAAATATATCGATTTGGACGACATAGAGGTAATATTCTTCTCCCATCAAGACCCGGATGTCAGCTCAGGCATACCGATGTGGCTTTCTGTAACCAATGCAGTGGTGCATATATCTGCCCTGTGGGTTAGGTTCTTGCCCCACTTTGGTATAACCGATTTCTCAAGGATAAAGGGTATACCGGACGGTGGAGAGAGGATCGGTGAGCTTGAGGTTATACCAGCCCATTTTATGCACTCACCCGGCAACCACATAGTCTTTGATTCAAAGGCAAAGATCCTTTTCAACGGCGACATCGGTGCTGCGGTGTTTAACGAGGGGAGTGAGTATCTGTTTGTTGATAGGGATAACTTCAACTCCCATGTGGCCTTGATGGAGACATTCCATAAGCGCTATATCGCCTCATCCAACGCCTGCCGTTATTACATAAATAAAGTGAGATCGCTCTCTCCCAAGATGATAGCACCCCAGCACGGTGGCATATTCAGGGGTGAGGCTGTGGATATGTTCCTGAATTGGCTGGGCAATCTTAAATGTGGTGCAGATATAATCGATGAGTTGAGTAGGTGATAGCCATGGCAGCCAGAGATAATGTTAAGTCTATGAATGCAATACGAAAGCTCTCAAAGGGTGTTGTCAAAAGCTCTTTTGTCTCAACGGCGACGATTGAGAGCTTTAAGATCATATCCAACAACATAGAGTATCTGGAAGACCAGATGAAGACATTTTCCGCCTCACTTGAGGAGATGGAGGGCAACCTCAAGGGTATGGCAAACAATGTCTCTAAGATCAATAGCGATTTTGAGGAGTTCAATCTAAACATCAACTCCATCTCCGATAAGGTGACACAAAGAAACGAGGAGATAGAGGGCAGAAAGAGTGAGATCGATGATTTTGTAAACAGCATAAAGAACCTAACAACCGTTACAGAAGACATAAACAAGGCCGCAGGCAGTATATCCGATATAGCCAAGCAGACCAATCTTCTTGCCCTGAATGCAGCAATAGAGGCTGCAAGGGTCGGTGAGAAGGGCAAGGGCTTTGCCGTTGTTGCTGATGAGATCAAGAAATTGGCGAACAAGACCGATAGCATAACCAACAACATTCAGGAGATACTCTATGAGTTTAACTATAAGCTGACCAGCACGGTGGAGAGGGTTGAGTCTGTAAAGGAGTTTCTGGATCAACTGCGCAGCGACTTCAATGAATTTGCCGACACCTTTGTAAAAATCAACGAAAGCTCTAACGAGATAGCCGAGTCTTTAAATGAAAACAGCCTGGCAATCAACGAGCATGCCGAGGTGATAGACGATTTGACAAACAGGATTGTGCGAATCTATGAGCTTTTAAGCAGTATAATCAAGATCATAAATACACTGCAAGATGCAAATGTGAAGATAGAAAAACTCATTAAGTTGTAAGGGTGGTGTTATGAGGATTGCTATAGTTGCCGGTAGCAAGAGCGATAAGGAGATTATGGATGCTGCCAAAGAGGTGCTTGATGAATTTGGGATAGACCATAAGGAGTTTATAACCTCTGCACACAGGTCTCCAAACCTGACCAAAGAGGTGGCTCAAATCATAGATAGAGAGTTTGATGCGGCGATAGTAATAGCCGGTCTTTCAGCTGCCCTGCCCGGCGTGATAGCTGCATACACACACAAGCCCGTTTTGGGTGTGCCTGTGGCAAGCGATCTGTTGGGGCTTGATGCCCTCTTTTCCATAGCCCAGATGCCTCGGGGTATTCCGGTGGCCACATTTGGCATAGGCAAGAAGGGGGCAAAAAACGCAGCC
Organism: Hippea sp. KM1; assembly: GCF_000526195.1. NCBI lineage: Bacteria > Pseudomonadati > Campylobacterota > Desulfurellia > Desulfurellales > Hippeaceae > Hippea > Hippea sp. KM1. The sequence goes on from NZ_JAFP01000001.1 coordinate 841,696, forward strand.
CTGTTTGCCTTAAGGATTCTCTCTTTAAAGAACCCCGACCTGCTTAAGAAGCTAAAGGATAGGGCAGAAAAGGAAGAAGAAGAGCTAAGAAAGCTCAATGATATGTGATGTCTCCATACATTCAGCCTCATACGGCCCACATGTTGTGGTCGAAGAGGTGGATTTTTCTTTAGATAAAGGGGATATTCTGGCTATTGTGGGGGAGTCTGGCAGCGGTAAGACGACCGTTGCCAGGATCATCACCGGCTTGAATGTCTTTTACGGGCTTGAATACGACGGCCGTGTTGAGCTAAACGGCGTTGTGGACATGATTCCCCAGAATATAACGGATTCATTAGATCCACTCTTTAGGATAGAGGATCAGCTGCTTGAGCTAAACAACGACATAAACGCCATACAGGATATATTGAAGAGGGTGGGTTTTGACGATATAGAGAGGATATTGAAGGCCTATCCCCACAACCTAAGCGGTGGTATGAGGCAGAGGGTATTGATTGCAATGGCGCTTTTGCGGGCCAATATAGTCGTTGCCGATGAGTTTACCTCCGCCTTGGATTCCATAACAAAGCTGAAGATAGTAAGGCTCATAGAAAGACTCAATAAAGAGGATGGAATAACGGTGATTTTTATAACCCACGATATGGAGTTGTTGGACTTCGACGGCGAGATGATGGTTATGTTTTCTGGCCTTGTTGTGGAGAAGGGCAGAATAAGAAGTATAAAGGAAAACCCGTATCATCCGTATACGCAGTTCTTGCTAAAGGCCACGCCAAGATTGAATATGCATTACTCCAGGGATAGGTTTGACGGGCTTAAGATAGACGAATCGTTGGGTTGTCCGTTTTATTCATCATGCCCGAAATCATCGGATATATGCAAAAGCAAGAGACCTCCTCTAAAGGAGGTTGACGGGAGGTTTGTAAGGTGTCATTTTTAAAGGATAAAAAGCTATTTATAGCGGTTGCTATCTTTAGCTTCGTTCTCATAAGCGGCTTTAAGTTGGTAAAGGAGAACGAGGTTATAGGCCTAAAGCATCCAGAGAGCGCCTTCTTTTACAACGGTTATCTCTATGTTTCCAATATCGGTTCATCTCCCATTAGCCAGAACGAGGATGGCTTCATAACAAAGCTTGATGAATACGGCAATATATTGGAGTATAAGTTTATAGACAAACTAAAGGCGCCAAAGGGTATATTTGCTTACGATGGTAAGTTGTATATAGCAGACCTTGATAGGTTGTGTATATACGATTTGAAGAAGAAGAGCTTAAGCTGCAGGCCCATAGAGTCATCACGCTTTTTAAACGATATCTGTGTTGTTGATGGTGATGCCTATATAACCGACACAGAAAACAACCTCATATACAGGGTTGATAAAAAGGGGAGGGTAGATGTTTTCTATAGATGGGATTATGATTTTGCCCCAAACGGCATAGTGTTTTTGAAATCAAAAGGCGTCTTCTTTGTTGTATCCTTCAATAGTCCAACCATAGAGATGATAAGCAGAAGCGGTAAGCCCTTAAAGAGCTTTAAGCTTAAAGGCTTAACGGGTTTTGATGGCATATGCGTTGCAAACGGCAAAGTCTTTGTGTCCGATTACACAAGGGGCGAGGTTATACAGACGGATACCTCTTTTGATAGCTATACCCTCATCAGGTCGTTTAAGACCCCCGTTGCAGACCTGTGTGTCTTTGACGATGAGCTGTTTGCGCCGCTTATAGAGAAGAACAAGCTGCTCATAGGGCGAATAAGATGAGTTTCTCCTTTGAACTTATAGCAGAAGACGGTGCTGCCAGGGCGGGCGTAATTGACTTGGGCCACAGCAGGGTGGAGACGCCCATATTCATGCCCGTTGGGACAAATGCGTCGGTTAAGGCCATCCTGCCGTGCATGCTGAAGGCCGTAGGTGCCAAGATCGTGCTTTCAAATACCTATCACCTTTATCTGAGGCCGGGCATTGAAACGATAGAGAAGCTCGGCGGCCTGCACAGGTTTATGGGGTGGAAGAGGGGCATCCTGACCGATAGCGGTGGCTTTCAGGTCTTTAGCCTTAGCGAGCTTAGGGATATAAACCCTAAAGGGGTTTACTTTAAATCCCACATAGACGGTTCGAACCACTTTTTTACACCGGAGTATGTGGTTGAATTACAGTATAGGTGGGGCAGCGATATAGCAATGGTATTAGATGAATGCCCTCCCTATACCAAGGACAAGGCCTATGTTAAAAAATCGCTCGATATAACCATAAATTGGGCAAAACGCTCCATAAAAGCAAGGGAGAGCTTTCCTGTAAACGCCCTTTTTGGCATCGTTCAGGGCGGTGTGTTTGATGATTTAAGAAAAGAGGCCGCCATTGCTATGAAGGATCTGGATTTTGACGGTTTTGCCATAGGCGGATTGAGTGTCGGTGAGCCAACGGAGGATATGTATAGAGTTGTGCCGATAGTAAATGAATTTTTACCCAGACACAAGCCCCGATATGCAATGGGTATAGGCAGGCCTGAAAATATTGTGGAGTTGATAGGCATGGGTGTTGATATGTTCGACTGTGTCATGCCTACAAGAAATGCAAGGAACGGCACACTCTTTACGAGATTTGGGGTGGTCAACATAAAAAGGCAGCAATACAGGGATGATGATAGGCCTATTGAGGAGGGTTGCGGGTGCTATACATGCAGAAACTTCTCACGGGGATACTTAAGGCATCTGTATAAGGCCAAGGAGCTTTCGTTTTATACGCTTGCAAGTATCCATAACCTTTACTATTACATTAACCTTGTAAAATCGGCCCGTAAAGCTATACTAAACGGAAGGTTTGGTAGCTTTAAGGATGAGTTTTACGGTTTGTTAAAAGAGGGAGAGGCCAATGGATGAGTTTGTGAAGATGCTAAAGGAGGCCTTTGGCGACAGACTGATAAGTGTGGGTAGGCATAACATAGGCGTTACATCCTTTTTGAATAAAAACGGTGTGTTTGTTGTGCTGGATAGGGTGTCGGCCGATGATCTGTTTAAGGTAAAGAGGATTTATGTAAAGTTCAAAAAGAGATTCTCAACGCCGCTTGTGGTTGATAGGGAGTTCTTTGATAGGTCGTCCGATGTGTTCTGTATGGAGATGTTGGAGCTTAAAGAAAACGGCGAGGTTGTATACGGTGAAGACCTCATCAAGGACATAGAGGTTGATGATGAAAACCTAAGGAGGCAGATAGAATACGAGCTTAGGAGCAAGTTGTTGATACTAAAGGGTGCATTTATCGATCTGCCCTTGGATAGGAAGGTTATAGACGATATTGCATACCGTTCTATGTACAACTTTCTGCTCATATTGAGAAATCTTTTGAGACTTAAGGGGAAGCTAATCAACGATGCAACATTGATCGAGGTGTTTGAGGAGGAGTTTGGCATAAAACTCGATGCCTTTAAGACATTGAGGGATACGCCAAAGATGCCGTTTGAGAAGCTGCTTGAGGTATTCAAGGGGTATTTAGAAGAGGTCGATGGGCTTGTTAAGATTGCCGATAAGATACTGGATTAGCCTTTTGGCGTTCATACTGCTTGTTGCCATACCGTCTTATGCCTATGACATACCAAGACCCTCTGGATTTGTTAATGATTATGCATCGGTGCTTAAGCCCCAGACAAAGAAAAAACTTGAGGGTGTATTGAGGCAGCTAAAAGAGAAAACGGGTGTTGAGTTTGCCATTGTCACGATAAAGAAATTGAACGAAGGAGATATATTTGATTATTCTGTGGAGCTGTTTCAAAAATGGGGTATTGGTCAGAAGGGTAAGGATAACGGACTTTTGTTTTTGATTGATGTTGGCGATAGAAAACTCAGGATAAATACCGGATACGGCCTTGAAGGCATACTGCCCGATGGTCTTTTGGGCAGAATCAGGGATAGATACATAATCCCCTATTTTAAAAAGGGTAAATACGATGAGGGTATCCTGAACGGCACGATGGCCATAGTTGGCGTTATAGCCAAAGCGTATAATGTCAAGATTACAGGTTATGCAAAACCCAAAAAGGCAAAACGGTCAATTAGTCTTGTCGATATAGTCTTGATATTGGCCTTGCTGTTCTTTGTGTCGCCGTATCTATTTCCCCTGTTTGTTGGAGGGGTCTTTGGCGGATACAGAAGCGATTGGGATTCTGGCATGGGCTCTGGATTCGGCGGCGGTTTGGGCGGCGGCTTTGGTGGTTTTGGTGGTGGCTCAACAGGCGGCGGAGGTGTCGGCGGAAGCTGGTAAAAAAGTGTGGAGGTGGTGATAGATGAAGGGCGTTTTGGGTGTAATTGCTTTCTTGTTGTTTTTGGTTATAGCAGCGGGGATTTACTATTACTCCACTTACAACAAGCTTATTAAGCTTAAAGAGGGCGTGGATGCTGCATGGAGCGATGTGGATGTGCAGCTTAAAAGGAGGGCCGATCTCATACCGAATCTGGTTAATACCGTGAAGGGTTATGCCCAGCACGAAAAGGAGGTTTTTGAGTATGTTGCAAAGGCAAGGGCCAATATTTTGAATGCCAAAAGCCCTAAGGATGAGATAAAGGCGAGCAATCAGCTTGAGGGTGCTATAGGAAGGCTGCTTCTGATAGTCGAGAAATACCCCGAGCTTAAGGCCAATGAGGAGTTTACCAGACTCATGGACAACTTAGAAGGTACTGAAAACAGGATAGCCGTTGCCAGAAAGAGGTATAACGATGCAGTAAAGGCGTATAATTCCGCCATTAAGATGTTTCCTGCCAACCTGATAGCATCAAAGTTGGGCTTTAAGCCTGCTGTTTACTTCAAGGTTGAAAATCCCAAGGATAAAGAGGTGCCGAAGGTAAACTTCAATAAGGAATCCGGCCTTGTGGGGGTTTTTGTCTATGCATAAGAGGCTGTTGTTGGCGCTGTTCCTTGTTTTGATAGGGCTTAATGCCCATGCGAAGTATAACCGTTATGTGTTAAGCAACGGCCTTGAGGTTTACCTTGAAAAGAACAACACGCTTCCGATAGTAAATGTCACCATCCTCTATAGGGTCGGCTGTGTGGATGAGTATAACTCTATAACCGGCATATCGCACATGCTTGAGCATATGAACTTTCGGGGATCAAAACACTTTAAGGATGGATACATCGACGAGTTGACATCGAGATTTGGCGGTGTTGATAACGCCCAGACATCGTTTGACTATACGCTCTATTTCTGCACAATCTCCAAAAAGGCCTTGAAGGATGTGTTGTCCTTCTATGCAGATAACATGGACAACCTGTTGCTTAAGAGGGACAGGTTCCTAAAAGAAAGGAGCGTGGTGTATCAGGAAAGATTGTGGAGGATAGACAACAATGCCGATGGATTCCTGTATTTTACCCTCCATAATTTAGCCTATAAGGCATCGCCCTATAGGTGGACGCCCATAGGTTTTGCCTATGACATAAGGCATTACACTATAGGGATGTTGAGGGATTATTACAAAAGGTATTACTCGCCCAACAATGCGGTGATTGTTGTAAGTGGTGATATTGAAGAGAAAAGGGTTTTAAGGTTAATTAAAAGGCTGTTTGGTAAGAAGAGACCAAAAACCATAGACAGGCACATAACCAAAGAACCAAAACAGATGGGTAGGCGCATTGCGTATATAGAAAAACCCTCGGAGTTTAAAAAGATGGCCATAGCATTTAAGATACCGCCTGCATCCGATAACGATACGGTGGTTTTGGATCTTATAAGCTATATGCTCTTTGATGGCAAAACGGCTTTGGCTTACGATAATTTGGTGAGAAAAAAGAATGTGCTTGTGGATATAGACGGCGGTAATGAGGGAAGGATATACGATAAGGGGTTGTTTGAGATATTCGCCGATCTATCAAAGAAAACCAAATTTGACCCAGCAAGGGCTGCTGTGTTGAACCAGATAAGCCTGATTAAGGCTGGTAAGTTTGACGATGAGCTGTTGAGGCTGGCAAAGCAGAAGGCAAGGATGGATTACTATCTATCTCAACAGACATTGGGCAGCAGGAACAGAAACATGGCCTTTTATGCGGCCTTTGGGCTTTTGAACTATTACAACAACTATATAAAACTCATCGATAGCGTGAAAAAGAGCGATGTTGTCAGGGTTGCAAGGAAGTATTTTACGCAAGAAAACGAAACGGATGTGTTTCTGATTCCACAGAAAGGGGCAGTGTTGACAAAAAGCTCCTCCTTTAGAGGTGTTCTAAGATGAGGTATCTAATAGCGATTGTTTTGTCTTTTGTTCTTGTCGTCAACGCTTACGGTTTTCAGATTCAAAAGGGCAGGCTGACCAACGGCCTAAGGTATGTTATAGCAAGGACCACCGATGTGCCTATAGTTAGTATGACCGTAATGGTTAGAGCCGGCAGTGTCTTTGATGAGAAGGGCAAATACGGTGAGGCTAAGGTCTTGGCCACCACTTTGGAGAATTGCGATACAGCCCATCTAAAATCAAAAAAGCTCAGATTCCTCTTTGATAAATACGGTATTATTAGCTCTGTTTCTGTATCAAAGGGTTATATAACCATATCTGCCGTTTGCCTGAAAGAGAATATGGATAAGATGTTCTATTTGGTGGGTGAGATTCTAAAGAGCAGGTTTGATAAGAAGAACTTTAGCATAGTAAAGAGGCAGGTTATCGATAGGCTTAAGATGCTAAAGAACGACAAGGACTATCTTGCCATACATGCGGCCTTTGAAGGCCTCATAGCCCAGAGTGAGTATTCGCATACAAGCATAGGAACGCTCGATGGACTGAAGAGCATCACAAGAGGCGATGTAAAGGGCTTCTTTAAAAAATACTTCTCATCAGGCAATATGGTTGTTGCCTTAGCAGGCGGTCTGTCCGATACAGACCAATTAAAGATTAAGCTTGAAAAGACATTCTCTTCTGTTAAAAACACAAGCGGCTTGAAGAGGTTTAAGGATGTATCGTTCAGAAGCGGTCTTAATATAACAAACATTGTAAAACCCGCCACCAAGCAGAGCTATATCTATTTTGCCTTTCCGTCGTTTGATTATCCGAGCAAGAAGTACTATGCGAGCCTGATTTTGGCCAATATATTGGGTGGTAAGCTCAATTCGTTCTTAACCAAGGATATACGAACAAAACACGGATATGCATACTCTATCTTTGCTTTTAATTACAGGCTTCCTAAAAGGAGCGTCTTTGTTATAGGATTGCAGACACAGAATAGGTTTACCTTGGATGCCATAAAGAGGGTGTTTGAGGATATAGGCAATTTTGATGGATACATAACCAAAAAGAACATTACAGCTGCAAAGGAGTATCTTGTTGGCTCTATGTTGATAGGCCTTCAAACGCCTCAAAGCATATCATCCAGATTGGCGTTTGGTGAGATGAATGGCTTAGGAGATGAGCCGTGGGTTTTTGATAAGAGGATGATAAGATCTATAACTATTGCTGATGTGAGGGATGCAGCCAAGTCTATATTTGGCGGCAGCCTTTCGATTGGTGTTGTCTCGTTTAGGGATTTTAAGAATGAGATAAGAGAATTGGCCAACAGGTATGGATATAGATAGGCTAATCGATAGATTTATCTATAGCCTTAAACTCCATGCGGCCTCGCAACACACAATAGACAGTTATGCTAACGACCTAAAAACCGTTGCGGAGTTTTTTAAAGATAGGCAGCTAAATAACGACAATATTGGCGAGTTTGTGTTGTGGCTGTCAAAGAAGGGATATAAGCCCTCAACATACAACAGGAAACTTTCAAGTTTCAGGTCATTCCTGCGTTTCTTGATCAAGCAGGGGTTGTTGAGCTTTGATCTGAATACGATAAAGAACAAAAAGCAACACAGGAAGCTGCCGCAATACATACCGTTTGATGTCATAAAGAGGGTGATGGATAACAAGAGGGTGGGTATTATTGTGGAGCTTATGTATTCGTCCGGTTTGAGGGTTAGTGAGATTGCCAACCTTAGAATATCGGATATAGCCTTTGATGCCGGATTTTTGCGCATAAAGGGTAAGGGCTCAAAGGAGAGGTTTGTCCCTGTAAGCAAAAGAACGATTGAAAGGCTAAAGGATTACATACAGAACAACAGATCAAAGATAAAGGGCAACGGAGCAGGCGACTATCTGTTTCTGTCTGGCTGGGGTAGGCCTTACACCAGGCAGGGTTTGTGGAAGTTGATAAAGAAGGCCTTTAAGGAAGAAGGATACGATGTTCACCCCCATCTGTTGAGGCATATGTTTGCCACGCACATGATAGAGAACGGGGCAAATATAAGGGCTGTGCAGGAGATGCTGGGACATAGCAGTATAACAACAACCCAAATTTACACAGACATAACGGATAAAACTGTGGAGGATGCATTCCATAAGCTGGAGATATTGAAATGAACCTTACAAGCGTCATTGTGGCAGCAGGCAGCGGTAAGAGGTTTGGTTCAAAGAAGCAGTTTGAACCCTTGAATGGTAAGCTGGTTATCGATTACAGCGTGGAGGTTTTAAGTGATTTTGGTAAGATAGTGATAGTTGCAAGAAGGGAGGATATGGATTTTCTATCCGATAGGTTCAACTTTGCAAGGATTGTTGAGGGTGGCAAGGAGAGGATGCATTCGGTTTACAACGGTGTTTTGGCCTCCGATGGTGAATTTGTTTTGATTCACGATGCTGCAAGGCCTGCTATAGATAATGATATGGTCAGAAGGCTAATCTTGGCGGTTAGGGATTTTGATGCTGCTATTTTGGCTATTAAGGCGTATGAGACGCTGAAGCTTTCTGAGGACGGCTTTAGTGTTGATACACTAAACAGGGAGAGGGTCTATATATCACAGACGCCCCAGGCCTTTAAGAGGGATAGGTTGCTTGAAGCTCTTAAGAGGGCATTGGCCATGAATGAGGTCTTTACCGATGAGGCGGCGTTGTGGGAGAGGTATTACGGCAGGGTCAAAATAGTTGAAGGGTCGAGGAAAAATATTAAAATAACCACAAAAGACGATTTGAGGATAGTTGGATGTCTTTTAGGGTAGGTTTTGGATTTGATGTGCATAGGCTGATAAAGGGCAGGCCGTTGATATTGGGTGGTGTTAACATAGAATACGATTACGGGCTTTTAGGGCATTCGGATGCGGATTGCTTAACACATGCCATCTGTGATGCCTTGATCGGGGCTTTGGGTATTGGTGATATAGGGGAGATGTTTCCCGATAGCGACCCTAAATACAAAGACATAAAGAGTTTGTTCTTCTTGCAGAGGATAAGGGAGATTATTGATGAGGCGGGCTTTGAGGTTGGCAACATAGATGCAACAATTGTTATGCAGAAGCCTAAGTTGAAGCCGTATAAGGAGGCGATGGCATCGAATATAGCAAAGGCCTTAAGGATAGATAAAGGGATAGTCAACATAAAGGCCACAACAACGGAGCTGTTGGGGTTTGAAGGCAGGGGTGAAGGTGTTAGTGCATATGCTGTGGCTATGTTGAGGGGGAAAAATGAGCGGATTTGGTAAGCTTTTTATAGTGATTGGGATTATCTTTATCGTTATAGGGCTCTTGTTTAGCTATCTGCCCCAGATAACCAAAATTCCGTTTGGCAGGTTGCCTGGGGATATTATCATAAAGAAGGATAACTTCACTTTTTACTTTCCCCTTGCAAGCAGTATCATTTTAAGTATAATCCTAACGGTTATTTTTTATTTTCTGGGAAAACTGAAGTAAGGAGGGTGTATGTTTTCTTTAGTTCCCGAAGCATTTGCAACCGGTTCTGCCGCACCACAACCGAGCATGTGGGCTCAGATTATTCCGTTGATTCTCATTGTCGTGGTTTTCTATGTGTTTTTGATACTGCCCCAGCAGAAGCAGAGGAAGAAACACCAGGAGTTCATAAACTCCCTGAAGAGGGGTGATAAGATAATCACATCAAGCGGCATATACGGCACCATAGTAAAGGTAAACGAGGATAATTTTGTTATTGAGATAGCCGACGGTGTTCAGATTAAGGTCAGCAAGCATAGCATAGTATCAAAACAATAGAAGGGTGAGCCATGAAAACTTCCACATGGATAAAACTGGTTATAATTATCGTTATTGTTGCCATTTTTGGGGCATACACGCTTCCAAGCCTTATAGGTAAACAAAAAGCCAAGGAGATATCCTCGCTTTTTAACGGCCTTCTGCCTACAGATACCATAAACCTGGGATTGGATTTAAAGGGCGGAATGCATCTTGTTCTGGGTGTTGATACGGATAAAGCCGTTTTTGTGGTTATCTCAAGGGCGGCTGAGAATATACAGCAGCAGCTTATCAATGCCAAGATAGCTGCAGACAGCGTTATACCCGAGGCAGAAGGGTATAGAATCAAGATACACTTGGTCGATAATAAAGACATAAACCGCGCCGTGGATCTTATCATTAAAAGCCTTCCCAATTACAGGGTGATAAATGATGGCAACCCCATTGTTATCCAGCTGAAGAAGGAGATAGCCGACAAGATAAAGAAGAGGGCCATTGAGCAGGCCATAAGCGTTATAAGGAATAGGGTCAATCAGTTCGGTGTTACGGAGCCAACGGTTGTAAAGGCTGGCGATGACCACATCGTTGTTGACTTACCCGGTATAAAGAACGCCAATAGGGCTGTCAGGTTGCTGGGTGAGACAGCCAGACTTGAGCTGCATTTAGTTGATGATAAGGTTGATGTGTCCGATGCGTTGAATGGCAATCTGCCTCCCGATGATGAGGTGTTGTATCAGATTCAGAGGGATCCAACAACCGGTGAGATTAGCAAGATACCCTTTGTGGTTAAGAAGGAGCCTGTAATCACGGGTGATATGATAACCAATGCCACCGTAAGGTTTGGCGGCACACTCAACCAGCCGTATGTGGCCTTTGAATTGAATTCTGAGGGGGCTAAGATCTTTGCCAAGTTTACGGCCACACACATAGGCAAGAGGCTTGCCATTGTTTTGGATAATGTAATATACTCTGCACCGGTCATCCAGAGCAGGATAGGCGGTGGAAGGGGTCAGATCACCGGTAATTTTACGCTTGAAGAGGCGCATGATCTGGCCTTGGTTCTAAGGAGCGGTTCTCTGCCTGCCCCGGTTAAGGTTCTTCAGAAGGTAACCATAGGCCCATCGCTGGGTAAGATCTCCATAGAGAAGGGTAAGAAGGCCATGATATTCGGCGCTTTGGCCGTTATCCTCTTTATGATATTCTATTACAGATTATCGGGGGTTTTGGCGGATCTGGCATTGATATTGAACATCGTTATTATCTTTGGGACGATGGTGATGTTGCATGCCACATTGACCTTGCCCGGTATTGCAGGTATTGCCCTGACCGTTGGAATGGCGGTCGATGCCAATGTCTTGATATACGAAAGGATAAGGGAGGAATTGCTCATAGGAAGAAGCATACACGATGCTGTCAACACGGGGTATTCAAGGGCGTTTATAACGATTTTGGATGCCAATATTACAACACTGATAATTGCCTTGATTCTGTATCAGTTTGGCAGCGGTCCGGTTAAGGGTTTTGCCATTACCATGGCTATAGGTCTTTTAGCGAATATGTTTACGGCTATCACATTCACCAAGACGGTATTTGAGATTGTTTTAGATAAGTTCAAGCCGTCAAAGTTAAGTATTTGATGCGGGGTGGGGTATGGTTCAGTTTATCAAGCCAGGGATTTTGATCGATTTTGTCTCGAAGTTTAAGATAGCCATTTCGCTGTCTTTGATTTTGATTTTAATAGGCGTAGGCCATTTGATATGGAAGGGCCCGAAGCTCGGTATAGAGTTCAAGGGAGGAACATCTATACAGGTGGAGTTTGACAAGCCCGTAAATGTTTCTGCGCTGAGGGATGCCATAAAGAACTCCAAATTCTTTGCCGACTCAAGGATTCAGAATATAGGCGGAAGCAATAAGAGATACATCATATACACAAAGGTGTCCACATCGTCCACGACAACCTCTATAGAATCGAAACTTAAGGAGCTATTGGATAAGCAGTTTAAGGGTGGCTATAAGATTTTAGAGGTGGATATGGTAGGCCCGAAGGTGGGCAAGGAGTTCAGGGATAAGGGCATAATAGCCATTGTTCTATCCCTGATCGCCATTCTGATTTACATAAGCTTGAGGTTCCAATACAGGTTTGCCATAGGCGCTATATTAGCCCTTGTGCATGATGTATTGATAACCGTTGGGTTTTTATCCATATTTGGGTATGAGTTTACGCTTGATGTGGTTGCAGCCATCCTGACCATCGTGGGATACTCTGTAAACGACACCATCGTCATATTTGACAGGATAAGGGAGAAGGTAAAGACCAACAGGAAGTTAAGCAATACAGAGGCGATCAATATGGGTGTCAGTGAGACGCTCTCAAGGACGATATTGACAGCAGGAACGACGCTGTTTGTTGTATTGTCGTTGTATCTGTTTGGCGGACACGCCTTAAAGGGCATGTCTTTTGCCTTGCTGGTTGGCATAATCTCTGGAACTTACTCCTCTATATTCATAGCATCACCAACACTCCTTATGTTTAAGGGTGAGTTGATACCGCAAAAGAAGGAAGTCGATTCGACAGAGAAGTTCAAGCAGAAGTTTGAATTCGATAACATGAAAATGTAGGTGGGTTTATATAGGGCTTTGCTTGAGCGCTTCGTGGCCCTCTTTGAGGATAAGAAGAGGGCCTATAATATCATCCTGCACATAACCTCGCAGTATAAGCTGCTTAGCGAATTCAAAGCGGCTCTGCCTAATTTAGAGGCGGTTATTGCCAATTGTGAAGACAGGGATACAGCATTTTCCTATTTTGCCGATTTCTTAGCCAACTCCACAGCCAAATCGACCATATTTGAGCTTATAATGTCCTTCAGGGTTGTGGGTGAGGTGTTGTTTGGTATATTCTGCCAATCCAACACGCTCTCCGTTTTTTTGATAAACAACCCGGAGTATATCTTCTGGCTTATTGAGAACGATACGCTGGCCAACAAGAAAGGCAAGGATAGCTATCTGAAAGAGGCAAGGGAATTTGTTTTGTCTGCCTCTACCGTCGATAGGATGGAATACCTCCTGAGGCATTACAGAAAAAGGGAGTATCTGCGTATTGCAACAAGGGAGATCATAGGTGCTGCTCCGTTTGAACAGGTAATGGAGGAGATGTCGAATCTGGCCGATGCCTTGATAGAGGTGGCAATAGAGATAGCATTTAGAAAGCTTAAGAAGGAATATACAAAGAGGGATTTTTGTGTTATTGGTCTTGGGAAGTTAGGCAACAGGGAGCTTAATTTCTCATCAGATATAGATTTGATGTTTGTGCACAGGGGTGATGGTGAGTTTTTCAACAGAATAGCCTCCAATGTTGTTTCTATACTCAACCAGAACAAGGAGGGCGGGTTTGTTTATAGGGTCGATGTCAGACTGAGGCCGGGCGGCAATGCGTATCCACTCTCCATGAGCCTTGATGAGTATGAGTCCTATTATGAGACATTCGGTCAGCCGTGGGAGAGGCTTGCTTTGGTAAAGGCAAGGCCGGTTGCCGGTGATTTTGAGTTGGGTAAGGAGTTTTTAGCTGTTATTGAGCCGTTTGTGTATAGGCGCTCCATTGATGTGGAATACATAGAGGAGATAAGGAGGCTTCTATTTAAAATAAAGAAGCATTCGATAAAAAGCGTGAGCCGATTCATCGCTCCAAACAAGTTGGATGTAAAAAAAGGTGAGGGCGGTATAAGGGAGGTTGAGTTTATAGTCAACTATTTTCAGCTGATTTACGGAGGCAAGATAGAGGAACTTAGGCATGTATCAACGACAGGGGGCCTTGAGCTTTTAGACAAGTTGAATCTTTTAAGCCATACCCGGATTTTAAGAGAGGCATACCTGTTTTTAAGGAGGATCGAGCATAAGATACAGCTGTTGAATGAGCAACAAAAGCAGAGATTGCCCGAGGATGAGGTAGAGCTGAAGAAACTGGCCGAAAAGCTTGACTGTAAAGATATCAATGATTTTGTCGATAGATACAACAGGATAACAAATATCGTCCATAGGATATTCAGACGGATATTCATAGAGGACAGATCGCTTCCCGTTTTGTCCAATCCTGAGGATATAGAGGCCTATCTGTGTGAGTTTGGCTATAGCTGGTCTGATGCAGAGAGGATAGCCACGGTTATGGCGGGTGTGGTAAAGAAGTTTTTGGCCAGCGATGTTAAGCCGTCTGTTATTGAGGGTATATTCAACAACGCCTTTGAGTTAAGCAGGGATATAGGCAGGTTTGAGAATGTGGTGCTGGGTTTCGATAAGCTAAACCCCGCATATACGGCCTCCATATACTCAAACAGGAACTTGTTTAGGGTGTTGGTTAAGTTTTTAAGCATAGATTACGGCGATCGGTTTGCCAAGTATCCCTTCCTTTTGGATACACTCCTTTCGCCTGGCAGCCTGAGCGTTGAGGCTATAAGCGAGAGGGAGAAGGAAAGGATAGAGTTTGAGATAGCTTTGAGGTTGTTCAGTGGCTCGTTTAGGCATGAGGATTTGGCTGTGTCGAGCGAGTTTGCAAAAAGATTCATATACGATGTGGTCAAGAAATGGGACAAAAACAACAATCTATGTGTTATAGGTTATGGAAAGTTGGCCACCTCTGAGTTGTTTGTAGGCAGCGATCTGGATCTGGTGTTTGTCTGCCATAGGGATGCATGGCAGGAGCAGACAAATGTTGTTAAGATAACCAGGGAGCTTAAGAGGCTCTATGATGTGGATCTGAGGTTGAGGCCGTTTGGTGATAAGGGTTCGTTGGTGGTTGATCTTGATTATCTGAAGAGCTATTTTTCTAAGGATGCCCAGGATTGGGAGAAGCAGGCGGCTCAGAAATCCACGGTTATATACTGCGGCTTTGATAAGGATAAGGTAGAGACCATCTATAGGGATTTTGTTCTTAAAGACCCGCCCAGCAGGGCATCCATCTATGAGATGTTTAAGAAGATAGAGAAGAACAAGGGCAGTGGATTGGATCTTAAAAGCTCCTGGGGCGGTCTGACCAATATTGAGTTTTTGGTTCAGGCTATTTGCTTTGAGAATGGGTGTATGAAGCTGGGCAGCAGTATACCTGATTTAATCGATGAGATAGAAAAGAGGGTAATATTTGATGTTTCTAATCTAAAGGAGGTTTATCTCTTTCTTTTGAAGGTGTTAAACGCCTTAAGGCTTTCTGGCAACTCAACAAAGCTTGATGATGAAGGCGCCTTGATTGCAGGTTTTTTGCTGGATGAGGACGATCTGCTTAGTAAGGTAGCCTCTGCTATGTCTTTTGTTAAGAAGAAGAGCCTGGAGTTCTTTGAATGATAGTGCTTTCAAGTTCTTCTAAGGCAAGAAGGAAGCTTATAAGAAAGTGTAAGCGGAATGTGGTTTTTGGTGTATCGAACATAGATGAGAGCAGGTTGAGTGGTGAGGCTGTTTATGAGTATGTGTTGAGGTTGAGTTATCTGAAGGCCGTCTCGGTTTATAAAGAGGGATTGATTGTGATAGGTGCCGATACGGTTATAGTGCTCGATGATGAGGTGTTTGGTAAGCCCAAGGATAGGCTTGAGGCGTTCTATATGCTTAGGCGACTATCCGGCAGGATCCATGAGTGTTTTAGCGGTGTTAGCATAGTGAGCGATAAGGGCAGCGTTAGCTTTGTTGAGAGGGCTTTGGTTAAAGTGGATCGATTGAGCGATTATCAGATCGAGGCGTATTTGGATACAGGGGAGTATAAGGGCAGGGCTGCAGGGTATGCCATTCAGGGTAAGGCCTCAGGTTTTATGAGGGTAATAGAGGGCGATAAGACAACCGTTATAGGGCTTCCCATGAAAAGGCTTTGCAGGCTTCTAAAATCGAGTGTATAATGGGCATACTTTTTAAAAAGGGGGTTTGTTTATGCTTGACTTTTTGAGGAATAACATAAAGAGGTTTGCCATTTTGCTCTGGATCGCTGCTGCGGCCTTCATTATAGGTGGAGCGTATCTGTTTGTCAGGGGGCCGTTTACCATGGGCAGCAACACCGCCATCGAGGTGGGCGATACCAAGATAAGCTTTCAGGACTATCAAAAGACCTATAACAACATTTACAACTTCTATGTCCAGATGCTTACCCAGCTTAAGGGGGGCAATTTTAGCGATGAAGACATAAGGAAGTTGAATATAAAGCAGAAAACCATCGACATGCTTATTGAGAGGGCCCTGCTTTTGCAAGAGGCCAAAAGGGAGGGGATAAAGGTCACAGATGAGGATGTGCTTAAGGCTATAGAGTCCAATAAAGCCTTCTTTTACAACGGCAAGTTCTCGAAGGAGAAGTATTTGGCCCTGCTTAAGGCCAACAACATAAACCCGAAGGATTATGAGGATTCCTTAAGGGTTGTTTTGTATATAGATAAGCTAAAGAAGAAGCTGTTTAAGGATTTGAAGGTAAGCGACGATGAGGTTAAATCGTTCTTTGATAAGAATTACTCAAAGGTAAATCTGAAGTTTATGGTTTTTGATGCTGAAGCCTTTAAGAACAAGGTTAAGGTTGACGATAAGGCGCTTAAGGAGTTTTTTCAAAAGCACAAGAACGATTACCGCATACCGACGATGGTGAAGTTTAAATACATCGTTGTGCCTTTGGACTATGTTAAGGGCAAGATAAAGATAACAGACAACCAGACAAAGGCATTTTACAAGGCCCACCAGGATTACTTTAGGGTGCCTTTGAGAATAAAGGTGGCTCACATCTTGATCGCAGGCGATAACAAGACCGACAGTCAGCTAAAAGAGGAGGCAGAGAAGGTCTATGAGCTATTGAAGGATAAGAAGATATCCTTCAAGGAGGCTGCCAAGAAGTATTCAAAGGATACATACACCAAGAATGTGGGCGGTGAGCTTGGCTATGTTACCAAGAATATGGTTGTGGATGATTTTTGGAATAACATAGTAAAACTCAAAAAGGGCGAGATCTCAAAGCCGTTCAAGACGAAGTTTGGCTATCATATAGCGCTGGTTGAGGACATAAAGAAGCCCTTTGTCAGGCAGTTTAAGGATGTTAAAGGGCAGATAGAGGATTACTTAAAGACACTCAAGGCCAAGAAGATCTGGTTCATTGAGGCGGATAAGATATTCGTTAAGATCAGGGATTCTAAAAAGACTATGGATGAGGTTGCAAAAGAGTTCGGTCTAAAGACAAAACAGAGCGATTACATGAGCCTAAAGAAGACCGAAAGCCCATTTACCTCGAAAATGGTTCAGCAGGCCTTGCTGTCTAATAAGAACGCCTTGCTTGGGCCCGATCTATCTGAGTCGGGTTATGTTATTTATAAGATGGTCGATAAGAAGCCATCATACATACCACCGTTTGAGAAGGTAAAGGATAAGGTTAAGAAGGATTACATAGAGCAGAAGGCCCTTATGCTTGCAAGGTCTTATGCCGATAAGGCCTTGAAGGAGCTTAAATCATCCAAGCCGTTTGATAGTGTTGCTAAATCGTTCGGCTTGAAGGCCAAACTCGTAAAGGGCTTGACAAAACTCATGCCGACGGATGAGTTTCCCTGTTCGTTGAACGAGAAGGTGATGGATAGGATATTTGAGAAGGGCAAGGGTTATTTTGATAAGTGTGAAGAGGGTAAGAGGGTTTATGTATTTGAGGTTGTGGATAAGATCTTTGATAAGAAGGAGTTTAATAAGCTAAAGGATAGCATAAGAAACGAGTTGTTATCGGAGAAGGAAAACGAGGTGCTTGATAGGTTCGTTGAGCAGTTGAAGAAGAAGACCAAGATCAAGATAAACCCCAAGCTATGAGAATAGACCAGATTGATGAGGTTATTGAGCTGTTAAGGGAGGCCTATAGGGGCTTTGTCGAGCCTGTCGTGACGCAGGTTGCAAAGGACAAAGACCCCTATAGGGTTCTGGTCTCGACTATTTTAAGCCTAAGAACAAAAGACGAGACAACCCTTAAGGCCTCCATGAGGCTGTTTGATGTTGCAGATAACATACACAGGTTATCAGAGCTTGATGAGGATGAGATAGCAAGGCTCATCTATCCTGTCGGTTTTTACAAAACAAAGGCCAAAAACCTAAAAAAGATAGCCCGAATCATTATAGATAAATACGGCGGCCAGATACCCGAGGATTTGGATGAGCTGCTTAAGTTGCCCAATGTAGGCAGAAAGACGGCCAATCTTGTGCTGGCCAAGGGGTTTAATATACCGGCAATCTGCGTTGATATTCATGTGCATCGTATATCCAACAGGCTCGGTTTGGTCGATACAAAGACACCTGAAGAGACCGAATTTGCCTTAAGAAGGATACTGCCTAAAAAATACTGGATAGAGTTTAACGATCTGCTTGTGCCATTTGGTCAGAACATCTGCAGGCCTGTATCACCGTTTTGTTCTAAATGCACCATAAGGGATTATTGCTCAAGAAGGGGTGTTGTTAGGTTTAGATGAACGGGTCAAACAGCATGGATGATTACATAAGGCGGGGCAGGGCCCTGGCCTGGTTGGCCTATCTGGGCCTTTTGATCATCATACCCGCTGCTTTACAGAAGGATAATCCATATACGGTTTACCATGTAAAACAGGGGCTTGCCCTTCTGATATGCAGCATATTGGCCAGCTTTCTGTGGTTTGTTCCGTTGATTGGTGTTATTTTAGGGTGGGTTGCCTCGGTTGTTCTGTTTGTGCTTAACATCATTGGCATATATAACGCCGCCTCGGGAAAGATCAAGCCCCTGCCCATTATCGGTGCCTTAGGGGAGGGCTTTAACTTCTAACCCTTTATTACCGCAAGCGGCTTTAGCTCAACAATAGGCTTTATCAGATCGGTCTGGTTGTTGATAACCGTATTGATGTCTTTGTAGGCGCTTGGTGCCTCATCCAAATCCCTTTTGGAGTGCAAGGAGTGTATGATTCCCAATTTGTTGAGTCTTTTTACCTCCTCAGACAGAGATAGGGTTTTTCTTGCCTTATGCCTGCTTAGCGTTCTGCCTGCGCCGTGTGAACAGGATTTAAAGCTTTCGCTGTTGCCCAATCCTATGGCTATGTATGATTTTGAGCCCTGAGAACCGGGTATTATGCATATATCCCCTTCAAACGCCCTTGTTGCACCCTTTCTGTGCACCCATACCCTTTTTGAGAAGTGTTTTTCTAAGCTTGCATAGTTGTGGATTACATCGTGTTCTTCTATTACTATGTCCCTTTTTGATAGGACGGCCTCCATTATGCCTATAATCCTTTCTGCCATAAGCCTTCTGTTTGCCTTTGCATACTCGATACAGAAGTGCATCTCATCAAGATACATCTGCCCTTCCTGGGATTTTGTGCTTAAGAAGAAGAGTCCATAGCTTTCAGGCACCGGGTATCCCATGCTCTGGTTTAGTTTCCTTGCAAGCCTGTGGTAATGGTCGGCCACCTGCTTGCCTAAGTTTCTGCTGCCTGAGTGGATCATAACCCAGATAAATCCGTCGCTGCCCTCCTGTATCTCTATGAAGTGGTTACCGCCGCCCAGTGTCCCAAGTGAATGAAGGGCGTTGTCGTATTCCCTATAAACCACTGAGTTTTTGTTTAGTTTTGAGATAGGAGACGGCATGAGTTTTTTATCTTGAGGCAGCTTGTGTTTCTCAAAGCCCAGCGGTATGGTGCCTCTTATGAGTTTTACGATGGCCTGCAGGTGCTTTTTGTCGATTTGAGAGAGCCTGGTTTTGATTGCGTGCATTCCACAGCCTATATCCACACCGACGGCATGGGGTATAACAACATCCTCAAAGGCCGCAATTGCACCAATCGGCATACCGAAACCCTCATGGACATCGGGCATTATGGCTATATGGCTGAAGGCAAACTCTAAATTGGATAGGTTTTCAGCCTGCTTAAGTGCCCCTTCCTCTATCTGGTCTGTCCACAGTTTTATGGGTATCCTGCCCTTTTTTATAACCTTCTTTATCATGCTCCAATCTTAATATAGCCTCAAATACCTCATTCGGCAATATGCTCATCATACATTCTAAATCACCCTTAGGGCAAGAGTTTGAGCCGTGAAGAGAGCAGGGCCTGCAGGATAGCTCCTTTTGCAAGACAATCGATTTACCCCTTGGGAAGAAGCCAAACCCCTTAACCGTTGGGCCGAATATGGCAACAAGGGGTATATCCAAGGCTACAGCGGCATGCATCAGAGCTGAATCGTTGGATACAAACACGCTGCATGATGTCATCTGCTGGATGGTCTGGTATATCGTTAGCTTCCCGACAAATGATTTTACCCTTTTGCCAAAGCCATCGGTAATGAAATCTGCTATCGGTTCTTCCTCCTTTGAGCCAAACAGATAGACGCTTTTGTCGGTTTTCTCCATTATGAGCTCTATTAATCTTCTGAAGTGCTCCTTTGGCCACATCTTGGTTTCCCACTTTGCCCCAACGGCCATGCCGACGGCGTTGTCTTGTTTGTTTGGCTGTATAATGAGTTTGGGCTTTATTAGGCCGTTGTCTTTGATGTTCAATAGTGCAAGCTGATCCTCTATGTTGTCTTTGGTTTTTCTCCTCAAGAGCGGATGCCTTATCTTGTAAACCAGAGCCCTTCTGTATAAGGTGTGCTTGTTGACCCTCTTTATACATCTTGTCTTTAATAGGCTGCTTAGTGCGATACTCTTTGGATTTTTGTGCAGATCCAGTATGCAGTCAACATCCTTTATCCTTTCTGCAAGCTGGCTTATGTTTGAGTTTAGGCTGTAAACCTCATCTATATACGGCTGGCTTTTTAAGAGATCCTCAAACTCAGGTCTTGTGGCATAGATGATACGGGACGGGGGATATAGTTTTTTTAGGGTATATGCCAGGGCCGTTGTCTGGATTATGTCGCCGAGTGAGGAGAATCTGATGATAAGGAATCTCATAGCAGTTCCATAGCTGCCTTAAAGACCTCTTCTGGTTTTATATCCATCATGCACCTGAAGTGCTTTGCTGCACACGAGATACTGCCGTGTTTACCGCAAGGCCTGCACGATAGGTTCTCTATCTGGATAATCTTGTTTTTTTCGCTTAAAGGGTAAAAGCCGAATTCAGGCACCGTTGGCCCGTATATGTCGATGGTGGGCGTATTGAATGCGCTGGCTATGTGTATGGGGGCTGAATCGTTGCTTATTAGAAGCCTTGCCCAGGCTATTAGGTAAAACAGGTCTTTTATCCTCGTTTTTCCCGTTAAATCGACAACCCTCGGGTCTGAATCCTTAACAAAATCCGATATTTGTATGTCGTTCTGTGTTCCTATTAGAACGACCCTTAAACCCTCATCTAAAAGCATTTTTACCAGCTCTCTGTAATGCTCCTTAGGCCACCTCTTTGTTGGCCAGACAGACGATGGGTTGACCACCACGACCTTGTCCTGGGAGGATATGGAGTATGCCTCGAATATCCCTTCTATAAAACGCTTGTTCTCCTCAGCCCAATATAGCCTGATCTCTCTGACTATCTTTTTAAAGCCCAAAGGGTCCAGTAATCTGAGGTTTTTGTCTATCTCGTGTATGCCTTTTGGCTTTTTTATCCTGTGGGTGTAAAAGAAGCTTGCATCGGCATCCTTAAACCCTATCCTTTTGGGTATTTTTGAGAATAGCGCTATAAGGCTGCTTCTGAAGCTCATGTGCGGTGAGATCAGGCAGTCGAACTTATACTCCCGTATGGCGTTTATGATCTTCTTAAAGCCGATTATGCCGTTGTCCTTGCCGTGTTTATCATACGGTATGATTACATCTATCCTGGGGTTTAGCGTGAATACATCGATGTTTTGGGGTATTACCATGATACCGACAAACGAGCCCGGCTCGTTCGTTTTTATTGTCTCTATTATGGGTTCTGTCAATATGGCATCGCCCAAAAAAGCCGTTTGAATAATCAGATAACGACCAGACATCCTCAAATAATACCAAAAAAATTGTGGCTTTTTCAAAGTTTTGATTTTGTTATCTTGATAGGAATCTTACGATGATGAAGATCAAGATGGATATACCAACAAGCAGGCTGCTTATGGGCAGGGCATACTCCAGGCCAAAGGATGTGAATCTTTCGTATATCATAACAGGGGCGGTTATGGGGTGATAGGCTATGATGACCACAGCCCCAAACTCACCCAAGCCCCTTCCCCACATCATCAGGGCGCCGTTTAGTATCTCCTTTTTTGCCAGCGGTAGGCTTATTTTGAAGAACACATCGAGGTTGCTTGCCCCGAGGGTTTTGGCGGCAAGCTCTAAACGTCTGTCTATCTTTTTGAATCCCTCCTTTGCTGAGTTTATGAAAAACGGAGCAGAGACAAACATCATTGCTATGAGTATGCCCGCCTTTGTGTCTAAAAAGACTACGCCTATCTTTTGAAAAGCCCCGCCCAGAATGCCCTCTCTGCCAAAGACCATAAGCAGCGCTATGCCCGCCGCCACATGGGGTATCATAACCGGTGCATCGATTAAGCCCTCGATGGTTCTTTTTAGCGGAAATTCGTATCGGGCAAGTATGTATGATAGCGGCAGGCCGAGCACCACCGTTGTTGCCGTTGCCATTGCCGAAACCTTTAGCGTCAGGATTACCGATGATGTGATGCGGGGGTCTTTGAAGGAGGCCATGAGCTTTGATGGTGGAACGGCAAAGAGTATCTTAAAGATTGGTATGAACAAAAATACCAGCAGGATTGTTGATAATAGAATGCCTAAAATAAGAAAGAGGCTATTGTTCTTTAAGTATCTCATCGTTGCCCTTGATTATAGGCGGTGATATTACGCCCTGACCGCAGGATTTTATGATCTGTTGCCCCTTTTTCGATAGGATGAACTTTACAAACAATACAGCACCCTTTCTGTTTACGGGGGAGTTGTCGTTTTCCGGTATGGTAAGACCGTATATCATGGCAGATCCCCTCTTTGTGATGAATTCGTTGGGCTTCTTACCACTTACCTTGAATGAGACCGTATTATAAATCTTGTTAAACTGTTTACAACACAGGCAGACCTCTTTGGGTAATTCAATAAACCTCAGGTTGTGCTGTATAGCGACCGATTTATAGATGAAAATGTAATCTATATAGTGCATGTTAAGCAGCGCCAATAGGTCTGTCTCTTTGGGTCTGACTATTACCTTGCCCTTCTTTTCAAATCCGTTTTGATAGTAATCGGGATAGCCAAACAGCTCTTTGAAGAAGCCCTTTTTGTTGTAATATTTCTCTGCCAGCTTGGCCACAAGCATTGCCCTGTATCCGCAGGGGTCATCGTTTGGGTTGGAATGACCTACCACAACACCCTTTCTAAGCAGTATATCGACCCAGTTGTTGGGGTTTATCTTGTTTGCAAATCGGGATTTGTCGGTAAAGGCTATGACCATCTCGTTTGTTGCAAATAGTGCGTTGAATCTTGCATTTCCTGTGTCGATTAAGAGGTTGTCTATAACCGAATAGTCGGCCGATGCCATAACATCGGCTGGCCTGTGCAGATCCGATATCTTCCTTGCTGCCATCCTTGAGCCGCTTGCCTCAAGCACCACTTTGTATTGGGGATACTCCTTCTCAAAGGCAGCTGCGATCTTGTTTAGCGGCACAGACAGGCTTCCTGCATGGAATACGACAATGGGTTGTTTAGCCAGCACCTGCGGTGATAGTAAAACCAAAAACAACAGAACAAAAAACAGTCTCATAAGTAAACCTCCTTCTGGAATATAAATACACCTTTTTTATCTGTGTATGATACGATACGGCCGTTTTCTATCTTTAGCCTTAGGTGTCTTTTTATATTTTCAGGCAGATTCAAGAACGCCTCTTTTATTGCCTCAAGCTGCTTCTTTGATGGTGATAGCCTGCTTGCCCACTCATCGAAGTTGTGCTCTTTAAATATCGTATGGAAACTCAACAGTCTGAAGCCGTCTGAGAAGTTGATAATCTCCTTGATTGTATAGCTTTTTATGTGGGTTTTATCCCTTAAAAGCTCGATCCTGTTTAGATGTGCATCGTCTATGTCGACAATGCTGTCTATCAGCACAAAGAAACCCCCGTCTATTAAGACCCTCCTTACCTCTGAGAAGAACATCTGAGGGTTTTTGAAATGGTGGAGTGCGATCCTGCAGCCTGTTATGTCGAATGCAGAACTCTTAAACGGCAATGCGTGGGCATCGCACAGAACGAGCCTGTTGAAGTTGTTTTTCTCTTTGGCAACCTTGAGCATGTTGAGGCTTAAATCGCACAGTATGGTTGTTTTTGCATTGAAGATTTTGGCAAAATGCCCCGCTGCTGAGGCTATGTCTAATAGTCTATTGAAGCTGTAATCCTTAAAGTAAGCCCTACAGAAGTCTAAATCTTTGCCCTGTTTATGGTCTGAGCTATAGAAATAGTTTAATGCCGACTCGTTGAATCCCATTTGGTAAAAATATACCCAACTTTTGTTGAAATTTAAAGTTGAATGTTTGGTTTATTGTTTTTTGTGTATCAGGGTTATTTTGTATTTTACAAGGTGATTCTCTAACTTTTTCAAAAGTTAATTTTTTGTCAAAACGCCAATATCTGAAAATGACATGCCCAGAATGCAGGGTTTGAAAATGAATTTAGGCATACATTCTCCAACTTTTTTCTATCACTGCATAGAAACAACAAGAACCATTGATTTGAAAAAATCGGCAATTTGCATTATGCTTAGTTATAACATCAGTCGACTGAGGAGTATGTTGAATGGTGATTTCGAGACTTTTCATGGAATATCTTTACAAAAGCGGTATCAAGTCGACTGAGGAGTATGTTGAATGGTGATTTAGATTTGTTGATTTATGGTCGTTAAGCAATAACTTGCCACAGGGGTGTTATGTGTGCCGTTGCTGTATTTGCCGGTGGTTGTTTTTGGTGTCTGCAGAAGGCCTATAGCGGTTTGGACGGTGTGGTTGATGTAAAAGCTGGATATACGGGTGGTAGGTTGAAAAACCCCACATATCAGAAGGTCTCAACAGGACTAACGGGGCATTTTGAAGCGGTAAAGGTTTTGTTTGAAGAGGATGTTGTTGATTATAAAGTACTGCTTAGGATTTTCTGGTTGAATATAGACCCTGGAGATCCGGATGGTCAATTCTGCGATGTGGGCAGTCAATACAGAAGCGCCATTTTCTATACGACGGATGAGCAGAAGAGGCTTGCTTTTAGGTCTAAGGAGATTTTGGAGGAGGCTTGCCTGTTTGAACGCCCTATTGCCACGCTGATTCTGCCGTTTGAGGGCTTTTATGATGCCGAGGATTACCATCAGCGTTATTTTGAAAAATACCCCAAGCACTATAAACAATACTATGATTTTTCGGGCAGGGCCTGTTTTTTCAACAAATGGCGCAAGCAGATCGATAAAATCCTATCCGAGCGCCTTTAGGTAATTGATTTTTTTCAATCCAGAGGGTATATTCAAGCAAACCCCTTTTGGGAGGGTTTAAGATGATAGAGTTTAATTTTTACTCGCCCTTGAGGATAATTTTTAAACCGAATGAGATAAAGAACATAGCCGGTTATACGGCTCGAAACGGCAACAGGGTTTTGCTGGTAATAGGCAGAAGGCATTTAAGGGAGTCTAAGAAGCTGGATGTGATTTTGGAGAGCTTCAAAAGGAGTCCGAAGATAGAGGAGGTTGTTGTATTCGATAAAACGCCGCAGAATCCCGATGTTGAGGCCATTGAGGAGGCCAAAAGGGAGATTCTTGAAAATAGGCTTAATGTCGTTGTTGCCGTTGGCGGCGGCAGCGCAATGGATCTGGCCAAGATTGCATCGATATGTGCAAAGCAGAATAGGGGCGTCTGGGAGTTAAGGGAGGATCCTGCTTTAAATGTGCTTGATGCTTATCCAATAATATGCTCGCCCACAACAAGCGGTTCTGGCAGCGAGGTTACCCGCTATGCCGTGTTTAACGATAACAAAAAGAGGGTTAAGGTTGCATTTTCGAGCCTATCCATATACCCGACGGTATCGTTGATTGACCCGACGCTGACCTATTCGATGCCCCAGGGTGTAGTGGCAAACACGGGCTTTGATGCGCTATCCCATGCAATAGAAGCCTATACCTCAAAGTCGGCATGTCCCATAACCGATGTTTACTGCAGGGAGGCTATATCGTTGATAGGTGTTAATTTGGTCAAGGCTTATAGATCAAGGGATAAGAACGCTATGGATAATATGAGCCTGGCTGCCATGTTTGCGGGTATGGCTCTGAATGTGGGAAGGGCATCGCTTCCCCATGCGCTTGAGCATTCTTTGAGCGCCTTCAGGCCCGACCTGCCGCACGGTTTGGGTTTGTCTATGGTTATGATACCCTTCTTAAAAAGGGCCGTTGAGTGTAATAAGGAGAGGTTTGCAGATATTGCATACCTGTTAGGAGAGGATATATCCAACATGAATATAGACGATGCGGCTAAGCGCTGCGTGGACGGTGTTATTAAGATTAAGGAGGCTATTGGCCTTAATAAGACATTAAGGGATTTTGGCTTTGATAAAAGGACAATCGATGAGCTTGTTGATATAACCTTTTGGACTATGGATCACGGCATTAAAAACAGCCCTTGTAATTTCACAAAGGACGATATAAGGCAGATCTATTACGAAGCCCTGGAGGGATGATGAGAAGGATAGTTGTCTGGTTTGTGGGTTTTTTGCTGTTGGGCTTGCCTTTGTATTCGTGCACACCGCTGCTTGTGGGTGGTGCTGCCGCTGGTGGGGCTTATGCGGGTTATAAGTTTGCCGAGGAGGGTTATAGGATTAACATAACCAAACCTGTTAAGGGTAAAAAGGTCGAAGACAACGCATCAGAGAGCAAGGAATAAATGGGTTCTATAACAAATCTCATCTTAAAACTCCAGAAATCCCGATTTGCAAGACGGTTCCAGTATGAGCCGTATATTATAAAGTCCGTCGAATACATAGAGCCTAAGAAGGGGGAGAGCCTGTTTGTCGTCTATAGAGAGGTGGATTACTTTAAGTCTTTAGCGGTTGAGTTTATGGATAAGGACGATTACTTCTCCTGGAATGTGGAAGAGGCCTTCTTGCAACCACCGCAAAAGGTCGATAAGGTTGTCTTCTTCATAAGCACATACTATATGAAAAAGGACGATATAGATAGGGTTATTGATTATCTTAAGGATGATGGGTATATATATTGCGTGTGTTATCTGTCTGGGAGCGTGTTTTTTGAGACCACGCTGAGGATTACAGACAAAAACGCCTTTGGTGGCCTGAATAGGGAGATGGATCTATTTGAAGGGGTGGAGGTTGTTGAAGAGGTGGAATTTAAGAAACAGCACATAAGGATAGTAAAGATGAGGAGAGCGCAATGAGGGTGGCCATATTTACATCAGGCGGTGATGCTGCCGGCATGAATCCGGCGCTTAAGGCCTTTGTGGAGCTATCCATACAGAAGGGTTGGGAGCCGTATTTTATCTATGACGGGCTTGAGGGCTTGATCGATGGAAGGATAAAGAAGGCGACATACAGGGATGTTGGCGGCATCCTCCACAAAGGCGGCACGATTATCAGGTCTTCCAGGTCAAAGAGGTTTTACGATTACGGCTTTAGAAAGAAGGCCTTTGAGAATCTCAAGGCGGCCAACATAGAGAGGCTTATCGTGCTTGGTGGTGATGGCTCGTTCAGGGCTATGGATGTTTTTTATAACGAGTTTGGCATAAACTTTGCCGGCATACCCGTCACCATCGATAACGACATATACGGAACCGATTACTGTTTGGGCGTTGATACGGCCTTGAATGTTATAAGGACGCTTCTTGACAACATAAGGGATACTGCATCCTCGTTTGGCAGGGCATTTGTGGTTGAGACGATGGGCAGGGAGTGCGGTTATCTGGCCCTGGTGAGTGCCATTACAAGCGGAGCCGAGATCTGCGTAATACCCGAGATGGAGGTGGATTTCCCATCGATAAAGAAAAGGTTATCTGAACAGATAAAAGCCGGCAGGGGCTATGTGTTGGCCGTTGTTGCCGAAGGTGCTTCTAAAACGCAGGAGGTTGCTGATTTTTTAAAGAACGAGCTTGGAATGGAGACAAGGATAACAACATTTGGCCATGTGCAGAGGGGTGGAAATCCGACGGTCTTTGATAGATTGATGGCCTATAAGTTTGTTGAGTTTGCTTTGGAGAACCTAAACAGCGATATACACCACATGGTCGGCTTTAAGGATGAGTCGTTTTACCTGTTATCTATCGATGATGTGGTGTCTCATAAATACACAATAAACCCATTCTTACTGCAGTTGGGCGAAAGGATGACCCGGTAATTATTTACAAAGTTAAGCTATTTGTTATAATAACAAAACTTTTTTGAAGGGGTGTTGTAGATGAAGGAGATTGGTTTGCACGGCAGGGGAGGCCAGGGCGTGGTAATGGCCGGTGATCTTCTTGCCAATATATACTTTTTGGAGGGGTATAATGTTCAGTTTATGCCTTCATACGGCGCAGAAAGAAGGGGCTCTCCTTCGAATGCCTATGTTAGGATAGACAAAGAGAGGAAGATTCTGACCCGATACTCCATAACGATGCCCGATGCCGTTGTGGTCTTTAACCTTACACTGCTTTCCAATGTTGCCTTAAAGGAGGGCGGCCTGGCCTTGATTAATACAGCAGAAGGGATAGACAAAAAAGCGGATGCCAATGCAAGGGTGTTTGTGGTTGATGCCAATAGCATAGCGCTTGAAAGTGGTCTTGGCACACCCGCTATGCCACTTGTCAACACGGCCCTGCTTGGTGCTTACTGCAAGGCCTCGGGTGAGTTTTCGTTTGATACACTGAAGAGGGTTTATGAGGATAAAATGGGCAAAAGGGCCCGTTTTAATATAGAAGCTGCAGAAAAAGCCTATGAAAGTGTGAGGGAGATATGAAAAAGCTGGTTTTAGGTGGAAACGATGCGGTTGCTTATGCAGTAAAGCAGAGCAAGGTGGATGTTGTAAGTGCATACCCCATAACACCGCAGACATCCATAATAGAGAAGGTGGCATCATTCATAGCAAGCGGTGAGATTAATACCAAGTTTATAAGGGTTGAGAGTGAGCATTCGGCAATGGCTGCAGCGATGGGTGCATCCGCTTCGGGCAGCAGGGTGTTTACGGCCACAAGCGCCCAGGGCTTGCTTTTAATGCATGAGGTTTTGCATTGGGCGGCTGGTGCTAACCTTCCCATTGTTATGGCCAACGCCAACAGGGCTGTGGCTCCCCCCTGGAGCATATGGGCTGAGCAGACCGATTCGCTATCCCAGAGGGATACGGGCTGGATTCAGCTGTATGCCTCCAACTCCCAGGAGGTCTATGACCTTGTGTTTATTGCATTTAGGCTTGCTGAGTCCTCTTTGACCCCTGTAATGATATGTATGGATGGATTCTTGCTGACCCATACGAAGGAGCCTGTGGAGGTTTTTGATAACGAAATAGACGAATTTATATCGTATAAGCCCGAAAGGGAGATACTCGATGTTGATAATCCAAAGGCATTTGGCGCTTTAGCATTTCCCAAGGATTACATGCCCATAAGACTGAAACAGCATGAAAGAATATTGGGCTCTATAGATAAATTTAAATCGATCGCAGAGGAGTTTGGCTCAATCTCAAACAGGTATTACAAACCCGTCTATCAATACGGCGATGAGAATGCCAAGCTTGCCATTGTGGTTTCTGGCTCTATAGCAGAGACGGCGCATCTGTCTGTCGATGCCCTGAACAAGGAGGGGATACCCTCAAAGCTTGTTAAGATGACGATGTTTAGGCCGTTTCCCAAAGAGGATCTAAAAGAGGCCTTTGAGGGTGTGGATAAAATCGTTGTTTTTGACAGAAACATCTCCATGGGTAAGGGTGGAATATTTAAGGATGAGATAGTTGGAGCGCTTGGTTTGGATAATGTAATAGGTGTGGTTTGCGGCCTTGGCGGATACGATGTCAACGATGTTGACATCAAGGAGGCAGCAAAAGCTGTATTTGAAGGTAAGATAAAACAAGACACTATCCTGTGGGGTGAAAGATGATAATACCAACAGAAGAGATAATGCAGACCAACCACCTGGCGTGTCCGGGGTGTGGTGCTGCTTTGGCTATGAGATATGCCTTGAAGGCTTTGGGCAGAAAGACCATTGTTGTGATTCCCGCCTGTTGCTGGACGGTTATAAACGGTCCGTGGGGTAAGAATTACGCCGGTGTGCCTGTATTCCATACGGCATTTGAGACAACCGCAGCCGTTGCAGCCGGCATAAGGACATCGCTTGCAGCCCAGGGTAAGGATGATATCACTGTTATGGGTTGGGCTGGCGATGGCGGCACATTCGATATAGGATTGCAGGCCCTAAGCGGTGCGGCAGAGAGAAACGACGACATCATCTATGTCTGTTATGATAACGAGGCTTACATGAATACAGGCATTCAGAGGAGTTCTGCAACGCCTGTTGGTGCAGAGACGACCACAACACCGGCTCCGCTTTTGAAGGATAGACCTAAGAAGGATTTAATGGAGATCGTTGCAGCACACTCCGTTCCTTACATAGCATCGGCCACAATAGCCTATCCGACGGATTTTATAAAGAAGTTTGAAAAGGCCAAGAGCAAGAGGGGCTTTAAGCTTATTCACATCTTTAGCCCATGTCCGCCCGGGCATAAGTTTGCGGAGAACAAGACCATAGATGTCTCAAAGCTGGCCGTTGAGACCGGCATCTTCCCCCTTTATGAGATAGAGGATGGTATCTATAAGATAAACAAGAAGCCCAAGTTCAGGCCTGTTGAGGAGTATTTGAGCCTTCAGGGTAGGTTTAAGAACATGTCAAAGGAGCAGATAAGGTCGATTGAGGAGGCAATCCAGATAAAGTGGCAGAGGCTTAACGCCAAGGCTGAATACCTCAAATAAACTGGAGGATTAGGTGAGTTTTGAGATAGATATTATCATCGATAGAAAGCGCAGGTGGAACTTAAAGGAGATGTTGATAGAGGAGGGGTTTTCCTTTAAGGAGTGGTTTGTTGAATTCACAAACGACCGCTCCATAATAAGTTTTGAAATCAACAAGACCCAGGAAGAGGTGCTAAAGAGGTTGTTTGAGTTTTTAAAGGATGCCCCGACAGGCACAAGGATAATACTGCCCAACGGGACAAAGGTTAATCCGTTTAAGGACGATTTTGAGAGGTTCTATCGGCTGGTTTGTGAATACCTTGTCAAGGAGTAGCTATGGCCATACGCAAGCTTAATTACGATGATGTGAAGGTGGAATTCGATTTTGATGTTGAGAATATAGATAGTGATGGTTTTTTGGTATATCAGAAGAGGATTGAGCTGGCCTTAGAAAAGCTCAGCAGTATAGCAAGCTTTGACCACAATCTTTACATATCGGGTGAACTGTCAAGGGACGATAAATACACAGTTATAGAGATGCTTAACAGGTTTGCCCAAAACAGCAAGACCCAACTTTACGATTACTGCTATGTCAATAACTTCAAAAACCCCAAAGAGCCGAAGATCATCAAACTCAAACCGTCGCAGGGCAAGGAATTTGTAAAGTGTATGGATGATCTGGTCGATTACCTCATAAAGAGCGTGCCGAGGATATTCGACAGCAAGGAGTATGAGGAGAAGGTTCAGGATGTTATAAGGCATTACGATGAGATAAACAAAAAACTCTATGAGGATTTGCAAAAGAAGGCCAATGAGCTGGATTTTACCGTAAAATTCTCCCAGATGGGCATAGTTGTAAACCCCGTAATTGCAGGAAGGATCATCACAGAAAGGGAGTATGCCGGTCTGTCGGATGATATAAAAAAAAGCATAGAAGAGAAGCGGAAGGAATTAGAAAAGCATATAGACGAGTTTTTAGATAAGACAAAGGAGCTTGAGAAGGAAAAGCAGGAAAAGCTCAAAAAGATCAACGATGAGATGTCTCTGTTTGTTGTATCGCCCAAGATAGACGAGATTAGAAACAAATTCAAGGACAACCCGGATATTGAGGAGTATTTAGATGAGGTTGAGGATTACACGCTGAAAAACATATCCATATTCCTGCCTCAGAAGAATCAGCAGTTTCCCTTCTTCAATATGCCCATGAAATACACCGAATACAAGGTTAATCTGTTTGTGGATAACAGTCAGACCAGGGATGTGCCTGTGGTGTATGAGGAGAATCCGACATATTACAATGTATTCGGCAAGCTGGAGAAGCAGGCCTATTTTGGTGCGTTCATAACGGACTTTACCCACATAATATCCGGTTCGATCCATAAGGCCAACGGCGGCTATCTTCTGCTTGATGCCTTTAGTGTTTTGGTTAATCCCGGTGTGTGGGATACGCTGAAGAAGGCTCTATTATCTAAAAAGAGCGTGATTGAGGAGTGGAGCGAGAAATACGGCATAATAGCCTCTGAGACCCTAAAGCCCGAACCTATAGACTTAGACATAAAGGTTGTGCTGTTTGGGCCTGAATACATTTACGATATACTGTTTAGCTATGATGAGGAGTTTAAGAAGCTATTTAAAATAAAGACCAATTTTGACTATTCCATACCCAAGGAGAAAAACATAGCGGCTAAATATGCAGCCAAGATCATAGAATATTGCAAGAAAAACAACCTAAAGATACCCTCAAAAGAGGGGTTTGAGGCGCTATTTAAGTATTCATCCAGGATTGTGGAGGATAGAAAGAGGCTGTGGGCATATACAGACGATGTTTTGGATATTGTTAGGGAAGCCCAGACCTTAAGCAAAAACGACCACTTAGGGTATAACGAGATTAAGCTTGCTATAGAGGAGAGGAAGTTTCTAAAGAGCCTGTGGAAGGAAAAGATCTATGAGATGATCCAGAGGGGTCAGATTATCATAGACCTAAAGGGTAAGAGGGTTGGCCAGATAAACGGGCTCTCCGTTTTGGATTTGGGTGATTTCTCCTTCGGAAGACCCAACAAGATAGTGGCAAGGACATACTTAGGCAAGGAGGGCGTTGTTAGTGTTGAGAGGGAGAGTAAGCTCTCAGGCAGGATCTTCGATAAATCCTCGTTCATAATAACAGGTTATATCAACGGCACATACGGTTTTAACAAGACATTGAGCTTTTCTGCAACCCTCTCATTTGAGCAGTCCTATTCCATGATAGATGGGGATAGTGCATCTGTTGCAGAGGTGTTGGCCGTTTTGTCCGCCCTGTCCGGTGTTGAGCTTAAGCAGAATTTGGCCATTACAGGCTCGATGGATCAAAACGGCACGGTGCAGCCGATTGGCGGTGTAAATGAGAAGGTTGAGGGCTTTTATGAGGTCTGCAAGATAACGGGCAATCTTGAGGGTGCTGGCGTGGTTATACCGTCTAAGAACTTAGATAATTTGGTGCTGGACGATGAGGTTGAGGATGCTATCAAGAAGGGCATCTTCCATCTCTATGCCATAGATACGATTGACGATGCCATAGAGATATTCACCGACTTAAAGGCCGGCAAAAGGGTAAATAACGGATTTGAGAAGGGGAGTTTCCACTATTTGGTGGATAGAAAACTCAAAAGAATCAACGATATGTTGAGAAGGGAAAATCAGGAAGAATGATACGGTTTCTTGATGGTGGTGAATCCCACGGTAAGGCACTGGTTGCCATTATTGAGGGATTCCCGGCCGGTTTCAATATAGATGAAAACTATATAAACAAACGGCTTCTGTTGAGGCAGTCCGGCTATGGCAGGGGCGGCAGGCAGAAGATAGAAAAGGATAGGGTTGAGTTTATAAGCGGTGTCAGATTTGGTCAAACCATAGGCTCGCCCATAACCATGGTTATATACAACAGGGATTTTGAGAATTGGAAAGATGTAATGAGTCCCCTTGGCAGGCCAACAGACCAGAAGAGGGTGTCAAGGCCGCGGCCGGGTCATGCCGATTTGGTGGGTTATCTTAAATACAACCGCAGCGATATTCGTGATGTGCTGGAGCGCTCAAGCGCCAGGGAGACGGCGATCAGGGTTGCGGTTGGTGCGCTGTGCGAGGCGGCACTTGAAGAGATAGGCGTCAATATGTTTGCCTTTGTCAGGTCTATTGGAAGGGTTAGGCTAAGCGATGTTGATTACAACGACGATAACCTGATAGATAAGATAGAAAAATCTCCGGTGTTCTGCCCCGATGAGAGAACAACAGACCTGATGATAGCAGAGATAGAAAAGGCCAAGGCCGAGGGTGATAGCATAGGCGGCAGTGTTGAGGTGGTTGCAAGGGGTGTGGTTTGCGGTCTTGGCAGCTATTCGTTTTACGATAGGAGATTGGATGCAAGGATAGCCTCCTGTCTTGTTGGTATTCAGGCCGTTAAGGCCGTTGAGATTGGTGATGGCTTTGAGAATGCATCTAAATTCGGCAGTGAGGTTCATGACGAGATCGTCTATGAGGATGGATATAGGAGGCTAACCAACAGGGCAGGCGGCATAGAAGGCGGTATGTCCAACGGGGAGGACATCATCGTCAGGGCCTATATGAAGCCGATACCCACACTTAAAAAGGGGCTTAGGTCTGTTGATATCGATACACATAAGGAGGAATTGTCGGCATTTGAAAGAAGCGATGTCTGCGCAGTTCCCGCCTTGAGCATTGTGGCCAAATCTGCCGTTGCCTTTGAGATATTTAAGGCCTATCTGGAAAAATTTGGTTCGGATACGATGGATGAGCTAAAGGAAAGGGTTGCTGCATATAAGTCGTATCTAATAAAGAAATGAATATAATCCTTGTTGGCTTTATGGGCAGTGGTAAGACAACCATTGCTAGGATACTCAGCAGGAGGCATTCCCTTAGGTTTATAGACACCGATAAGCTGATAGAGAGGAAAGAGGGGTTGACTATACCGGAAATTTTCGATAAAAAGGGTGAGAATTACTTTAGAGAGATAGAAAAGCAACTGATCCAGGAGCAACTTAAGTATTGTGATAATTGTGTGATTGCCACAGGCGGCGGGATGCCCTGTTTTTTTAACAATATGGATCGGTTGAAATCGATAGGGTGGGTGGTTTATCTGAAGACGAGCTTTGAGGTTAGCAAAAAGAGAGCGATGCTATCTAAGGATAGGCCGCTGTTTAAGAATGAAAAGAGGGCAAAAGATTTGTATGATAAAAGGGTTGGTTGTTATAAGAAGGCTCATTTTATAGTGGATGCGGATAAAGATAAAGACATCACCGTTGCCGAGATTGAAAAAAAACTGTTTGGAGAAGGGCTATGAAGATTTCTATCAAGGATTTGGTGGAGAGCGTAAAGGAGAAACTGGCTTTTCCCAAGATTGCCATGCGCATCTTGAGGCTGTTTGAGGAAGATGACATAAGCGTCTATCAATTGGCAAAGATAGTCTCATTAGACCCCATTCTGGCTGCCTATATACTGAAGGTGGCAAACTCCGCCTTTTACAACTTCTCCGGTAAGGTCAAGACGCTTTCCGATGCCATAACCCTTATAGGATTTGAAGAGGTAAAGAAGATCGTTATCATGGTTTCTGCCAAGAACGCCTTTAAGGTTAGCGACGAGATGGACAGGATACTCTGGGAGCATTCATTGGCCGTGGCAGTGGCCAGCTCCGTTATAAACCAGCAGACCAGGATCACAGACGACGGGGTTGCATACATTGCAGGCCTGCTTCACGATATAGGCAAGATAGTCTTTAAGAAGAACGAGGATATGGAGTATGCACCGCTTCTAAATGAGGCATACTATGAGGGCAAGCAGGCAAAGGAGTTAGAGGAGGAGAGATACGGATACAACCATGCCGATGTGGGCGGTTATCTTCTGCAGGAGTGGAACTTTGATCAGGAGATTATAGATGCCGTATCCTTTCACCATTTGAACTTTACGCTGAAAAAGACCTCCGATTTTCTAAAGAAGGCGGCATTGGTTAATGTGGCCGATTTTGTCGTCAATAACTATCTGGCTATAGGGAAGGCGCAGAAGATTGATGACTTTGGCGCCCTGTTTGAACTTGGTGCGGCAAAGGTTATCGGTTTTAACCAGACCGATTTGGCCTTGATGATTGAGGATATACAGACCAAGTTTGAGGCATTAAGGGAGGCCATGAAGGAAGAATCAGAATGAGGGTGTTTTTAACCGGTGCGACGGGGTTTGTTGGTATAAATACGGCAAAGAGGCTCATAAGCGAGGGGCATGAGGTTGTTGCCTTTGTCAGGAACAGGCAAGCAGCAGAAGAGCTCTTAGGCAGAAGGGTTGAGATTGTTGTTGGTAGCATAGAGGATACCGATGCCATCGTTGAAGGGCTAAACGGGTGCGATACGGTAATACACATAGCAGGCCAGATAAAGGCCCACAACCTCAACAGCCTTTACAATACCAACAGGATTGGCTCAAGGAATGTGGCTATAGCATCAAGAAGACTCGGCATAAAGAGTATAGTTTATGTATCATCTTTGGCTGCAAGGGGGCCTGATGGGGCAGGGGGCGTTGTCTCCCATTACGGCTATTCCAAACGGTTAGGTGAGCTTGAGTTTATACACAACCTATTTGATACCAACCTGAAGATCATAAGACCGCCTATAGTTTATGGACCTTATGATAGGGGCATGCTTGAGTTGTTTAAGATGGCCAAATTGGGCATCTTGCCAAGGATGGACAAGTATTACAGCCTTATCTTTATAGATGATTTGGTTTCCTCTGTTGTTGAACTTGCTAAAAGGGATTCAAACGCCCCTGAGGTTTACTGCATATCCTCAGGCGTATACCACTGCAGGGACATAAACGAGGCGTTGTTGAAGGCATCTGGCAGAAAAAGGGCCCTCTATTTGCCACTTAACGATAAGATAGCCATGCTGGGTCTGTTGTTTAGCACAAGCAGGTCTCCTTTTAGCAGGGATAAAATAAGGGAGATAAGACCCAGGGCCTGGACATGTGATCCTGAAAAATTGAATAAAGAGATAAAATTTCGCCCCACTATTGATATATTCACAGGATTTGATATAACCTTTAGATGGTATGAAGAGCATGGATGGATATAGCCCCATAGTCTTCAATGAGAATGATGAGCTGTTGATGTTGAATCAACTCCTCCTCCCAAAAGAAAAGCAATATATCAAAGCAAAAACCGTTGAAGAGGTGTGTAAGGCCATAAAGGATATGGTCATAAGGGGCGCACCCTTGATTGGTATAACGGCGGCATTTGGCCTGTATTTGGGCATAAAGGATAGCCAGACGAAGGATGAGTTTTTAGATAGGTTTGAAAGCTCTGTT
The DNA here is from genome assembly GCF_000526195.1 of Hippea sp. KM1. Taxonomy (NCBI): domain Bacteria; kingdom Pseudomonadati; phylum Campylobacterota; class Desulfurellia; order Desulfurellales; family Hippeaceae; genus Hippea; species Hippea sp. KM1. Next base: position 878,861 of record NZ_JAFP01000001.1, read on the forward strand.
GGGTGTTTATCCAAAACCAGGCCCACGGCCGTTAATCTGTTCTATGCCTTGGATAGAATGAAATCGGTGGTTGAGGAAAAGATAGACATATTGCCCCTGTATAAGCTCATCAATAAATTAAGGGCCACCGCCTTTACCATATGGGAGGAGCAAAAGGGGCAGGATGAGAGGATTGGTCTGTTTGGTGCTGAGTTTTTGAAGGGAAAGAGGCGCATATTGACGCACTGCAACACGGGGAGTTTGGCAACAGGCGGCATTGGCACGGCATTGGGTATAATAAAAACAATGCACAGAATGGGGCTTTTAGATATTGTTTATGTGGATGAGACAAGGCCGTATTTGCAGGGTGCCCGCCTTACAGCCTTTGAATTGAAGGAGGAAGGCATACCCTTTAAGATAGTCACCGACAACTCATGCGGTATGCTTGCAAGAGCTAAGCTTATGGATGCTGTGATTGTTGGAGCCGACAGGATAGCAAGAAACGGCGATACGGCCAACAAGATAGGCACATACTGCCTTGCGAATATGAGCAGAAGGCACAATATAACCTTTGTTGTGGCAGCGCCTGAATCAACCATAGACAGGAGCATATCCTCAGCAGGCGATATACCTATTGAAGAGCGCTCACAGGATGAGGTTTTAAACTGCGGCGGTGTTAGGGTTGCCCCAGATGGTTCGGAGGCTTTAAACTTCTCGTTTGATATAACCGATTCAGAGCTTATAGATGCCATAATCACAGAAAAGGGGGTCTATAGGTATCCTTATGGATTTTAACTCTGAGTTTATACTGTTTGAGAGGGATAGCGATATAGGCATTTTGACCTTGAATAGGGCCGATAAGCACAATGCGATAAACAGGGAGTATATGGATGAACTCTTGAATTTTTTGAGTTTTGCAGAGAAGGAACAGTTGAAGGCCCTTCTTATAACCTCATCGGGTAAGGATGTCTTTGCTGCAGGTGGCGATATAGAGTATTTTCTAAAGCTTACAAGCAAAGAGGACGCCTTCAGCATGGCCCTTCAGATGCATAATATTTTAGCCCGTTTTGAGGATTTGGAATACCCCACGGTTTGCGCCATTAATGGTTCTGCCATAGGGGGCGGTGCTGAGATCATCTTGGCCTTTGATATAAGATTCGCAAGGAGCAATATATTCATTCAGTTTAAAGAGAAGGCCATGGGCGTTACAACCGGCTGGGGCGGCACATATAGGCTTGTTAGGTTGGTGGGTTATTCTAAGGCCTTGAAGGTGCTCTTGTCTGCCGAAAAGATTGATGCCAAGACCGCCAAGGATATAGGGCTTGTGGATGAGATATACGAAGAGAGCGTGCTTTTGGACAAGGCGGTGGAGTTTTGCCATAACCTAAAAGACGACGATGTCAGATTGATTAAATACATAAAGAGGCTTGCGAAGGAGTCGCAGTTTTTAAACAGGGATGAGGGGATGCAGCTTGAAAGGGAACTTTTCTCAGACAGCTGGATGTTTGGCAAAAGGGAAGAGCAGATGAAAAAATTTATTGCAAAAAGGGTGTAAGGTATGGGGTTTTTAAAGAACATAGCCGATAAGCTTTTTAAGACAAAAAAGGGTTTTACCGAAAAGATACATGAGGAATCAAAAAAGGATGAACCCATAACCGAGGAGTATTTGGACTTCATTGAGGAGCTTTTGATAGAGTCTGATTTTGGCGTTAAAACAACCATGCGAATCATGGATGCCATAAATGAGGGCATGAGCGATGGTTCTGTGAAGACCCGCCAGGATGTTGAGCTGAAGATAAGAGAGGTCATACTGGATGTCTTGAAACAGGTGGAAAAACCCCTTGAAATCAGGCATAAGAAGTTTGTTGTGCTGGTTGTCGGCATAAATGGCAGTGGAAAGACCACAACGATAGGCAAGCTTGCCAGCCTGAACACGGATAAGGGCAAAAGGGTTATGCTCGTTGCGGCAGACACCTTCAGGGCCGCAGCTATTGAGCAGCTTGAGGAGTGGGCCAAGAGGGCTTCTGCATCCATTGTTAAGCAGAACGAAGGGGCAGACCCTGCTGCCGTTGCATTTGACGGTGTTTCAAGTGGTATAGCCAAGAATTACGATGTTATATTCGTCGATACGGCAGGCAGACTCCATACGCAGAAGAACCTCATGAACGAGGTCATAAAGATAAAAAAGGCTGTACAAAAGGCCTATCCCGAGGCGCCGCATGAGACGCTGTTGGTTTTGGATGCCACCATAGGTCAAAACGCCATAAATCAGGCCAGGGAGTTTAATAAGGCCTTAGGCATAACCGGTATCGTTTTAACCAAGATGGATGGAACGGCCAAGGGCGGCATAATTGTGGCTATAAGCGAGGAGTTTAAGATACCCATAAGATACATAGGAATAGGCGAGGCGTTGGAGGATTTGAAGGTCTTTAATGCGAGGGACTTCGTGGAGTCTGTATTTGTGCCATAAATATTGGAGGTGAAATATGAGTGTTATTGTAGATGTTTATGCATTTGAGATTTTGGACTCAAGGGGAAATCCAACAATAAAGTGCAAGATAACAACAGAGAACGGTGTTGTTGGTGTATCAGAGGTGCCAAGCGGAGCATCGACCGGTGATAACGAGGCCGTTGAGCTGAGGGATAAGGATGAAAGATACAGGGGCAAGGGCGTTCTCAATGCCGTAAACAATGTAAACGATAAGATAGCAAACGAGATAATAGGCATAGATGTGTTTGAGCAGGAAGAGATAGACAACACCATGATAGAGCTTGATGGAACCAAGAATAAATCCAATTTGGGGGCCAATGCCATTTTGGCTGTTTCTATGGCTGCAGCCAGGGCTGCATCGATAGAGCTTGGTATGCCGCTTTATAGGTATTTGGGCGGATTACACGCAAACCTTCTGCCCCTGCCCATGTTGAATATACTAAACGGCGGAAAACATGCAGACAACAATGTGGACTTTCAGGAATACATGATCGTGCCTGTAGGCGCAGAGACATTTAAAGACGCCATGAGGATGGCTTCGGATACATTCTGGGCATTGAAGGGCATTTTGAAGGATAGAGGGCTTTCAACGGGTGTTGGTGATGAGGGCGGTTTTGCACCCAATTTAAATTCAAACGAAGAGCCGCTTCAGTTGATTATGGAAGCTATAGAGAAGGCCGGATACAGGCCAATGGACGATATAGCCCTGGCTTTGGATCCTGCAAGCAGCGAGTTTTACAAAGACGGCAAATACATTGTGGGTGGTGAGGCCCTAACAAGCGACGATATGGTTGCATTATACAAAGAGCTTGTTAAGAAATACCCGATCGTGTCCATAGAGGATGGATTGGCAGAGAACGACTGGGATGGATGGGAGAAGTTGACCGATGAGCTGGGCGAGTATGTGATGCTTGTTGGTGATGATATATTCGTGACCAATACCGAGCTTATTGAAAAGGGAATAGAAAATGCTATTGCTAATGCGGTGTTGATTAAACTAAACCAGATCGGGACGGTGAGTGAGACATTGGATGCCATTAGGCTGGCCGAGGATGCGGCTTATAACTTTGTTATATCGCACAGATCCGGTGAGACATCCGATACATTCATTGCCGACTTGGCCGTTGCGACCAACGCCGGATGGATTAAGACAGGCTCGGCCTGCAGGGGTGAGAGGATTGCCAAATACAACAGGCTCATTGAGATAGAGGAAGAGTTGTTCCCTTATGGCGAATACCCAACATGGAAATAGGGTTTTCGATGCGATTATACTGATATCGGCCATTATCTGCGCAGGCTTGGTGGGTAGGGGGATTTACGATAAACAGATGCAGCTTAAGGAGTTAAGACATAAAAGCTCTATGCTGGATAAAAAGATAGAGCAGCTAAACGACAACATCCACAGAATCAAAAGGCAGATAAAGATAGCAAAAAGCGACCCCTATTACCTGAAGCAGAAGGCCTCGGATAGATACCTCATGATAAACAAGGACGAGTCCATAATCATTTTCGAAGATGGCAGATAATCCAGCAATAAACATAATAGGTGGCGGCCTTGCGGGTGTTGAGGCCGCCTTTGCCATAGCAAATAGGGGCTTTGATGTTAATCTATTTGAGATGAAGCCCCATGTATTTAGCGAGGTTCACAAAAGTGAGAACTTAGCCGAGATCGTATGCAGCAATTCCTTTGGCAGCAAGAAGCTATCGACGGCAAGCGGTGTGTTAAAGAAGGAGATGGAGATTTTAGACTCTGTCCTTCTGAAGGCGGCCTATACCGTAAGCGTTGAGGCTGGCGATGCACTGGCCGTTGATAGGGCTAAATTCTCAGACCTCATTACCCTGTGGGTTTCTCAGCACCCCAGAATACACCTTTTAAGAGAAAGGGTAAGTCAAATAGATGATAAAAGCATCTGGGTTGTGGCCTGCGGGCCGTTGTGCGATAGAGAACTTATAGGCTTTTTAAAGGAAAGATACATTCGTGGCGATCTTTTGCATTTCTTTGATGCCATAGCGCCCATTGTTTATGCAGATACCGTTGATTATTCAAAGGGCTTTTGGGGTTCACGATACAGTGATAAGAAGGATTACTTCAACTGTGTTTTAAGCCAGCAGGAGTATGATCGCTTTTATGAGGAGCTTATCAAGGCGCAGAAGGTTGAGTTTAAGGAGTTTGAGAAGAACTATTTTGAAGCCTGCCTGCCTATTGAGGAGATAGCAGAAAGGGGCAAACAGACGCTCCTTTTTGGCCCACTTAAGCCGGTCGGTTTGACTTACAACGGCAAGCAACCCTTTGCTGTTGTTCAGCTGAGAAAGGAGAATAAAGAAGGCACACTCCTTTCCATTGTGGGCTTTCAGACAAAATTGACATACCCTGAGCAAAAGAGGGTGTTTAGGCTTATACCGGCACTTAGGAACGCCGAGTTTGCCAAGCTCGGCAGCCTCCACAGGAATACCTTTATAGATTCGCCGCGCCTGTTGAATGAGTTTTTGCAGCTAAAAGGAGCAGGACACATCTTCTTTGCCGGCCAGATAACAGGCGTTGAGGGGTATATGGCATCGGCTGTAAGCGGCATCTATGTCGGTATGAACATAGCCCTAAAGATGAAGAGGGGTAAGATGATGAAGCCCCCAAGGAACACCATGTTTGGCGGTCTTATTTACCACATCACAGAAAAAGAGGGGCAGTTTCAGCCTATAAGTGAGAATTTCGGCTTTATCGATGTGGGCAATGTTAGACCAAAGAAAAAGAAGAGGGAAGTGCAGGCTAAAACGGCCATTGAGAATACCAGAATCTGGAGAGAAGAGTATGAAAGTCAGTTTGGTTGAACATACACCCAATCCGGATTATGTTGCGGCCTTCTCTGCAAGGGTGTGTTATAGCACAAATCCAGATGAGCTGAAGTTGGATGAAGAGGGCATAAGGAGGATTCTGCGCAGGGTTATAAAATCCGGCCATCATTCTGTATTGGAGCATGTAAGCTTTACATTTCTTATAGAGGGGATAAGCAGGGTTGCAACACACCAGCTTGTCCGACACAGGATTGCAAGCTATTCGCAACAGAGCCACAGATATACAAAGGTAGAGAGGGAGAGCTTTGTAATACCGCCGTCGATAGAAGGGATGCCGCAGATAAAAAAGCTATACGATGAGTTTATTAAAAATTCGCTGGAGTTCTATGAGAAGTTGATTGAGTTGGGTATAAAGAAGGAGGATGCCCGATTTGTTATACCCCAGGCTGTAAGCTCCAATATCGTTGTGTCGATGAATGCAAGGGAGCTTTTGCACTTCTTTAGCTTAAGGTGCTGTGTTAGGGCTCAATGGGAGATAAGGGAGGCGGCAATAGAGATGTTGAAAATAGCAAAGTCCAAAGCTCCTGTGATATTTGAGAATGCCGGCCCTGCCTGTGTCAGGGGCAGATGTCCTGAGGAGAATCCCTGCACGGATATACAGCAGATCAGGCGGTTTTTTAAAGAACTATGAGCGGGGCTTTGTTTGTTGTTGCAACGCCGATAGGCAACCTGTCGGATATAACATTCAGGGCTGTTGAAACCCTGAAACGTTCAGCCTATGTCCTGGCCGAATCACCGCACCATTCAAAGAGGTTGTTTGAGGCCTATTCGATAGATACACCGCTTGTTAAATACAACGACGATTACAGGGTTGAGGATATAATCGATAGGGCTGTTGAGGATGTAAAGGGTGGGCTTGAGATATCGCTAATAAGCGATGCAGGCACACCGACCATATCCGATCCGGGCTATAGGATCGTAAAACGCTTCAGGGATGAGGGCTTGAGGGTCGAACCGATACCGGGTGCTTCAGCCTTGATTGCGGCTTTGAGTGCAAGCGGTCTTCCAACGGATAAGTTTGTTTTTCTGGGTTTTCTTCCAAAAACCTCAGGCAGGAGGGTGAATGTTTTAAGATCGGCCGACATCGACGCAACGATTATATTCTATGAATCCCCCAACAGAATCATAAAATCGCTCCTTTCTGTAAAGGAGGCGTTGGGGGACAGAGAGGTTGTGATTGCCAGGGAGCTGACTAAGGTCTATGAGGAGTTCATAACAGGCGGTGTTGATGAGGTCATAGATAAGCTCAAAGCAAAGCCCTCCATCAAAGGCGAGTTTGTCGTCCTTGTAAGAAAACATGTTTAAAAACGCTAAAGTTATAGCTTTCTTTACACTCATAAGCAGGGTTTTGGGATACATCAGGGATGTCCTTATAGCCTCACATTTTGGCGTTAGCATATATACCGATATGTTCTTTATTGCCTTTAGGATTCCAAACTCCTTAAGGAGATTTTTGGGTGAGGGGGCTGTTAACTCATCGGTTGTGCCTGTTCTGTCAAGAATTGATGAGAAGGATAAGCCTGTTGCCATCTGGAATGTGATTGTGGTGTTTGGTTTTGTTCTGCTTGTGGTTTCTGTCTTGGGTGTTGTCTTTTCTAAAGCGTTAGTGGCCGTCTTTGCCGGTGGCTATTTGAGGGGTGAGCATTCCTCTCTTATGAATAGCATGGTCAGGATCACCTTTCCGTATATCTTCTTCATAGGCTTGACGGTCCTTCTTATGGGTATCCTGAACACCTATAAGCACTTTGCCGTTGCTGCATTTGCGCCTTCTTTGTTAAACATCAGCCTCATAGCCTTTGTTTTTTTTGCCGATAGATTCTCAAACCCGGTGTATGCCCTTTGTGTGGGTGTTATAGTTGGGGGTCTTCTGCAGCTTATCGTTTCCTTCTTTGATTTTTTATCGTTGAGGATTCCACCCAAGATTAGCTTTAGGATAGAGGACTCAACGAGGCAGATTTTTTCCCTTATGGGCATAACGGCCCTGGGGAGTGGTGTTATGCAGATATCCTCTATGGTGGACAGCTTTGTGGCAAGCTTCTTACCATACGGCAGCTTCTCATACATCTTCTATGCCAATAGGCTATTTCAATTGCCGTTTGCCGTTTTTTCCATTGCCATTACCCAGAGCTCCTTACCCGATCTATCCAAGCTAAAGAAGACTGAATTGATCAAGGCCATTACCCTGCTGTTGAGGTTTGTCGTCTTTGTTTCTATTGCCGTTGAGATGTATTTCTTCTTCTTCTCAGAAGATGTTGTGGGTCTATTGTTTAGGCACGGCAGGTTTTCAGACCTTGATACATCCAATACAGCCCTGACGCTTAAGATTATGATTGCAGGCTTTCTGTTTTTCTCTATTGCCAAGATCCTATCCAACGCCTTCTATTCGTTTGAGGATGCAAAAACACCCCTTAGGGCTTCGGTCTTCTCCTCTTTTGTTGCTATCGTTGCCTCTGTTGCTTTAGGCTTTTCTTTGGGTTTTGTGGGTCTTGCCATTTCTATGAGCCTAAGCGGCCTTGTAAATGCTTCTGTCTTGTGGTTTTATGCCGACAGATCTATAGGCAGGATGAGGATAGCAGATATTGTCGATAGTCTCTGTCTTGTTGAGTTTGTTGTCCTGCTTGTTGTCTCTGTTGCCCTTGTGAGGCTTAATTTTGGCTTTTTGGCTGCCTTGGTGTTTTATGGAGGGTTTGCCCTTTACGGATTTAGGCATTACTCTGCTTTGGAATCAAGATAGCTTAAGGCCCTCTTTAGGTCTTCCTCGGTATTTATGTTGAAGAAATCCATGCAGTTTCTCCAGGGTATGGTTTTCAGGTGGAGTTTTTCTATAAATGATCTGATGCTTCTGTTTGCGCACCCTTGATTCTTTAGCGACTCTTTTGCTCTCTTTGATAGGGATAGGGGAAATAGTCTTATGCCGTTGCACTCAAATACATACGCATCGAATTCGTCCGTTAATCTTTCTGTCATTGTTTTTAACAACTCGGGCGTTATAAAAGGCATATCGGCTGTTAGGAATATGTAAAAATCGGCCTCAAAGTGTTCCATAACATTGAGGATGCCGCATAAGGGGCCTAAAAAGGGCCTTTGGTCTTTGATAGCTGGATGGTTTGTTTTGAAATCATCATCGAACCTCAGTGAGAGTATGGGCTTCTGCTTCAAGGATTCGATGCTTTCTATTGGATAGTCGATCAGTCTTTTGCCCAATAGGTTTATTCTTCTTTTGTCTTTGTTGAATCTTTTGCTTCTTCCGCCTGCCAAGATACAGAACAGCAGTTTCATCTTCTTAGGGCCCTTATACCCTCAATCAGGCATTTTAAAGAGAAGCTAAACGGCGGTCGCATCTTCATGAATTGACAATACTCATCCTTGAAATATGCCAATGTCTCCCTCTCTTCTATATTCATGATAAAATACAGGCCGGCTGCCGATAGCCATCCGCTAAACAGGATCACAATGGCGTTTTGTGTTGTGAAGGCAAGGCCTATGGCTATAAAGATATTGCCGAAGATCGCAGGGTGTCTCATGCATGAGAAGATGCCCTCCTTAACCAACCTATCGGGTCGGCTAAATCCATCTTGCGGCTGTTTGTGGCCAAATTTTTTTAGGCTCTTGCCAGCTATGATGTTTAAGGCTAAACCGTATGAGATTAAGATTATGCCCACCACCAAAAGGCATAGCTGTATGGTGGGGTTCAGTTTAGGCTTTGGGATTAGAAGGTTTACTAAGTATACTGAAATCCATAAGGATAACCAAAACAGCAGCTTCTGTGCAAAACCCATGCAATTAGTATAGACTGAAGCCCTAACAAGTCAAGAGAAGAAGGGAGGGGTGCCTCCCTATTCTGTGAAGCTGAACAGACCGTCATCGACGGTTGCCTTCATCATATCGAACGCCTCAAGCAACTCCACGCCCGATGTTGTAATGGAGTTGCTGCCGACAAAGCCTGCAGTCCTTGCTATCTTTAGCGCCTCATAGAAGGCCTCTTCGCTAAGGTTGCTGATTTTTTGGGCCTTCTTGATGTTTTTGGGCAGAACCCTGATTTTTCTCTCCTTTACATAGAGCGTTCCTGCGCTTCTTAAAGAGATTAGCATCCTCATTAAAACAGGGTTTACTGGGTTTGCAAAGCTATCCGGCACGCCCGATACGGCAGAATCTATCTTCTGGCCTATTGGTGTTTCGATTATGTTTCCGTCGGGTAATACCTCAATAATCCTTCTTGCCTCAAGCTTCTCTATAGCCCATTTTATCTTATCCTTCTCATAATCCTTAAGCTCCTTTAGGTTGTATACCTCATCTATTGTTATCCCCTTTGCGGGTATTAATTTGAGTATCTTGGCCTCAAAGTTGGTCAGGTGGGGTTTTCTGTTGATGGTTTCAGACAGTTTAGCATACAACTGCCCGCTGGATGTGGCCTCGAAGTTTCCAATTAAGCCGGCCTCTTTTGCCTCATTGAGCCACTCAATTGAGGGGCTTGAGAATGTCTTTTTGGTCATCGTTATGGCCTTTACGGCCGTTGAGCTTATGCTTCTTTTGTTGTCCTTCTGATCCTCTATTATCATTCTACCGAATTCGGTTAGCCTGAATATCTCCCTGTTTTTCTCCTCTGTGCTCTCTATCAGGTCAAATGATTCTAAGCTAAACAGCTCCTCCCTCAACATAAAATTATCATCATACCATCTCTTTAAATCCTTTGCCTGCTGAAATGCCTCGGCTATCTTTCTGTATTTTTGCGGTATATCCTTTATCTTCTTTCCGTATCGCTCTATGAGGGCTTTGTATTCCTCTATCCTTTTGTCTATCATCCTGTTTCTTAGGTTTTCGAATGTGGGCATGTCGGATTCGCTTTTTGTTTCGGCATAGCGCTGATTTAGTTTATCGATCGTCTCTAATACCTCAACCTCTTCCTTTTCTATTGCTATGGTCCATATATCCTTCCTTGGGCCATCATGCCAGACCCTAAAGGCCTCAAGGAGCCATTCGCCGGCTTTGAGCAGTTCGCCGTTGTTGTCTATATAGGCAAGCTCTTTAAGCCTTGATAAGGCCTCCTGTGGGATTTGAACGCCATCAACATGGTTGGCCAGCGACCACATGATGTCTTCACTTATTACTGTGCCGCTTGAGAAGCCGCCGTTTAGGAGTGTGTTTTTGATCGCCTGACCCAGGGCTGTGAATATGTAAACATCGGATATCGGTGCGCTGTATGCAATAAGCCTCATGCCTTCCAGCATGTGTTCATAGTGGCTGCCCAATGGCAATCTGTCGGATGTTGTAGGCCCCATCGGCACCTTCCTGATAAACTCGGCCAGCTCATCGTCTATGATGAGCCTTGGATGGGCGTTTTTGTATATCTTTAGTATGTTGCTTGCAGCCTCACTGAGTATGACCATCTCCTTCTTTTTGTCTGTATCCCATACCCTTATTGCAAGTCCCCTTTCTATGAGGTGTTTTTCAGACTTTGGGCCGACCCTTTCTGCCTTATCCGCAGCATCTATCATGGCCATGATCTCGCTGCCTATGAACCTGAAATCATCAGGCCAATCCTCAGGCTCCGGCAGTCCCCTGCCTTCTTTGATGACGATCTCGCCTTTAACCTCGTTTTCGTCCTCCGAATAGGGTTTTGGACCCTGATTGTACAGATCCTCAAGCAGCTCGGCTATGGATAGGCCCGAATAGGTCAGAGTCCACTTAAGCGGGGTTTTCTGTCTAACAAGGCCTGCCACCTCCAATTCGGCCATAACCTCGTTATCTATATCTCTTGACGGTGTATAGGAATCGGATCTGTATTCTTTTAATAGCTCCCTCAATGCCAATGCATGTGGTTTTCCTATTACCATACCATCACCTCCTTAGTCTAAAGAGTCCAGCATTCTGTTGAGCTTTTCGGCAATGTCGACATCGAATAAACAGATGGTCGGCACAATCCAGCTCACCATGTATCTGTTTTTTTTGTCTTTGTTTTGACCGAAGTAAGCAAGGCTAAATCTGCCAGACTTTAGGTGTTTTCTTATTAGATCCTTGGCCTCCCTCAGGGCCCTTCTCATGTTCAGTGGCAGCTGGTCAAAATCGTAAGCCTTACCCTCTTCGGTGTTCTTCTGTATGAATTCCGTTGTTAGGCCGGATGATCTGAATGCAGAAAGCAGCCTGTCGAATCCGTTTTTCTTAAAATAGACCAGTAAGAGCTCTGCTGCAGGAAGGCTAAACAGCAGCGTATCGTCATGCTCCTGATCGCTGTAATATGCCCTGATTGTGCCCCTTCTGTCTTCTAAATCCACCTTTATGATGAGTTTGGCACCCTCCTTGAGGTTTGCAGGTATGCTCTTTACCTCAAACTCCTCTCCGTTTTCTTCGTATTTGTCGCCAACACTTCTTTTGTTTTCGACTTCGCTGACAAATACGCTCTCAACACCTCCCCTCAATCCAAACAACAAATCAAAACCCCACGCCTTAAGGCTCTTTAGCTTAACCTCTAACTGGTCGGGCAACACGCCCCAGCTTTCCCTGACGAATGTGTTTAACATCCTTTGGTGTTTTACGCTCAACTCCCTAACCGTTTTCTTGTAAGACATAGAATACCTCCAAAAGTTTTTTGCCAGAAAATAAGTTATGTCAATTAATAAAATCGTCAAGAAGGGGTAAAAAATTATTGTAATTGCGCCTGGTTTCGATAATATATAGACCACTAACGAACTTGAGGTGGTTAATGAGGTGGCGCTGGAAGGATGAAGATAAGGTTATAGAGATAGGAAGGAATTTCTGTATAGCACCCCCCTGGTTTGAAACGGATAAGATAAAGATATCGCTGGTTGAGGGCAGCTCTTTTGGGACCGGTATCCATGAAACCACCGTAAGCTGCATGGAGATAGCAGAGGATATTGACTTTAAAGACAAGAGGGTTTTGGATGTGGGTATAGGCAGCGGTATACTCTCCATTGCAGCCTTAAAATTGGGGGCAAGGGAGGCCGTTGGTTTCGATATAGAAAAAACGGCGATAGAGGAGTGCATAGAAAACGGAAGGCTAAACGGCGTTTTAGGTGGCCTGAGTTGTTTTGTTTCGGATTCACCTTCGCCGATTAAGGGCAGCTTTGATGTGGTATTTGCCAATATCTTCGATGACATAATACTCGCCATGTCGGCAGAGATCGACAGGCTTACAAAGAGGGGTGGCCTTTTGGTGCTATCCGGTGTCTTGCCTGAGGAGAACTTTACGCTGAAGAAGAGGTTTACTCAGATGGGTTATACACTCCTTAGGAATAGATTTTTGAACGAATACACAACACTGCTTTTTAAAAAGGGGGATTGAATGAATTTAGAGGATAAGCTTGCCGCTATCGGTTTGAAAAAGGAGGAGTATGAGCTTTTAAAGGAAAAGCTAAACAGGGAGCCGCTGGATATAGAGCTTGAGATAGCCTCGGCCATGTGGAGTGAGCATTGCAGCTATAAATCCTCAAAGGTTCATCTTAAGAAACTGCCAACAAAAGGGGAGCGTGTTGTTATAGGGCCTGGCGAGAATGCCGGGGTTATAGATGTCGGTGATGGGTATGTGGCTGTATTTAAGATGGAATCCCACAACCATCCAAGCTTTATTGAACCATACCAGGGTGCAGCCACAGGCGTTGGCGGCATCTTGAGGGATGTGTTTACGATGGGCGCAAGGCCTGTGATGAATATGGATGGGTTGTTCTTCGGTGATATAGGGTTTCCAAGAACGAAGTTTTTGATAGACGGTGTTGTGCGGGGTATTGGCGATTACGGCAACTGCGTTGGCGTGCCGACCATAGGCGGTATGACATTCTTTGATGAGTGCTATAACACCAACAACCTGGTTAACGCCTTTTGTCTGGGTTTGGGAAAGAGGGATAGGATCTTCTTAGGCGTTGCAAGAGGCGTTGGTAATCCTGTATTCTATGTGGGCTCAAAAACCGGTAAAGATGGAATACACGGCGCCACGATGGCCTCTGCCTCGTTTGATGAGAACTTTGAGGATGAAAGGCCGGCTGTTCAGGTGGGTGACCCATTTACAGAGAAGCTATTGCTTGAGGCCTGCCTGGAGTTGATGGATAAGGACATAATAGAAGGCATACAGGATATGGGGGCTGCCGGTCTGACATCGAGCTCCTTTGAGATGGCAGATAGAGGCGGTGTGGGGCTTGAGCTGCACCTGGATAAGGTGCCAACCAGGGAAAAACTAACCCCCAGCGAGATAATGCTGTCTGAATCTCAGGAGAGGATGCTCATCATTGCAAAGAAGGGTAAAGAGGAAGAGGTAAAGGAGGTCTTTAGGAAGTGGAGCCTGGATGCTGAGGTTATAGGCAGGGTAATAGAGGAAAAAAGCATAAGGTTGTTTTGGAAGGGTGAGCTTATAGCCGATATAGATGTTGGGTTGATGGTGTCAAACTCCCCCGTCTATAGAAGGCCAACCAAAAAGCCAGCCTATATTGAAGCGATAGAGGATTTTGATTTTGATGGGCTTGATGAGCCTACCGATTACAACGAAACGCTTATTAAGCTTTTTTCATCCCCTGAGTTTGCAAGCAAAAAACCCCTATATGAGCAGTATGATTCGACCGTTCAGGATAATACGATTTTAAGACCGGGCAGCGATGCGGCAGTGATAAGGATAAAAGAGACGGGCAGGGGGATTGCTGCAAGCCTGGATGTAAACCCACGCTATGTTTACATAAACCCCAAAAAGGGGAGTGAGCTGGCCGTGGCAGAATCGTTTAGAAACCTGATAACAGTCGGTGCTCAGCCTTTGGCATTGACGGATTGTTTAAACTTCGGAAACCCTGAGAATCCTGAGATCATGTGGCAGTTTGAGCAGTCGACGGAAGGGTTGAAGGTGGCCTGTGAAAATTTAGGGGTTGCTGTGGTTAGCGGTAATGTAAGCTTCTATAACGAAACAAGCGGCAAAAACATCCATCCAACACCTGCGGTGGGTATGGTTGGGGTTATCTCTAATCCCTTGAATGCCCCAACTATAGCCTTCAAGAATGAAGGCTCAGATATTTATCTTGTAGGTAGGATAAAGCCTAAGGAGTTGGGCGGCAGTGCTTATCTAAAGTGGATTTTTAACAAAACAGCTGGTAAGCTGCCTGATCTGGATTATAGTTTGCACAAAAAACTGTTGGATTTTATGGTTGAGGCTGTTGAAAAGGGTTTAATCAGGGCAGCCCACGATGTATCAGAAGGCGGTGTATTGATCTGCCTTGCCGAGATGTGCGTTTCATCTTTGAAGGGAGCCGTTGTTGAGCTTGACATAGAGGGCAGGAAGGACTTTTACCTGTTCAGTGAATCCCAGGGTGCCATAGTGATTGAGGCAGATGGCGATGTTGTGCCTTTGGCTGAAGGGTTGGGTCTGCCTATATCTAAAATCGGCACAGTAAGGGGCGATAGGCTGAAGGTTAACGATGTAATTGATATAGATGTTATTAGGCTAAAGAGGGAAAACGAGCGGTTCTTTGGAGAGATTTTTGGCTGGTCTGATGAATGTATTTGATGATATACGGCTTGCAGATGAAGAGATATTCCAGACCATTGCAAGCTCCGAGTCGGTTAGAATAGAAAGGATTATATCCAACGGGCAGGCCTCACCTGAGGGTTTTTACTATGATCAGGATGAATATGAGTTTGTTCTTCTGCTTAAGGGTGAGGCTGTGCTTTCCTTTGACGATTCAGGCAGTGTAAGATTAAAAGAGGGCGATTATCTAATAATAGAGCCACACAGAAAGCATAGGGTGGAATACACCTCAAAACCTGCAATCTGGCTGTGCGTCTTTTATAGATGAGTCAAAAGATAGAGCTGTTTAAGAACCCCTCCTTGATAAATGACATACCGAAACTCCCGGGTGTTTACATAATCCGTTCATCCGATGATGAAATACTCTATGTGGGAAAGGCAAAATCCTTAAAGAACAGGCTAAAATCTTACCTAAACCCCAGGGAGATGGATATATTCAAGACCTCATTGGTGGGCGAGGCCCATACCGTTGAGGTTATTACGGTCAACTCAGAGCTTGAGGCGCTCCTGCTTGAGTCCAACCTCATAAAAGAATACCGCCCGCCGTATAACATAGTTTTGAGGGATGACAAGAGTTATCCGTATTTGAGGATAAGCTTCAGCGAAAGGTTCCCCAGATTGTGGATAGCAAGGCGAATAAAGAACAAGGGGGACTTCTACTTTGGGCCCATAACGCCTGTTGATAGACTCAGAACCCTGATAAAACTTCTAAAAAACTCCTTTAAGATTGCACAGAAGAACGATAAGCAGTGTCAGGGTGCATCATCAGCTTGCATTTACTATCAAATGGGCAAGTGTTTGGCTCCCTGTATTGGCAATATCTCCAGGGAGGATTACCTTAAGATCATAGAGCAGATAAAACGCATACTTACAAATCCAAGACAGATAAAGAAACAGCTTCAGGATGAGTTAAACGGTTATGTTGAGAGGCTTGAATTTGAGAAGGCCATACAGGTCAGGGATAAGCTTAAGGCCATCGAGTTGCTTGAGAATAAGCAGAGCGTTTCTGAGATCGGAGAGGATTTCTGCGATGTAATTGCCTTTGAGAGGCGGGATGTTGTGGTTTGTGTCTATATTATGAGCGTGCGGTTTTCCAATATAGTGGGCAATAGGACTTATTTCTTCTATACCGATAATATAGATGACGGATTCAAGGAAAGCTTCATAGTGCAGTATTATCTGAATCAACAGCAGGTGATACCGGATGTTTTGATACTGGAGGGTGGCTTAAACGCCTCCGTTTTGAGGGATGTCTTAAAAAGACAAAAGAGCGTTGAGGTGGTGATTCCAAAGAGGGGTTCAAGGAGGAGGTTGCTTGAGCTTGCCAAAAAGAACGCCAGGCTGAATCTGGATATTCACCTAAAACAGTTTGAGCATAACATTAAGATATTGGAGAGGCTTAAGGATGCCTTGAATCTTGTAAAGACACCTTACACAATCGATGTTGCAGACATATCGCATATAGGGTTTGAGAATGTTGTGGGCGGGGTTGTAAGATACACCGTTTCGGGTTTTGATAAAGCGATGTATAGGCGATATAGCCTAAAATCCAGCTTTGAGAAAGACGCAATGATTGAGATGTTATCCAGACACAAAAAGCTATTGCTCAACTCATCACACAAACTGGCCGATCTGGTTGTTGTTGATGGTGGTATGATTCAGGTAAACGCCGCAAAAGAGGTGTTTTCGGGTCTGCCTGTTGTTGGCATATCTAAGGAGAAGATAGAGGGAAAGACAATAAGAAGCCTGGGTGATGTTAGGGATAGGGTATACACAGAAAACGGCATTATTGAGATTGGCGGGGAGGTTTTGTCCTTCCTGCAAAGGTTGAGGGATGAGGCGCACAGATTTGCCGTTGAGTATCACAGGAAAAAGAGAAAGGAATATGTAATCGCAAGTGCATTAGACAGGATTGAGTTTATAGGGCCTAAGAGGAAGAAGGCGCTCTTTGAAAGATTCGGCAGCATAGAGAATATAAAAAACGCATCGGTTGATGATATAGCCTCAATAAAGGGCATAAGCAAGAAGATAGCTTCGATCATAAAGGAAAAGTTAGAGGATATTTAGATTTTTCTTGACAATATATCATATGATTGTTAAAGTTGCTAAACAAGTATCTTAACAATGTGGAGGGGTTATGAGAACCTTGCTTGTGATCTTTACGATGGTGCTATTTTCCTTTGTTTCATTTGCAAGCGATGTTGTTAAGGTTGGTGTTTATCTATCGACAACAGGCCCTGTTGCAGCATGGGGCAGGCCCGAGCTTGAGGGTATAAAAACCGCCTATCTGTTGAAAAACACAGTTAAAGGAAAAAAGATAAGGCTTGTGGTGGAGGATGTGGCAAGCAGGCCTGAGGGTGCGGCTTTGGCTGCTGAGAAGTTGGTTGAGAGCGGTGTTAGGTTTGTGGTTGGCCCTGTTGCGAGCTTTGCGGCCTTGGCTGCCGTTAATGTTTTCAAAAGGAACGGTGTGGTGGATGTTATACCAACGGCCAACGAGAAGGGTCTATCTGAGAACAATTCGCTTGTTTCAAGGGTCTGCTTCAACAACAAGGAGCAGGCGGAGGTAATGGCCAATTACATAATATCGTCAGGATATAAAAGCGGTGTGATAATAGAGGATATATCAATGGACTATTCGGTCGATCTGGCCAAGAACTTCCTGGTTGAGTTTAAAAAGAGGGGCGGCAAGATTAAGAGGATTTACCGCATTTCCAGCAGCGATACGGATTTTTCGGCAATTGCTGCACAGCTAAAAAGGGATAACCCCGAATTTATATACTTTACAACCTATTACAACTCCATTGCTTTGATGTTGAGGGATCTAAAGACATTGGGGTATAAGGGTGGTCTTTTTGCTGGCTCTGCAGCCTCATCCCATGCGTTAATAGAGATAGCCCAGGATGCGGCTGAGGGGTTGATTTTTACAGATGATTTCGATCCGCTTATACCTCAAGGAAGCCTGTCGGAGCGTTTTGTTAAGCTTTTCAAGGAAAGATACAATAGATTGCCGGATTCGCCTGAGGCCTTAGCAGCCGATGCCTATCTGTTGCTTGTCGATTCTATAGAGAAGTCCAAAAACATGGACCCTAAAGAGGTTGCAGATATAGCAAGAAACAGGACATTTCACGGCATAACAGGAAAAATCACAATCAAGAACGGCCTGGTTAGAAGGACTATTGTTTTAAGAGAGATAAGAAACTCGGCCTTTAGGCCGATAGCGGTTTTTGAACCATAAAAAAGCGGGCATAAAAGAAGAAGCGGGCATAAAGCCCGCCCTTTTTATTCGACCGTTACGAGTTTTGCGTCAGCCTCTATTACATCGTCCTTCTGGACGAATACTTCCGTGATCTTACCATCCTTGGGTGATTTAATCTCGTTTTGCATCTTCATGGCCTCAAGTATGATAACGACATCGCCTTCCTTGACCTCATCACCCTCTTTTACCTTCACATCAACGATCTTGCCCGGCATCTCGGATTTAATTGTGTATGCACCCTCAAGGCCACCTGCACCGCCGCGTTTTTCAAGCATCCTCTTCTTAAGTTCATCCATTACCTCTATCTTGAACAGGTCGCCCTCGTTGTAAACATGGTAGATGCCGTCTTTGTAATCTAAGTTAACCTCATAGGATTTACCGTTGATTATCAATGAATAGACAGAGCTTTCCGTTAGCTGCGCATCGACTATGTAGGATTTATCGTCTATTACGACCTCAAACTTATCGGGCTCTATCTCTTTTACGCTTATTTTGTATTCCACATTGTCAAGTGTAGCTATATACATACCCCACTCCTTCCTTTTTATGTTGAGTATTTATAAACATCACCAAAGCTAACCCCGAACATAGCTGCCCTTCTTCCGGCCTCTTTCCATGGACTGCCGCCTGCGCATGTCTCAACGAACCTCTGATACTGATTCCTCAGCTCTTGCTCTCTTAGGTATTCCTTGATTGCCGCAGCAGCCAATGCAGCCTCAGCTGAACCTTCCCTTGTGGGTTTCTCTGGCAATACCTCTTTATCGATAAAGTCGGTGCTAATGTTGCCCTTTCTGAAGTTTTCGTTTCTTAAAACCCTCTGGTGGAACGGTATTGTGGTCTTGATGCCCTTAACCACAAACTCGCTCAAGGCCCTCTGCATCCTGTTTATAGCACACTCCCTGTTTACATCCCAGACGATGAGCTTTGCAACAATCGGGTCATAGTAAAGTGGAACATTGCCCCTTGAGTATATACCGCTGTCAACCCTGACACCCGGACCTCCAGGCAGCCTGAGACCCGTAACCTCACCGGGTGATGGCATAAAGTTGTTGTCTGGATCCTCTGCATAGATCCTGCACTCTATAGCATGGCCAACCTGCTTGATGTCTTCCTGTTTAAACGGAATGGGTTTACCCTCTGCTATCTCTATCTGAAGTTTGATCAAGTCGATTCCCGTAACCATCTCCGTAACGGGATGCTCAACCTGGATCCTTGTGTTGACCTCCAAGAAATAGAAGTTCATATCCTTATCAACCAGGAACTCAACCGTTCCTACACTGTCATAGTTGGCGGCCTTTACAGCCTTGATTGCCGCCTCGCCCATCTTATGCCTTACCTCGTCGTTTATCGCCATCGATGGGGATTCCTCTATAACCTTCTGATGCCTCCTTTGTATGGAGCACTCCCTCTCATAGAAGTGAACGGCGTTTCCGTGCTTGTCAACAGCTATCTGAATCTCAACATGTCTGGGTTTGATTATGGCCTTTTCTATATACATCCTATCATCGCCGAAGGCGCTTAGGGCCTCACCCTTGGCCAGATCGTAAACCTGCTTAAACTCCTCAGCCGAGCTTATAAGCCTCATTCCCTTACCGCCACCGCCGGCTGAGGCTTTGAACATTATGGGATAGCCGATCTCCTCGGCCACCTTTAAGGCCTCTTCTAAGCTTTCAACTGGATCCTTCGTTCCAGGAACAACAGGAACACCGGCCTCTATCATCTTCTGGCGTGATCTTGTCTTATCACCCAGGATGTACATAGACTCCGTATTAGGACCTATGAATGTTATGCCTGCAGCCTCACAGGCCTTGACGAACTCGGAGTTTTCTGCCAGAAATCCGTATCCTGGATGGACTGCATCACAGCCCGATTTAACGGCAACCTCAACTATTTTATCTATTCTCAGATAGGAGTCAGCAGGAGCTGGAGGTCCTATAAAATAGGCCTCATCTGCATATCTGACATGCAGGGCATCCCTGTCTGCCTCGGAATAGACGGCAACCGTCTCTATTCCCATCTTCCTGCAGGCACGCATAACCCTGATGGCTATCTCGCCCCTGTTGGCAACCAAAACCTTTTTAAAATTCTTTACAGTCATTATTGGCCTCCCTTAATTATAGAGGAATATTTCCATGTTTCTTTTGAGGATTGGACTCCCTCTTGTTCTTTGTTAACTCCAATGCCTGGATGAGCTTTAGTCTTGTATCGGCAGGATCGATAATCTCATCAATATAACCCAGGCCCGCAGCGACATAAGGATTGGCAAACTTATCCCTGTACATCTTAACCAGTTCTGCCTTCTTGGCGACAGGATCCTCAGCCTCTGCAAGCTCTTTTCTGTAGAGTATGTTAACCGCACCGTCAGGACCCATAACAGCGATCTCTGCTATCGGGTATGCGTAGTTTACATCGGCTCTAAAGTGCTTCGATGCCATAACATCGTATGCACCACCGTAGGCCTTTCTCACGATCAATGTAATCTTTGGAACTGTGGCTTCAGCGTAAGCATAGAGGAGTTTTGCACCGTGAACGATAACGCCGTTGTGCTCCTGAGCAACACCCGGCATGTATCCTGGCTGATCCTCAAATGTAACTATTGGAATGTTGAATGCATCACAGAATCTTATGAACCTTGCAGCCTTTATTGCAGCCTTGTAATCCAAGGCTCCAGCAAAGAACATCGGCTGGTTGGCGACGATTCCAACGCTCCTTCCACCGAGCCTTGCAAAGCCGATTATCATGTTCTTTGCATAGTTCTCTTGAACCTCAAAGAAGTATCCATCGTCAACAACCTTCTTGATTAGATCCTTCATGTTGTATGGCTTGTTCGGATCAGAGGGCACTAAATCATAGATAGACTCCTCTCTTCTATTTGGCGGATCATCGGTTGGTTTATATGGAGGATCCTCCATATTGTTCTGAGGAATGAACTGCAACAGCTCCCTGACCAACATCAATGCATCCTCATCGTTTTCAGCTGCGAAGTGGGCAACATTGGTCTTGGTTGTATGAACCTCAGCACCACCCAAATCCTCTTTGGTTATCTTTTCGCCCGTGACGGCCTCGATTACATCCGGTCCTGTAATGAACATGAAGCTTGTTTTTTTAACCATTATGGTGAAGTCCGTAACGGCTGGAGAGTAAACGGCTCCACCGGCCGTTGGGCCCATTATTACCGAAATCTGCGGAATAACGCCTGAAAAGAGGACATTCCTTAAGAATATGTCGGCATAGCCGGCTAAGGATTCAACACCCTCCTGAATCCTTGCACCGCCTGAGTCGTTCAAACCAATAACCGGAGCGCCTGTCTTTGCTGCTAAATCCATGATTTTGCAGATCTTCTTTGCATGTGCGCCAGACAGTGAACCACCAAATACGGTGAAATCCTGACTGAATACATAAACAAGCCTTCCATCTATCGTTCCGTATCCTGTGACGACGCTATCGCCTAAGATTTTTTGCTTTCCCATGCCGAAGTCGTTGCATCTATGGACGACGAATTTGTCAAACTCAACAAAGCTGCCTTCATCCAATAGAAGCTTGATTCTCTCTCTGGCGGTCAGCTTACCCTGTGCATGCTGTTTTTCAATCCTCTTTTCACCGCCGCCTAATTCTGCTTGAGCCTCTAACTTCTTCAGCTCCTCCAACTTATCGCGCATTGTATAACCTCCTCTAACCTATTTTCAGCCCCAAATATACAAAAAACTAAATAAAATGTCAATAAACATATGTAATTTTTATTAATTCTATACCCATAGTTTCTAAATATAGAAACAAGTGAACTAATAAAATCCAGCAAATTTAAGTAGAGTTAAGCGTGGTATTTAGCATATTAACAATGAATGTTAAGCATTAAGTATGATGTTATGTTGTTTTATATATCGAAAATTCTTCTATGAAACCCTAAATTTTTTGAAAATTCTGAACTTTTTTTCTATTATTTTTTTCAATCTGTTAATCGGAGGTTGGAATGCAGAGGGGTGTTTTTAGGGAATACGACATAAGGGGCATCTGGGGTAGGGATATAGATAGGGATTTCTGTTTTCTTTTGGGTAGGGCATTTGGCATATACCTTAAGGAAAACCTTAAAAAAATAGGCGGTGTTGTAAGTGTTGGTTATGATGCCCGTCTGTCATCGAAAGACGCCTTTGAGGCTTTGCGTGATGGATTGAGTTGTGAGAATGTTGGTGTTGTTGATATAGGGCTTGTGCCGACACCTGTTCAGTATTTTTCTCTGTTTAGGATGGATGTCGATGGCGGCATCATGATAACGGCATCGCACAATCCCAAAGAATACAATGGCTTTAAACTGTCGCTTAAGAAGGAGACTCTGTTTGGGAAAGAGATTCAAAGGATAGCCGATATAATGGAGAAGTTAAGCCCAACATGCGATATAAGGTCGGCCAAGACACAAAAGATGGATGTGCTTTCTGAGTATAAAGGGTTTATGCTTGAGCAGTTTGGCTATCTAAAGGATTATAAAAACAAGCCGGCGATTGCCTTAGACGGTGGAAACGGAACAGCCGGATTTGTGGGTTATGAGATATTCAAAGAGCTCGGATATGAGGTTGAGGGCCTGTTTATTGAGCCGGATGGCAACTTCCCCAATCACCATCCAGACCCGACGGTTGAAAAGAACCTGACCGATTTGCGAAGGGTTATAGAAGAAAAAAACCTCGATGTGGGTATAGGCTATGACGGCGATGGCGATAGGATAGGTGTGGTGTTGAAGGATGGTTCGATTTTGTGGGGCGATCAACTCCTGCTTCTGTTTGCCCAGCACATAGCAAAGAAAAAACCCGGCATAAAGGTTGTGGCCGATGTTAAATGCTCCGATGTGGTCTTTCAAAAGATGAAGGAGCGTGGTGCAGAGCCCATTATGTATAAAACCGGCCATTCATTGATAAAATCAAAGATGAAGCAGGAGGGTGCGGTTTTAGCCGGTGAGATGAGCGGCCATATATTCATCGGTGATAGGTATTTCGGATACGACGATGCCATCTATGTATCCTTGAGGCTTGTTGAGATTCTAACAGTTGAGGGTGTGGATCTAATCAAATGGAGGGATAGCCTTCCTAAGGTTTACAACACACCAGAGATAAGAATCGACTGCCCCGATAGTAAAAAGAAAGAGGCTATTGATAAAGTAAGGGCTTACCTGAACAGAAACAAGGATGAGATTGGGATTGTGGAGGTCAATACGATAGACGGTGTGAGGTTTAAGACCGATTACGGTTGGGGGCTTGTAAGATCGAGCAATACCCAGCCGGTATTGGTTTTGAGGTTTGAGGCTGATTCTGAGGATAGGCTAAATTGGCTGAAGGATAAAATAATCGGTGCCGTTGAGAGGATTATCAATGAGTAATTTTGAAGTGATAGAGGAGAAGTTAAAGAACCAACAACCCATAGATGTTGAGGATGCAAGGTTCATACTCTCATCGTATGACTTGATAAGGATAGGCAAGATAGCCAGGTCTATAAAACTGAAAAAGAGTGGCAAGAAGGTGTATTTTGTCTTCAATAAGCACATAAACTATACCAATCTCTGTGTGTCTAAATGCAAATTCTGCGCATTTTATAGAATTGGCGATGAACCGGATGCCTATACCATGGAAATAGATGAGATAATCGATGAGATTGCCAGGATGCCTGAGGGCATCAAGGAGGTTCATATAGTTGGTGGCCTGCATCCAACAAAGCCGTTCTCTTACTATCTGGATATGGTTTCTGCAATAAAGAGGAACTTCCCTTCGGTTAATGTCAAGGCCTTCACGGCTGTTGAGATAGATTATTTTTCAAGGCTGTCTGGTCTGGATTATGAAGGTGTCTTGAAGGAGCTAAAAAAAGCGGGTCTTGATTCTATGCCCGGCGGAGGGGCTGAGGTCTTTTCAGAGAGGGTCAGAAAGAAGCTTTATCCCAACAAGATTCCGTATGAGAAGTGGGCTGAGGTGCATGCAATAGCCCATAGGTTGAATATTCCAACAAATGCAACACTGCTTTTTGGTCACATTGAAACAGATGATGAGATAATCGACCATCTGTTTAAACTCAGAAAGCTCCAAGAGGAACATCCGGGTTTTTTGTGTTTTATACCGTTGAGTTTTCATCCGGCAAATACGCCGCTTGAGGGAAAGGTTCAAAAGGTCGATGCGGTTAAGGAATTGAAGGTTTTGGCACTATCAAGGATCATCCTCGATAATTTCCCCCACATAAAGGCCTATTGGGTGATGCTATCGCCCAAAATCGGTCAGATTGGACTGCACTTTGGTGCAGATGATATAGATGGAACTATAGGACAGGAGAGGGTAACCCACGCAGCAGGGGCAAAGAGCCCGTTAGGGCTTGCAAGGGACAACATGGTGGAGATGATAAAGAATGCCGGGTTTATACCTGTTGAGCGTGATGCATTGTATAACGAGATAGGGGTGTATGAATAATGGAAAAGATTTACGATAAAATAAGAAACTTTGAAAGAATTAGCAAGGATGAGGGTGTTAGGCTTCTAAAGGAGGGCGATTTTCTTGTTCTTGGTGAGCTTGCAGGCTTGATAAGGTTTAAGAAGCACCCGCAAAGGATAGTGACATTTATACTCGATACCAACATAAATTACACCAATATCTGCTATGTGGGCTGTGCTTTTTGCGCCTTCTATAGAAAGAAAACCGACCCTGATGCATACACCTTGAGTATTGATGATTTAATCAAAAAGATAGAGGAGGCAGAAAGCAAGGGGATTGAAACGGCCCTGATACAGGGCGGCCTAAATCCTGAGCTTCCTTACTCATACTATATAGACATGGTTAGAGAACTATCAAAGAGCAGGGTGCATGTGCATGCATTCTCACCACCCGAGATAGACCTCATGTGCAAGGTATCAAACAAAACCGTTGATGAGGTGTTTGAGGATTTAAAAGGGGCTGGCTTAACCACCATGCCCGGCGGAGGGGCTGAGATATTGACAGAGAGGGTAAGAAGTAAAATATCCCCTAAAAAAATCAGCACCGATAGATGGCTTGAGATTATGAAAACGGCGCATAAACACGGCATAAGGACAACGGCCACGATGATGTTTGGTCATATTGAGACAGAGGAAGATATCATAGAGCATTTGGATAGGGTAAGGGCTGTTCAGGATGAAACAGGCGGTTTTAGTGCATTCATAGCCTGGGATTTTAAGAAGGAGAACAACGAGCTTGGCAGGCAGGTAAACAGAAGCGTAAGCGGTATAGACTATCTGAAGATAGTGGCCATCTCAAGGATTTACCTTGACAATTTTGACAACATACAGGCATCGTGGGCCTCTCAGGGTAAGGATATTGGTGAGGTGGCGCTGCATTTTGGCGCAAATGATATGGGGAGTATGCTTGTTGAGGAGAATGTGATGAGGCAGGCAGGCTTTAGGGCCCTGGCAAGTGTTGAGGAGATAGCCGAGATCATAAGAAAAGCCGGCTTTAAACCGGCCTTAAGGAGCACGGATTACAGGATAGTAAACTATCTATGAGTTATTCAAAGTTTCTTATGCTGGCCAACTTTACTCTTGAAAATACAATTGAAATGTGTTATTTATTTAACCGCAAAAGCGGAGGAGTGGCCGAGTCTGGCTTAAGGCGGCGGTCTTGAAAACCGCTGAGCTCGCAAGGGCTCCGTGGGTTCGAATCCTACCTCCTCCGCCATTTGTTATTTGGAGAGGTGGCCGAGCTGGCTGAAGGCGCTCGCCTGCTAAGCGAGTGTGTGGGCTAAAACCTGCACCGCGGGTTCGAATCCCGCCCTCTCCGCCATTTATGCATCCCTTGAAAACCCCAAACCGTTCTGATAGAATCCAAAGACAAATACCGGCCTAAGGTGGAGCTTGGCAGGCGGTTTCTTTGCTTTATTGGACGATATATCCACCCTAATGGATGATATTGCCTCAGCCACAAAGATAGCAACAAAGAACACCGTAAGCCTGCTTGGTGATGACATAGCGGTAAATGCCAAGAAGGCCTCAGGGCTTGAATCGTCAAAAGAAATCCCAATCCTTGTTGCCATAATAAAGGGTTCTCTGATAAACAAGGCCATTCTTTTGCCGATAGTGTTTATTCTGGAAACCTTGGCGGAATGGCTTATAGTGCCCATACTTTTGTTTGGGGGCATCTATATATCCTATGAGGCATTCGAAAAGGTTTATGAGTTTTTCTTCTTGAAAAACCATAAAAAGGCGCAGGATATAAAAATGACGGATGAGGAAAAGATAAAATCCGCCATAAAGACAGACTTTGTGCTATCCATCGAGATTGTTGTGATTGCAATGAGTAATGTCTTGGGCAAGCCTATGTATGTTCAGATACCCACCGTTGCTCTGGTTTCGGTTATTGCCACTGCCGGCGTGTACGGATTTGTGGCTTTGATAATCAGAATGGACGATATGGGTATAAAACTGATACAGATCAGCGATAAAAAGGGTAAACTCCTGAGAACAATAGGCATCTTATTAATAGAGGCCATGCCCTATGTGGTGAAGACCCTCTCTGTAATTGGAACGCTGGCCATGTTTTTGGTCTGTGGTGGCATATATTTGCATAAGCTTGAATTCATCCACCATCTGTTTGATATGTTTGAAATAAGCATGCCGATCCTTATAATGGAGATGGTTGTGGGTTTTGTTGTGGGTGGTTTATCGTTCATTGTAAAAAGAGGGCTTGTGGGCTTTGCAGGCCTGGTTTTGAAGGGTTAAGGGGGTTTTTATGAAGGTTTTGATGGTCGATATAGACAAATGCACGGGTTGCAGGGCTTGTGAATATGCGTGTTCTTTTGCTCACGATGGAGAATTCAACCCCTTAAATTCAAGGATCCACATCAGCGAGTTTCTGGATGATTTTGTCTTTGTCCCCACATATTGCACCCAATGCGATGAGGCGTATTGTATGGATGTCTGTCCAACAAAGGCCTTAACCAGATCACAAAGCGGTGTTGTCGAGCTTGACTATGATAAATGCATCGGATGCAAGCAGTGCGTAATAGCCTGCCCATGGGGCAACATCAAGCTAAGCAGTGATGCAAAGAGGGTTATAAAGTGCGATTTATGCGGTGGAGAGCCTGAATGTGTAAGGGTTTGCCATGCAGGGGCGCTTGAGTTTGTCGATGTTGAGGATGCGGTTTTAGGCAAACAGATAAGGGCTGCGGCAAACATAAAGAGATCTGCTGTGGCGGGGGTGTGATATGGTTGGCGGATATGCAGGTAAGATTTTAAGGGTAAACTTAACTGAGCAGACAATATCGACTGAGGATATAAACCTGAAATGGGCTGAGGATTTTATAGGTGGAAGGGGTTATGGTGAGAGGCTGTTGTTTGATGAGATAGACCCCAGGATTGATCCTTTAAGTGAAGAGAATAAGCTGATTATAGCGACAGGTCCTTTGGGTTCAACGACCGCCCCATCATCCGGCAGGGTTATGGTGATTACAAAGGGTGCACTAAACGGAACTATGGCCTGCTCAAACTCAGGAGGCCATTTTGCGGGTGAGCTAAAAAGGGCCGGCTATGATATGATTGTTATTGAAGGGAAGGCTGAAAAACCCGTTTATCTGTGGATATACAAGGGCCAGGTGCAGATAAGGGATGCCTCAAAGCTATGGGGCAAGAACACCAAAGAGACGGATAAACTGCTAAAGAGGTTTACGCACCCTGAGGCCAGCACGCTTCAGATAGGCCCGGCCGCAGAGAAGCTCTCTTTAATTTCCAATATAACATTCGACGGTCGCAGGATGGCAGGAAGGACGGGTATCGGTGCTGTTATGGGCAGTAAAAACCTAAAGGGCGTGGCCGTTAAGGGCCATTTGAGCATAAGGGTTGCCGATAAAGAGAGGTTTGCAAAGGCCGTTTACCAAGCAAGGGATATATTGAGTAAGGATGCCTTCTCAGGCAAGGGGGGCGCAAAATACGGAACGGCCGTATTGGTCAATGTAATAAACAAAGCTGGAGGTCTGCCTACAAGAAACGCCCACGATGCCTATTTTGATAATGCTGCCTCGATTAGCGGTGAGAGATTGACAAAGGATCACCTTATAAAGGCCGAGGCTTGCGATAGCTGCTCCATAGCCTGCGGGAGGGTTACCCAGATAACCAGTGGCAAATATGCCAACAACAAGGGCGTTGGGCCTGAGTATGAGACGATATGGGCATTTGGTGCAGCATGCGGAGTGGATGATTTAGATGCCATCGTTATGGCTAATTATCTATGCAATGAATACGGGCTGGATACCATATCGGCTGGTGCAACCGTGGCATGTGCTATGGATCTGTTTGAGGCCGGCTATATACCAAAAAGCGATATAGGGTTTGATTTGAGATTTGGTGATGCCGATGCAATGGTCGAGGCTGTGAAGCTGATGTGTGAGCAGAATACAGACTTTGGAAGGCTTTTGGCCAAAGGTTCATATAGACTTGCCGAACATTACGGCCATTTGGAGTTTTCTATGAGCGTTAAGAAGCAGGAGTTTCCCGCATACGATCCGAGGGCCATCAAGGGCATAGGCCTTGAGTATGCCACAAGCAACAGGGGGGCCTGTCATGTTAGGGGGTACACGATCGGTGCTGAGGTGTTAGGCGGGTTGGATAAAAGCAGCTATGAGGGTAAGGCAAAGCTAACCAAAAAACTTCAGGATTTGACCGCTGCTTTGGATTCTTCGGGGATCTGCCTGTTTACGACATTTGGTTTGAAGGCCAAAGAGATTGCCGAACTATTTGCAGCAGCCACGGGTTTTGACTGCGATAAGGATGAGTTTGTTAAGAAGGGTGAGAGAATCTGGAATTTAGAGAGGATTTTCAACATAAAGGCCGGTTTTTCGGCCGACGATGATAGATTGCCTGAGCGTATGGAGAAGGAACCGATAAAGAGTGGCCCCTCAAAGGGTGAGGTTGCTAACGTTTCTGAGATGTTGAGCGAGTATTACAGCTTAAGGGGGTGGGATAAAAACGGCATTCCCACTGATAAAAAGCTAAAAGAATTGGGCCTTGAGGGGCTGCTATGATAGCTATCATAGGCGGCAGCATAGCCGCCTTCTATGCCTATAAAACGATTAAAGAGTTGGACAAAACGATAGATGTTAAGGTCTTCTCCAAAGAGGATAGGCAGCCGTATGCAAAGATGGTATTGCCGTATCTGATTTCTGGCAACAGGGATGCGTTTTTTGAGATAGAAGAAGACGATATACTTATGAACTGTGAAGTAAAAGCCATAGATACCAAAGCAAAGACCATAACAACCCCTATGGGCTTATACTCCTATGAAAGGCTCATCATAGCTGCAGGGGCCGATGCCTATATCCCGCAGTATGAGGGCGATTACGATGGATTTTTGTTTGGTGTGAGGTATCTTAAGGACATAGAGGCAATGAGGGAGAAACTTAGAAGGGCAGGGCTTAGGCATATCGTTATCCTGGGGGCTGGGCTTGTAAGCCTTGAGATGGCTCATGCCTTTGTAAAATTGGGTTTTTCTGTTAGCGTCATTGCATCTTCTAATAGGATACTGTCCCAGATTTTGCCCAAAGAGGCCTCTGTTGTTGTTCAGAGGCAGATAGAATCACTCTATCCGGTTAAATTTTACACATCCAACGATGTGGAGGTAATTTACAAGACCAACGACGGCGTTAATATCAGGCTAAAAAACGGTGAACATCTGGATGCGGATTTTGTTGTTGTTGGTAAGGGTGTAAAACCCAACATAGAATTCTTAGATGGGGCTATACAGACAAACAGCGGTATAGTTGTCGATGATTATTTGAGGGCAACAGACGATGTGTTTGCCGTTGGCGATATAGCAGAAAGCACAGATGCTGTCTGGGGTGATAAAAGACTCCATGCGATTTGGCCTGTGGCTATTGCCCAGGCAAAGGTTGCAGCCAAAAATGCAGCTGGTTTAAACATAGAAACCCAACCGGAAGTATCGAGAAACATCCTGCCCATCTTTGATATGGATATATTCAGCGGAGGCGACAGTGTTGCACTCGATGGTGATGCGGTTGTTTCGAACGATGACGGCTTCAGGATGGTTGTTGTTAAGGATGGCATCTTGAGGGGCTTCTGTATGGTCGGCAGGCCTATAAATTACGGCGGCCTGGTGCGACTTGTAAGGGATAGAACAAGAATAGACAGATATGATATATCCGATTTGCTGTTTGGTAATGTTTAGGGGGTTGTATGAGCCTTATTGAGCTTTCCGTTATTGGTTTTGTGGCCGCCTTAACGCCCGGGCCAGATATACTGTTTATTGTGCAAACCACGCTAAACCATTCATTTAAAGAGGCGCTAAAGGCCTTAAGCGGTGTTTTAACCGGGAATTTCATAGTTATTGCCATCCTGGTGGTTGGTCTTTCGTCCGTTGGCAGGAGTGCGTATTTTCAGATGACCATATCGCTTTTGGGTGGAATCTATCTATTATATGTGGCCTATGAGATATTCAAACACAGGAGGGATGAGGTAAGGGTTAGGCAACCCAAGGCCAAGACATTCTATCTAAAGGGACTAACGGTCAATCTATCAAACCCCAAGGCCATTATCTTCTTTAGCGCACTCATAGCGCCGTTTCTTGAAAATGGCAGACTCCTTTCGACGCTTCTGTTCCTGTTTAGTGGTATAGTTTTGGCTTTCATTTTTGCAATAACCCTAACAGAGCTCCTTAGAAAGAACTTTCTAAACCCAAAAGTGGCAGTTGCCATAAATACGGCATCGTCGCTGATCTTCTTTTTCTTCTCTGTCGAGCTGCTCTATTATTCCTATACGAAGTTTATGTCTGTCCTATAGACCTAAGAGGTGGGAGATAACAAACTGTTTTGCTATGCGGCCGTTCCTTGCTCCTTTTGATGTGGCAAAGGCACAGGCCTGTTTCTGCCAGTCTTTAAACTCTTCCACCTCGTATTTGTCCATATAGAATTTGACGATTTTTAGGTATGTCTCTTTATCGGGTGAGCGAAACGAGACAACGAGGCCAAACCTGCCGTATAGGGACATCTGCTCGTTTATCTCATCCAAATCATAGATTGTGTCTGTTGTGGCCACACTGTCTTTAACAAGATGCCTCTTGTTGGATGTTGCAACAAACATCACATTATCCGGTTTTTCCTCAAGCCCGCCTTCAAGCATCGATTTGAATTGCCTGTAATTATCATCCCTATGGTCAAATGATATATCATCAAAGAACAGGATAAACTTAAACGGCTCTGAGGATACATACTCATACAACTCATACAGGTCAGAATTGTCGTATTTTACCTGCACAATCTTCAGTCCGTCTTTGTGATATTCATTGGCAAAGGCCTTAATTAGGGATGATTTGCCACAGCCCCTTTCGCCCCAAAGGAGCATATTTAAGAAGGGTTTGTTGGCAATAAAGGCCTCTATGTTTTTTCTGATCAGGAGTATTTGAGCATCAAGGCCTATAAGTTGAGATGTGCTTATATTGCTAAAATTTATGACCGGCTTGAGCTTCCCATCTCTATAGACAAACGCCCAATTCATCTTATAACAAATACGACCTTTTCGGCTGCTTGAACGCCGCTTACCAGTTGTTTTTCTATATCAGCGGTTTTGCTTTCTGCTCCGATGAACATAAGGTAATTCCATTGGGTATCTCTGGCTTTTTCATACGCCTCATACATCGACGGATAGATCTTATCCCTATCTATGATTATGTATAGCTCCTTGCTGTCGATTATGCAGCTTAATGCCTCTTTTGTGTTTGCTTCAACTAAGGCGTTCCCCTCGCTTGCAGCAGCTGAGATGGCCAAAACAACGCCGATGCCATCTTTTGAGAAGTGGGTTTTGCCATCATAGCCCAATTCGTTTATTTTTTGCTCTATTTCTTTTAAATCTATAACATCGACGCCGTTTAGGTTTGCCGTCCTTTTGAACTGCTCAATCGTTTTCATCTTCGGACTTCTTTATAAAATTGCCGTCTTTGTAATCGTAAATCAAGGGTTTGCCCGTTGGTATCTCAAATTTCGGTATGTCGTTGTCTGATATGTTCTCAATGAACTTTACTATAGCCCTCAGGCTGTTTCCGTGGGCGCTTATCAATATGTTTTTACCCTCCTCAAGCCTGGGGATTATGGTGGCCTTGAAGAACGGTATTGTCCTTTCGTAATTGTCCTTTAGGGATTCACCCCCTGGAGGGTTGATGTCATAACTCCTTCTCCATTTATGAACCATCTCTGCACCGAATTTCTCGGCCATCTCCTGCTTATTTAGCCCCTGCAGATTGCCGTAATACCTCTCGTTGAGTTCCTCTATCTCATACACAGGCAAAACGGGTATGTTTTCTGGCATATTGGCCCAATCCTTCATTCTGCCCTCGTTGTGCTGGATTATAGGGGTTTTACCGCATCCGTTTTTTGAAAGGGCTATCATTGCCGTCTGGATGGAGCGGATCAATACAGATGTATATACCTCATCAAAGCAGTAATCCTTCAATATCTCGCCAGCCCTCAAAGCCTCATCGATCCCTTCCTCTGCTAACGGCACATCGACCCAACCGGTAAAGAGATTCAACTTATTCCACATGGACTTTCCGTGTCTTAAAAGCACTAAAATAGACATAACACATCTCCTTTTTACATGTTGCTAAGGGTTCTTTAGGGGGTTATAATTAAAAAATGGAGCCAGCGATAGGATTCGAACCTACGACCTGCTGATTACGAATCAGCTGCTCTACCCCTGAGCTACGCTGGCTCACGCTTGGAGATTTTATTTAAGGTAATTTATTTGTCAAGCCTATTGAAAAATTATGCGCAATGTTGTATAAGTTGCACACTTTTGGAGGGGTGAGATGAGAGGAATAAAGAATATCTATGTGGTGGGGAGAAAAAACCCTGATTTGGATAGTGTTGTTAGCAGCATAGCCTATGCAGAGCTAAAGAACACAATAGACAGGGAGACAAACTATGTGGCTGCCGTTTGCGGCATGATAGATTCTACAACGCAGAAGCTGTTTGGGCATATGAATATACCGTTTCCCAAATACATATCCGACTTAAGCTTAAGGGTTGAGGATGTAATGACGCCCAACACCATAGTGGTTAACAAAAACGACCCTGTAACCGAGATATTTAAGCTAATGCTGAGAAACGACCTAATGGTGGTGCCTGTGGTTGACGATGATGAGAGGTTTGTCGGCTATTTCGGCATGATCGATATAGCAAGAAAAAGCATCTCCTCTGTAATGCCCGACATATTCAGAAAAATAAAGACCAGCATATCCGTTATAAAGAAGGCCGTCAACGGAGAGGTTATTGTAAAGATAGACGAGGATGAAACAAAACCGTTTGTTGCCACAACCATGATGGGCGTTATGGATTCAGAATATCTGTTTGAGATTATAGACAGGGTCGATCCAGAAAGCGCCATAATAGTGGTGGGCAACAGAAGGGATCTTCAAAAGGCAGCTATAGAGTTGGGTGTTAAATGCATCATACTATCCTACGGCTGCGACTTGGATGAGGAGTTGAAGGGCCTTGCAGAAGATAGGGGTGTTTTTGTAATAAAATCGGAATACGATGCATTTGCCACGGTGGGATTGATAGAGTGGGGCATACCCGTTGATAATGTTTGTGAGAAGTCCACAACGGTGGTTAGCCCATCGGATCTCATAAACGAAATAAAGGAGAAGGTGTATCATTCAAGCAACAGGGCTGTGGCTGTGGTTGACAAAAACAACAGGGTTAAGGGCATAATAACCCGAACCGATATAATAAAATACGACAAAAGGAATGTTATACTCATAGACCACTCATCAAGCGCCAACGCCCCAGACGGCATATTTGAGTGCAATGTGCTTGAGATAATCGACCACCATAGACTCGGCGATATACAGACCGGTTATAGAACACGATACAGGATTGAACCTTGGGGCTCAACCTCAGCTATTGTTGTCGATGAATTTGTAAAACATAAGGTTAAACCCTCCAAGACCACATCGATGCTATTGGCTGCAGGCATAATAGTTAACACGGAATTTCTAAGCAACTCAAAGGTGACAGAATACGACAGAGAGGCCCTGCAGTGGCTCTGCTCGCTATGGGATATAGACATAGATGAGTTTACCGAAGAGATAAAAGGTGTATTAAATTTTTGAGGGGAGAGGAGGTTTTATATGATTAGCTCAACAACAGCGTTGTATCTGACATTTTTGGCTTCCTTCCTTTCGATAGGATATGCTATTTTTGCTGCATACTATGTTCTATCGAAGGAAGATGGCAACGAGAGGATGCGAGAGATCGCCAAAGCCATCCAGGAGGGTGCTTTTGCTTTCCTATCGAGGGAATACAAGAGCATCGCCATCGTTGCTGTGGTGATATTTGCCATTCTATGGGCTTTGGGTGCAAAGAGTGAGCACTTTGGTCTGTTGACGGCATTGGGCTATCTAACGGGTGCCATACTTTCAGGATTGGCCGGTTATATCGGTATGGTCGTGGCGGTAAAGACCAATGTTAAAACGGCCCAAATGGCTAAAAACGGGCTTGCCAAGGCCTTGAATTTGGCTTTCAGGGGAGGCTCCGTTACGGGCTTTTTGGTTACGGGTTTTGGTCTTTTGGCCATAGCCGGATTCTATTACATCTCGGTTTATGTCTTTAAACAGTCCGTTGAACATACAATAAAGGCCTTAATAGGTCTTGCCTTCGGAACAAGCTTGATCAGTGTGTTTGCCCGTCTTGGAGGTGGTATCTATACCAAAGCTGCCGATGTGGGTGCAGACCTTGTCGGTAAGGTGGAGGCAGGAATACCGGAGGACGACCCAAGAAACCCTGCTGTTATTGCAGACAATGTGGGTGATAATGTTGGCGATTGCGCTGGAATGGCAGCCGATGTCTTTGAGACATTCACCGTTACAACCGTTGCTTCAATGGTTTTGGGATATAGCCTGTTTGATAAGGCAACAGGCAGCGTTGGCGTGGCAACGATGTTTCCTCTGCTTATTGGAGCCATAGCTTCAGTTTCGGCTATTATAGGAACATTCTTTGTTAAATTGGGAAGATCCAACAACATCATGGGTGCATTCTATAAGGGTATGTTGGCAACGGCCGTTATAGCCCTTGTAATCATCTATTTTGCAGCACAGAAGTTCTTTGCTGGCGGCATAAAGTATAGTTGGGGTGTTGTAACGCCGAATGCCGTATTCATGACCGCCTTGATAGGTATGGCAATAACGGCACTGCTTATGTTCATAACAGAGTATTACACATCCTATGAGTATCCACCGGTAAAATCAATCGCAAAATCATCCGTAACGGGTCATGCAACCAATATCATTCAGGGTATGGCTGTAATGCTTAAGGCACCTGCTGCCCCTGCTATAGTCATCGCTTTAGGCATCTTCTTCTCATACAAGCTTGCAGGACTTTACGGTATTGCTATAGCTGCAGCCTCTATGCTTTCTCTAACGGGTATGGTTATATCCATCGATTCATACGGACCAATCACAGACAACGCTGGCGGTATTGCAGAGATGGCCGAGCTTGATGAGTCTGTTAGGGCAGTTACCGATCCCTTGGATGCCGTTGGAAATACAACAAAGGCCGTTACAAAGGGATTTGCCATAGGTTCTGCTGCTTTGGCTGCACTTGTTCTGTTTGCCGAATACACAAGGGCCATAGGCGGCAAAACGGCATTCGATTTGAGCGATCCTTTGGTATTGGTCGGACTGCTGTTAGGCGGTCTTCTGCCGTTCTATTTCGGCGCTATGAGTATGGAGGCAGTGGGTATTGCTGGCGGTATGATGGTTGAAGAGGTTAGAAGGCAGTTTAAAACGATTAAAGGCATACTTGAGGGTAAGGCAAAGCCGGATTATGCCGCCTGTGTTGATATAGTCACAAGGGAATCACTGAAAAAGATGATAGCACCGGGATTGATACCGGTTTTGGGCCCGATTATCGTGTATGCCATATTTGGAAGGACGGCTTTGGGTGCGCTTTCTATGGGTTCTATCATAACGGGATTCTTCTTGGCTGTTGCAATGACAAGCGGTGGCGGTGCCTGGGATAATGCTAAAAAATACATCGAGGATGGAAACTTCGGCGGCAAGGGTTCTGAAGCCCATAAAGCTGCAGTAACGGGTGATACGGTTGGTGATCCGCTTAAGGATACAGCAGGCCCGGCTATTAACCCGATGATTAAGATCATAAACATCATTGCTATCCTGATTGTTCTGACAAGTATGTAAGAAATAAGGGGGCTTGCCCCCTTTTTTGTTGTGCCTTCGGCGTTTTTCGAGGGCACAGCAGAGAAATCTTTATTTAAGAGGGGTGTGGAGATGGTTGAAGAGACGAATCTGTTGTATGAGGGTAAGGCCAAGAAGGTCTATGAGACTGATGATCCTAATCTTCTGATAATATACTTCAAAGACGACGCAACGGCATTTAACGGAAAGAAACACGCCATTATAGACGAAAAGGGTGCTCTGAATAAAGCCATAACGGTTAAGGCCTTTGGATGGATGAATGAGTGCGGCATAACCAACCACTTTGTTGAGGAGAACTCCGGCAGGGAGATAGTGGTAAAAAGGCTTAAGATGATACCCGTTGAGGTTGTCGTAAGAAACATTGCAGCCGGTTCTATCGCAAAAAGGCTCGGCTTAAAGCAGGGTCAGAAGCTTCCAAGACCCATCATAGAATTCTATTACAAAAGCGACGAGTTGGATGACCCGATGATAAACGAAGACCATATAACGGCATTTGGATGGGCGGATGAGGAGACAATCAAGAAGATGAAGGAGATGGCCCTAAAGGTTAACGACTGCTTAAGGGAGAGGTTTGACAAGGCAGGTATAGAGCTTGTGGACTTCAAATTGGAGTTTGGCTTTGACAACGACGGCAATCTGCTTGTGGGCGATGAGTTTACGCCGGACGGTTCGAGGTTGTGGGATAAAGAGACCGGTGAGGTTTTGGATAAAGACCGATTCAGAAAGGATTTAGGCGATCTCATTGAGGGGTATGAGAAGATAATGATGAAGATATCAAGGGTTTAGCTATGAAATACATCGTCATAGTCAAGCCTAAGAAGGCCATACTGGATCCTCAAGGCAAGGCTATAAAGAAGGTGGCAGAGGACTATCTGCAGGCTAAGATCAAAGACATCAGGGTGGGTAAATACTTCGAGGTCGAGCTTAATGAGGAAAACGACGAGTTGATAGAAAAATTAGCAAAGAACATCCTATCAAATGAGGTAATCGAGGATTACGAGGTAAGAAAGGCGTGAGGATTGGAATAGTTAGATTTCTTGGAACGAATTGCGATTTTGATTGTAAATACGCCTGTGATGTTTTGGGTGTTGAGTCGGATTTTATCTGGCATGAAGAGCAAAAGATAGATGGCTTTGATGTTGTGATTTTGCCCGGTGGCTTTTCATACGGGGATTACCTAAGATGCGGAGCTTTAGCAAAGTTCTCACCCGTTATGAAGGCCATAAGGGAGTTTGCAAAAAAAGGCGGCTATGTCATGGGCATCTGCAACGGTTTTCAGATACTTCTGGAGAGTGGGCTTTTGAAGGGTTCGCTCCTTAGGAATAAAAACCTCAGGTTTATCCATAAGGATGTCCATTTGAGGGTTGAAAACAGCAGGTGCTATTTTACAAAAGGCCTTGAAGGCAAAACGCTCAAGATGCCTATAGCTCACGGCGACGGCAATTACTTCTGCAGCGAGGATTACCTAAAATACCTTCAAGATAATGAGATGATAGTTTTAAGATACGCATCAAAAGACGGCAACCCCTCCGATGAATGTAATCCAAACGGCTCGATATACAACATAGCCGGTATTTGCAATGAAAGCGGTAATGTATTTGGATTGATGCCCCATCCCGAAAGGGCTGTGGGGGATCTGGGGAGCGATGGTGAATATATCTGGGCAAGACTCCTTGGGGGTTAGTTATGTTTGATAAGAGCAGGGAGCTTTTTGAGGAGGCCAAAAAATACATAGCCGGAGGTGTCAACAGCCCCGTCAGGGCTTTTAAGAATGTGGGAAGGCATCCGCTTTTTATAAACAGGGCTAAGGGTTCTAAGATTTACGATGAGGATGGAAATGAGTTTATCGACTATGTAAACAGCTGGGGTCCTACAATCTTAGGCCATGCCGATGATGAGGTCATAAACAAAACCAAGGATGCTCTGGATAGGGGTTTTAGCTTTGGTGCACCCACAATACTTGAGACGGAGCTTGCCAAAAGAATAGTCAGGGCGTTTGATTCAATAGAGGTTGTGAGGTTTGTGAACTCAGGCACAGAAGCCGCCATGAGTGCCATCAGGCTTGCAAGGGGCTTTACCGGCAGGGATAATATACTTAAATTCAGCGGCTGCTATCACGGCCATTCCGATAGCCTGCTGGTTGGTGCAGGCTCAGGCTCAAGCACATTCGGCATACCATCAAGTAAAGGGGTTCCTGCAGACTTTGCCAAGCATACGCTGCTTGCTGAGTTTAACGATTTAGATATGGTTGAGGATATATTCAAAAGATACGGCGATTCAATAGCCGCAATAGTGATAGAGCCCGTTGCAGGCAATATGGGCTTGATTAGGCCTATAGAGGGTTTCTTAGAAGGACTTAGAAGCGTATGCGACAAATACGGCACTCTGTTGATATTTGATGAGGTGATGACAGGCTTCAGGCTAACATACGGTGGAGCGCAACATATATACAACATAACACCCGACATTACGATACTGGGAAAGGTTGTTGGTGGGGGTTTTCCTGTGGCCTGTTTTGGGGCAAAGAGGGAAATCATGGAGTATTTAGCCCCTGAAGGCCCTGTGTATCAGGCAGGGACCTTAAGCGGAAACCCCGTTGCAATGGCCTGCGGAATAGCCACATTGGACATATTAAAGAGGAAAAACCCCTATAGGGATCTGGACAAAAACACAAGCAAATTAGTGTCGAGGATTTTGGGTCTTGCCAGCCAATACGGCATACCGGCAAGCGGGGAGTCTATAGGGTCGATGTTTAGCATATTCTTCACAGAGGAGAAACCTGTAAACTATAAAGGTGTTCAAAAGAGCGACTTAAGACTTTTTACCAATTACTTCATAGGGTTGCTTGAGCGGGGTATTTACATACCACCATCCCAGTTTGAGTCCAACTTTATAACAATAAAACATTCGCTTGAGGATATAGAAAATACGCTTGTTGCCTTGGAAGAGGTCTTTAGCGAGATTGCAAGCGGCAAGTTTTATGTATGAACGATCGCAAGAAAAGGCAACAGAAGGTAAGGTTTTATTTAGAGCTATACGATGCCACCACCATAGGCTTTAGCGTGGTTTTATCCATCCTGTTTGGTGGTGGCCTGGGCTATTGGCTGGATAAGAAGTTCAACTCATCCCACCATTGGCTGTTCTTTCTTTTTTTGGCTTTTGGCATAATAGCGGGCTTTAAAAATATGTTCTATGGCATAAGAAAGGTTGATAAGAGCTTAGATGAAGATAACGATAAAAAGACTTGAAATAACCTTCGTAATAGTGTATTTTTTAGCAGCACTTTTATGTTTCTTCTTATTCAGAAGTAAAAGCTGCCTATTGGGCAGTTTTGTTGGTTGGTTGGTCTCAATAGGAGACTGGTTTCTTTTAAAAATTATGGCCAAAAGATGGCTAAAAAAGGGCGGATATTCGTTTATTGATTACGGTTTAAGGTTTGCCATCGTGGCCATCAGCATACTGATTTTGCTTAAAGCGGGGTTTAGCCCTGTTGGAATAGTTGTTGGCGTATCTGTAATTCCAGCATCGCTAATGATGTTAGGAGTGGTGGCTCTATTTAGAAAAATTACGGTTTGAGGGGGTAGCATGGAAGCACCAAGTTTTTTAGACTTTATAATTCATGCCACTGGTTTACCAGGTTATCTTGTCTTTAGTTGGTTTATGATTTTGGTTATCGTTGGTCTGGCTTTGGTTGTCAGATCATCGCTTAAGTTGATGCCAGAGGGCATTCAGAATGTTGCAGAGAGTGTTGTTTATGGCATTTACAGCTTTGTGGAGGATATATTGGGCAAAGAGGAGACGCCCAAGCATTTTCCATTGCTTGCAACCCTTGCCATAGTTATATTCTTTTACAACATAGTGGAGCTAATTCCAGGCTTCATACCGCCCACATCCAGCCTAAACACAACGCTATCCATGGCCTTAATCGTTTTCTTCTATTATCAGTTTTTGGGCTTCAAAAGGCATGGTATAAAATACATAAAGCACTTTATGGGGCCTGTTTGGTGGCTTGTGCCTTTAATTCTGCCTATAGAGATAATAGGTCATTTTGCAAGGATCGTATCGTTATCGGTCAGGTTGTTTGGTAATATCTTCGGAGACGATCTGCTTTTGGCCGTTGTTTTCTTCTTAGCTCCGTGGCTTGTTCCGTTGCCCGTTATGGCTTTGGTCTTGCTGGCAGCAAGTATCCAGGCGTTTATATTCTTCTTGCTCAGCACGCTCTATATAGCAGATGCTATAAACGAGGCGCATTAATGAGATTTGAATGTTTTTAGATTTATTGTGAGGAGGTGGAGTTATGAGGGGTAAGGTTGTTTTATTGGCACTGTTGGCTTTGGCAGTGGGATTGCCAGCATTGGCTGCAGGTGATGCCCAGAGCGCCGAAGCAGCTGCAAACCTGGTGCTGAAGAAGTATTACATGTTCGTCGCAATGGGTGGCGCAATCGGTCTGGGTTTGGCAGCCTTGGGTGGTGGAATCGGTCAGGGACACGCAGTTAATGGAACTGCATTAGGAACAGCAAGGAATCCGAGCATGTCCGGTAAACTTCTCACCGTTATGATGATCGGTCTTGCTATGATCGAGTCTTTGGTTATTTACATGCTCGTTATCGTTCTGATTATCCTTTACACAAACCCATTCCACATCTAAATCACCCAAAAAAAATCTAAAAAACCCAAGCAAGGCGAGAGGCGCTCAGCCTCCCGCCTTTACTCTTTTAATACAAAATCTAAAATCTAAAATCCAAAATCCAACATCCAAAATTAGTTATTAGTTGTTCATCTCGGTTAAGTTATCGTTCTCCTTAGAGTAAGCCTCTTTTATAGCCTTCACAAACTCGGGAGAGGAGAAATAGTCAAGGAGGGCTTTATAGTATTGGACGGACATATCACCGACGATAAACTTAAATTTACCTGTTAGATCAGTCGCAAACAATACATGAGTTACTCTGGCAATGTCAACTTTTTTGTGTCACCCCTCTTCCTGTTTGGTTCACTTAGTTTCCCCATCTATCCAAAAGCCTCCATCAGGTATTCAGAGTATCTGAGCTTTCTTGATGAATACTTCTCATCCTTATCTTTGAAGAAAAGGTAAAGGAACTTTTCAGCACTGTCCTCAGAATGGAGATAACCCCTAATTCTTAAAGAATCCTTTAGTTCCTTGAAACACCTCTCCATCCAGTTTGTTGTTGAAAAGTATACCTTTATCTTTTCATTGAGGTTTGAGAAGTGTGTATAGTTCTTGACTTTACTTTTTAGGCTGTTTAGGGATTTATAGAGCCTACTCCATTTGTCGATGAACTCATTCATCAAGAGTTCTGCCTCCTCTTGGGTCTTAGCCTCCATTATCTGGTTTAGCTCTTTCAGCATCTCATCCCAGTGTCTCTTTCTCACCTTGCTTTTTATGTTCTTCTTCAGATGAAACCAGCATAGCTGATGCTTTGCTTTGGGGAATGCCTCCTCTATTGATCTTGAGAGCCCTTTTAGATCATCGCTGATTATCATTCTGACATTCTTTAGTCCCCTTGATTTTAGGTCCTCAAATATCTCTCTCCACATCTGTGTATTCTCATTGCCTCCTGGCAGGAAGTATGCAAGTATGTTTCTTCTGCCGTCGTATCTCAATACCAGAACAGCATAAACTGCCTCTTTTTCTACACTGTCCCTCTTCAGAGGCAGGTATGTTGCATCTATGTATAGGACTGGATACTCATCATCCAACCTTCTGTTTTTGAACTCCTCTATGACCTCTTTTGGTATGTCGGAAATATAGCTTGCAAACTGGGATGATATGGAACATCCAATGAGATTTTCTAAAACCTTGCCTGCCTTCCTTGATGAGACTCCAGACACGAACATTGCCCTTATTATGTCATCAAGGAGAAACATCACCCTCTTTCTCTCAGGCAATACATCGCTTTTGAACTTGCCGTCCCTTGTTCTGGGGATGGAAAGCTCCATCTGACCTAATATTGTTTTTGGTGACCTTGTGTAATATCCATTTGCCCTTGTTGATTTATTCTCTTCTAAGTACCTGTCTCTTTCCTCTTTCATGATCTTTTCAATCATTGACTTGAATTCTTCCTTCAATTGTGTAAAAATCAAATCATACATGTGTTTTTCCTCCTTTGAAGGGTTAGTGTCAAAGAGGGGTTATAACATATAACCCCTCTCCCTTCAAAGGGTGACACAAGTAATTTTACACTGCCGTTACTCTAGCTATATTTTTACTCAAAAACCTTTTATTATTCTTATCGTATAAGCAAATTTCGCTCTCTGTTCTTTTAGGAGTAGAGAAAAAACCCCAATGTTGTCCAAAATCTTTTAACTTAGTCTCCACCACAAAATCCGCCCTATCCCTATTCTCAACCACCCCCCAACCGGTATTAAAGAGGGCTTTCTCGGTTATATGCCTTATACTTAGTTCAGGGTTAGCAAACTTAGTACTAGCAGTTCTAATTAGGAAAGGACCTCTTTTTATAACTACCGCCTTATCCTCTCTCTTATCCTCCACCTTCCCCACATAAAACTTTATCTCTTTATCCCCAACCCTCTTACTCTCGGGCACTTTCACCTTGTCTATAT
The DNA here is from genome assembly GCF_000526195.1 of Hippea sp. KM1. Classification (NCBI taxonomy): domain Bacteria; kingdom Pseudomonadati; phylum Campylobacterota; class Desulfurellia; order Desulfurellales; family Hippeaceae; genus Hippea; species Hippea sp. KM1. Next base: position 921,745 of record NZ_JAFP01000001.1, read on the forward strand.
AGTTCTTCTGTATATAGCTATCTTCCACTTTCGTCGTCTTAAATACATTAGCCACGCACCCGCTCATCATCATCCCCAATCCAATCACCGCCACCACAAAAGCAAGAAACCTTTTCATGGATACCTCCTTTTCTTTAATTCGATAGTCTCTGGTTCGATAGTCTTTGGTCTCCAGTTCCCCCCTGACCAACGACTAACGACCAATGACCAATGACTAACGACCATCCACCATCTTCTCCAAAGCAAATACCGACTGCCTAAACACCTCGCACAGCTCACAAATATATTAGACGGTTTTTAAAGGTTTTGTGTTTTGTATAAGAAATCCCTCGGTTTCAAAATAATCGTTTTACCTATTGTCTTACCGTATAAGTCCTTAAAATCCCTTGTATTTCCCGTAAGAAAATACTTTATGCCGTTGGCTATAGCTGTAGAGAGTATAATCCTATCAGCCTTAGGGAGAAAATCTAAAACAGGTAAATCAACTATAACATCATCAAGGATATTAACCCTCTCCATTAACTTCCTCAGCAAACAGAGCTTTTCCGGTTTTTTATCCCCTAAATTATTAACGGTTTCAAAAACCACAAGATTTGATATGAATATACTTATAAACTCTCTCTCTCTTGGAGTTTGAAAAGGATATAAGATGTGGATTTTTCACCAGAATAGGCGGCAGAAAACAATACATTGCTATCCAGAAAAACGCTTACTTTTCCCACTTACTCAGTATCTTCTCCTCTTCTGAATCCTTGAGTAAGTCTTCCTCTGTGATCTCTTTAATAAAATCGTCATCGAACTTTCTTGCAAGCTTCTTGAGTTCCTTGATAGGAACAGCCACGGCTGGCTTTATTACAATCTCACCGTCTTTATCTTCTATTATCAACGGTTGTTTTTTCTTTATTCCGTATTTTTTCCTTATCTGTTTGGGTATAGTTATCTGTCCCCTATCTCCAACAATTACGGTATTCATCGCTTCACCCCTTTTTTGAAATTATACCGAATTTCAGAAAGTATGCAAACAATATAACTATTCTTAAAAATCCACAGGTTTTTGCAAACAAGGCAAGCTGTAATCAATCAAATCAAACACGGCGGTTTACCAATCTTCAAGGGCTTAACAGACGACGAAAGGCAGAGAATCAAGGAAATGCAACGGCAGAATCCCAACTAACCTCCCAAACCAAAGGGAGGCGCTCAGCCTCCCGCCTTATCCTTTAAGCCAAAATCCAAAATTCAAAATCCAAAATTAGTTATCAGTTGTTCGTCTCGGTTAGGTTATCGTTTTCCTTCGCATAAGCCTCTTTTATAGCCTTCACAAACTCGGGAGAGGAGAAATAGTCAAGGAGGGCTTTGTAGTATTGGACGGACATATCGCCAACGATAAATTTAAATTTACCTGTTAGGTCAGGATGAAAAACGAATCCAAACTTCTTTTTATGTAAATGTTTACTTATAATTCTCTTTTCATAATTATTATATATACATATATCACTTTCGGTTATATACCAGCTGTTCAGTAACCCCATATGATTTGTAAAATCCCTTATCACCGTATCCACCACAAAATCAGCACTATTCCCACTATCCACAACACCCCAACCTGTCTGTTCTAAGGCTCTTTCTGTTAGATGTCTAACGGTTCCGCAAATATCTTTGAAATGTATAGCTCCAACAGGAATCCAAAAGTAAGTTCTTTTCATCCATACATACTTATCCTTTCTCTTGTCTTCCACTTTTCCTACATAGAACTTTATGTTCCTATCCCCTACAACCTTTTTCTTATCGACTTTTACCTTATCTATGTAATTTTTCTGTATATAACCCTCTTTTATATAATGGCTTCCAAATGTACACCCGCTCATCATCATCCCCAATCCAATCACCGCCACCACAAAAGCAAGAAACCTTTTCATGGACACCTCCTTTAGTCTAATCACTAACCAACACAATAAACCAGCTCACTCCTGGCAATAGTTGCATTTTTTATTTGCGCAGCACCATTTATCTTTCTTCTTAACAAACAGCGTATAGCCACATTTGGGGCATTCTTGATTCTTCAACTCACCCCTTATGGTAAACTTGCACTCTGGATAGTTGGAGCATCCGTAAAACTTACCCCTCTTTGAGGAATATTCTATCAAATCACCGCCACACTGGGGGCACTTCAAGCCTGTAGGGTAGGGTTTGGTGTTTTTGCATTTGGGGTAATTTGAGCAGGCTAAGAATTTGCTTCCTTTTCTTGAGTATTTGACCACCATTGGCGCGCCGCATTTGTCGCACTTCATATCCGTGATTTCCTCTTCCAAAGGCTTTGTGTATTTGCATTTGGGGTAATTTGAGCAGGCCAGAAACTTACCAAACCTGCCGTGCCTTATGACTAAATTTGCCCCACATAGAGGGCAGACTTCATCTGTTGGTTCATCTTCTGGTTTTATTCTCTCCATGTTCTCGTATGCGTTTTGCAGAAGCACCTTAAACTTGTCATAGAATCTTTTTAAAAGCTCAAGCTTTGTTAATTCCCTGTTTGCTATTTTATCCAGACCATCCTCCATCTGGGCTGTAAATTTAACATTTATGATATCTGAGAAGAACTTATCCAGCATCTTGCTTGTTATTATGCCTATCTCCTCCGGATAAAACTTCTTATCCTTCAAAACGACATAGCCCCGCTTGATTATGGTGTCGATAATTGTGGCATAGGTGGATGGCCTTCCGATACCGTGTTTTTCTAATTCCTTTATGAGGCTTGCCTCTGTGTATCGTGGTGGCGGTTCGGTGAAGTGTTGCTTTGGCTTTACCTGACTCAATTCCACGGTTTGATTCTTTTTCAAGGTGGGTATTGAGTCTTCGTTTAGCTTTGAGAATGTCCAGATCCTTAAAAAGCCGTCAAACACAAGCTCTTTGTATGAAGCCCTGGCCTCAAAGTTGTCCGATGTAAATGTTATCTTGGTGTTTCTAAACTCAGCAGGCTTCATCTGAGAAGCAACAAACCTGCGCCAGATCAAATCGTAAAGCTTAAACTGCTCATCCGTTAGATACGGTTTAACCATCTCAGGCAACAGGGCAGGGTTTGTGGGCCTTATAGCCTCATGCGCCTCCTGTGCCAATTTTGACTTTGTTTTATATACAACGGCTTTATCTGGCAAATAATCATCCCCTAAAAGCTCCTTAATCGTCTTTCTGACCTTTGTTAGTGCCTCTTTGGCTATATTGAGTGAGTCTGTTCTCATGTATGTTATAAGACCGATACGCTCTTTGCCCATATCCACGCCTTCATAGAGGCTCTGGGCTATTCGCATGGTTCTTTGGGCTGAAAAGCCCAGATATGTGGATGCTGCCATCTGCATGGTGCTTGTTATAAATGGTGGCTCAGGCTTTCTCAAAGACCTGGTCTTTGTGATTGAATATACCTTAAAAGACTCCTTCTCTATCTCTTCTTTTAACTCAGATACCCTTGCTTTATCCTTTTCTTCTTTGATGAACAGTTTATCGAATTTTTCACCATAGGCTTTGGTTAAATCGGCCTGAATTGAATCCTCAAATATGAGGTGTATAGTCCAATACTCCTCGGGTTTGAAGTTTTGAATCTCCTCTTCTCTGTCAACAATGAGTTTTAGCGCCACCGATTGAACCCTACCGGCCGACAACCCCTTTCTTATCTTTTTGGCCAGCAGGGGAGAAAGCTTATAGCCCACAATCCTATCAAGTATCCTTCGGGCTTCCTGGGAGTTCACCATGTCCATATCTATTGAGCGGGGAGACTTTATAGCATCCAAAATCGCCTTTTTGGTTATCTCATGAAAGGCTATGCGCTTAATCTTACCCTCATCGAGCTTTGTCGCCTGCGTTATGTGCCAGCCTATGGCCTCACCCTCTCTGTCCTCATCCGTGGCGATATAAACAACATCGGAGTCCTGGGTTAGCTTTTTTAGCTGTTTTACTATGGGCTGCTTATCCTTTGGTATGACATACTTGGGTTTGAAATCGTTTTCTATATCAACACCGAAAGAGCTTTTGGGTAAATCCCTTATGTGGCCGTATGAGGCAACGACATTGTAATCCTTACCCAAGAACTTGCTTATGGTCTTTGCTTTGGCCGGAGATTCAACTACAACAAGATTCATTCACTCCACCCCACATTAGTTTTTCTGATAACCACCGCCTGGTGTAAGCTTAACAACACCCTTTAGCTGTAAATCGAATAGGATCTCGCTAACATAACCAATATCTTTATTGAGTTTTAAGGCTATCTCATCCTCTGTAGTCTCGCCCTCTATGGCATCCAATACCTCTTTCTCCTGCAGGCTTAGGTCAATCTCGCCTTCGGCCTTTTCCATCTCTTCCTTTAGCTTTAGGTAAAAATGCCCCAGGATGGTGTTTACATCCAATACCGGTATGGCCCCCTCTGCGATTAATTTATTCGTTCCTCTGCTTCTTTTTGAGAATATCTCACCAGGAACGGCAAAAACCGCCTTTGACTGCTCTGCGGCAAGCCTTGCTGTAATCAGAGAACCGCTTTTGATGTCTGCTTCAACAACCAATACGGCCTCAGCCAGACCGGCTATGATCCTGTTTCTTGCAGGGAAGTTGTACTTTGTTGGGGGCGTATTTAGGGGAAACTCGCTGATTATGCAACCCTTATCGGCCATTTTATCGAATAAGGTCTTGTTTTCTTTCGGATATATCACATCAATACCGCACCCCAAAACCCCAACAGTATATCCGCCGCATCCCAATGTAATCCTGTGCGCTAAGGCATCTATACCCCTTGCAAGGCCGCTTATAACCTCAAAACCACTCTCAACAAGTTGAGGCAGGAGGTGTTTTACTACTCTTTCCCCGTATCCTGAAGGGTATCTGCTGCCCACAACCGCTATGGGCAAGACCATTTCCTTCAATTGGCCTTTTATGTATAAAACAACGGGCGGATATTCAATGGTTTTTAATCTATCCGGGTATTCATCATCGAATATGCTTATAAGCCGTATATTGTGCCTTTCTAAATACTCAAGCTCTTTGTTTACATTTTTTGGTTTTAGCTTTGGCTTTACAGCCTCATATAGGGATTCTAAGCTTTCAAACTTAAGCGGATCTTTTATGTTGATTCCACTTAACAAAAGCTTTAGCCTATTTTTCTCCAATCAGCAACCTCACATAGCCTGAATAGTAATTGTGTTGTTCAAAATTACCAAAGCCGAACAAGGAGAGCTTATCTTTCAAATTTAAACCTATAAACTCGCTGGCCAAAGGGCATTCGCCGTATTTAAAGACGGCCTTTATAAGTGGATTCTGGTTTTGCAAATCAAACTCATTATAGTCCAATATGCAAAAACGGCCGCCCTTTTTTAGGCTATCGTAAGCGTTTTTTATTATTAAGCCCCTCTCGTTATCGATAAATCCGTGCAGAACGAACGATATAAAGACCATATCAAACGACTCATAGAACGGATGCGGCTTCCTTATGTCGTGATAGAATACCTTTACATTTCTGCCCCTGCAGCGTTTTTTGGCCTGCTTTAGCATGTTTCTGCTTGTATCAAAACCCACACACGGGGCGGTTGTGTAATTAGTCATAAGGCATAGATTTTTGCCTGTTCCACAGCCGAGATCCAATATTCTGTCGTTAAGCTTGATGTTCATATCGCCTACAACCTTTTTAATAAACCCATCATAGCTAAAACCGCTTATCAGCTGCATTATGGCATCATAGGCTAAGGCTTCCCATCCATCAATCTCGACCTTGCTTAGTTGTTTGGACATTTTGACCTCCTGTTTAAGCCTTACTGTTATAACTATTTTTAGCTTTTTTTCAAGATTCTTGTGCAGATACTTTAAGGTTTAAGTATTGATTTGTTTACAAAAACCTGCTATTTTTCAAAAGAACCGTGAGCAAATTAGAGAAAAATAGGGTTTGGAGGTGTCCCATGAAGCAGTATAAGACCTATATCGGCGGTGAATGGATTGAAACAGGTCAAACCATCAATGTCATCGACAAATACACAGGCGAGACCATAGCCACAGTTCCAAAGGCAGACAAAAAAACCGTCGATATGGCCGTGGATGCAGCCCATGAGGCTTTTGAGGTTATGAGGAAGATGCCTGCATACAGAAGGTCCGAGATTTTGGAGAAGGCTGCCAACCTTATAAAGGAAAGGTCAGAGGAGATTGCAACCACCATTTGCAGAGAGGCCGGCAAGGCCTGGAAATACTCAATGGGTGAAGTTAGCAGGGGATATGAAACATTCAAGTTTGCATCAGAGGAAGCAAAGCGCATACATGGCGAGACCGTGCCTATGGATGCAAGCTCAGGCGGTGTAGGCAGGGTTGGTTATTACATTAGAGTCCCCATGGGTGTAATTGGAGCCATAACACCGTTTAACTTTCCATTGAACCTGGTGGCTCACAAGGTTGCCCCTGCCATTGCAAGCGGCAATACGGTTGTTCTAAAGCCTGCATCATCCACGCCAATAACCGCTTTGATATTGGCTGAGATTTTGGAAGAGGCGGGATTGCCAAAGGGTGCCTTCAATGTGGTTATAGGGCCTGGTGGAGAGGTTGGTGAGCCGCTTATTACAAATGATAAGGTCAGAAAGGTGACATTCACAGGCTCTCCCAAGGTTGGAGACAGGATCATGCGCATAGCGGGCATAAAGAGGGTCACACTTGAGCTTGGCAACAACTCCGCAACAATAATCGAGAAGGATGCAGATATTGATAAAGCCATACCAAGGTGTGTGGATAGCGCCTTTGCAAACTCAGGCCAGGTCTGCATATCGTTACAGAGGATCTATGTACATAAAGACATTGCCGATGAGTTCACCAAGAAGTTTGCAGAGGCCACAAAGAGGCTGAAGGTGGGTAATCCCGTTGAGAAGGATGTGGATTTGGGGCCTATGATCGATGAGAGTGAAGCAAAGAGGGCAGAGGAGTGGATCAAGGAGGCCATAAGCCAGGGTGCTCAGTTGATTGTGGGTGGTGAAAGAGAAGGCAGGGTGCTGCGTCCCACTGTTTTGAGGAATACGACAAAGGATATGCGTGTTATGTGCATGGAGGTCTTTGCACCTATCGTTTCTATCGTTGAATACAACGATTTTGAAGAGGCTATTCAACATGTAAACGATTCCGATTACGGCTTACAGGCCGGTATTTACACAAACGACATAAGGAAAATCCAATACGCCATAGACAACCTTGATGTTGGCGGTGTGATGATAAACGATACCTCCATTTTCAGGGTCGATCACATGCCCTATGGTGGCAATAAGATGAGCGGAATAGGAAGGGAAGGCGTAAGGTTTGCAATAGAGGAAATGACCAATATCAAGATGGTGATGATAAATCTAAACTAAGAGGGGGGATGCCCCTCTTTTTTTGGAGTCGATATGAGGTGGGCTACGACATTTGGTGCAAGCAGGCTAAACGATAAGGGATTATATCAGGAGGGTGTTGAGCTGGGGAGGTTTCTTGCCCAGAAGGGATATGCTGTCAAGTGTGGCGGATACCAAGGGCTCATGGAGGCTGTTAGTAAGGGTGTAAAAGAGTCAGGCGGTGTGGTTGTTGGTATAGGGCTTGAGGCGTTTGAGCCTTTAAGGGAGAATAACCCTTATCTAACCAAAAAGATAGTTGCAGGTGATCTATTCGAAAGGTTGAGGCTTCTGGTTAAGGATAGTGAGCTATTCGTTGTGCAGCAGGGCAGTATAGGCACGCTGAATGAGCTGTTTTTGGTCTGGGCGCTTAAATACTCCTTAAAAGAAACATTCAGGGTCTGTTTAATTGGTAAAAAATACCTATCCTTAAAGAATTGCGATTTTATACCTCAGGATACCTTGAGATTCTTAGAGATATACCCGACGCTTGAGGATTTTAAAGAGAGCTTAAGTTGATGGCGGAGAGGGCGGGATTCGAACCCGCGGTACGCCTAATGCGTACAGCTGATTTCGAGTCAGCCGCCTTCGACCACTCGGCCACCTCTCCGCCTGCTTTTATAGCAAAGAGGATGGTTGAAGTCAAAGAAAATCTCTCCTGATTTTCCTTGAAACGATAAGGAATCCAGAAACACAAAATCGCCAATAAACTGAATTATCTCTGTTAGCTAATTATTTTTATTACCTGCATGAAGCATCTATTTATGCCCATTTTATGCCTATTTTGCGCCCCTTTGTTGTAAAATAGCATAAAAAATCCAGCTTCCCTCTAAACTCATATATCCTAAAACTTACCATCCGGTGAATAGACCCAGCGGAATTCTATATAAGCATTCAGACCAACCCCGCCGGCATTTGTTATATAAACCTTAGCAAAATGCCCCTCCTTTGTTCTGATGCAGTATGTATGGCCAATCTTTACCTTGGTCATGGCATAGTATTCAGTATAGCCTGTTTTTGGACAGGCCTTTACACTTTCCAAGGGAACGGCGCCCATATCCCTGACCTGTCCGACATTGAAGTAGGGTTTGTTGGCCTGGGGAACCTTGGGGTTTACATAGCCAGATGCAATATCCTCCTCGCTGTTTTTGTATCTTCCCGTCTCAAAATCCAAGGAATAGCCGCCAAATTTCGGGTTTGGTGCATGGGTCAAATAGCCGGTCTTGACCTTATTGGTTGCTTTGTTTTTACTGTTTTGAGCCTCAAACACCATAAAGAAGCTGTCGCCTTCAACATTTGCTATGTAAGAATATGTCTTGCTCTTGGATGGTGTGAACTTGTTGATGATAGTAACCGTTGCAGTGCCGCTTTTTTTGATCTTACCGTCAACCCTCCACGGTATAGACAGCTTTATTGAATACCTTATGAAGTTTGGATCATCCTCAAAACTCCTAAATGATACCAAGGCTGGCTTGCCAAAACTCAAAACACTTACGCCGTTGGCCCTGTTTTTTGAGCATATATCGACCCAGGCAGAGGCCAAGTCGGAATCCTTTAAAAAACCCCTAATATCCCTTCCTTCGGAATAGTATCTGGCAAACCTTCTTAAGAACAACTCGGCTTTGAGAAGAAAATCCTCATAATCTATCGTAAAACCCATTTGCGTTTTTTGGTTTGAGTAGTTCTCTATCGTAAGGCTGCAATAGGAAACAAACGGATTTGATTTAATAGTGCATCTTGCCAGGTTGCCATTTACAGTACAATTTGACTTCACAGCGCCGCAATTTATATAGGCCTTTTTAGGATAGCACTTCTTAAGGTTGCAGGCAGGCTTTAGGTATGCCTCGATGTTGATGGGGTATGGATATAAGGCTGCAGACCACTTCTTTATCGCATGGCCGTTTATCTTTATCGTCGTAATCTTGGGCGGGGCAAAGTATCTCTGCTTATTTTCCATTCTAACTATCCTTTCCTCATAATCCGATATGTTAAAGGATGGTTTAAATGGTAAGGCCTTGGCAAAACCCAGATACTTATTACACGCCCATGCGTTGTTTTTTGCTATGCACTCATCGAGCCTGTTTTTTATCTTTATCTCGATAAATTTGAGTTTTTCCAGGGTTGAAACGGCACTTTCGAAATCGGATTTAAACGAATTGGAACAGTAAGGGGTCTCTATTCCTCGATAGTTATTCATGAAGGAGTTGTATGCATTCCTTAAATCGGATGGCCACAGCTTTAGTTTCGATGCAACCCTCCTCATCTGCTCTATAAATCGGTCATCCTCAAGGTTTCGCTCCTTTATATGCTTGCACTGATTAAGCTGTTGGTAGGCCTTCTGCTTTAAGGATTCATAGTAAGACAATTTATGATAGACCTTCTCCGATAGGGCCTGTCTCTTTATCCATTCAATTTGGGACTCATCCACCCCTCTATCGCCATCTAAGTTAGAAGGCAATGCCCTTGTAATAAGGTAGTTGAGTTTCTTCATATATCCAACGAATTTTTCAACATCACTAAAATCAGCAGACCCTTTTTGTTTTTTGGATGCCTCAAACACCAATATGGATAGGGTTTTGTAATAGTTTAACTGCTGAGAGAGAAAATCCCTGTCGCCCATAATTGTGTCGTAGTCGTTTAAATAGTAATTCTGCAAATCCTCCAATTTGTTTATGGCAGATGCAGCCTTCGGTATGTGGCTTTTGTAATCGTCGATGCAGTGCATGTTGTACTTTGAATAGACCTCATATGTTAAATACTCCTCTATCTTGTCCTCAAACTCCCCCTCTAATACGCCAAAATTCCTCAAGTAATCGGAGAATTCAGCATTGAGCCTATCCTCTTTTTCTGCGATAAAAGAGGCAATACTGTATGTCTTTTCAAGGCAGTCCATAGACTCATAAAACACCCTCTCAAAATACCCGCCCGACAGCTTGCCCTGATTGGAAAGCCTAAAAAGCTCGTTTATTAGATAATGGTTGTATTTACACCGGTTGTTTTTGCTGAATGTATCTATTTCCCTTTTTGCCTTCTTAATGCGACTCAACATGTCGTCCTTTTCACATATGCTTTTGTTTAGCCTTTTTAGATCCTCCTCTGCCTTCTCTCTTGTTGCTTTTGCCTGATTATAAAAATCTTGAGCCTTGCTTATGAAAGATTCTGCTTCTTTTCTTTCAACATAAGGCAGTATATTGTTCTTCATTGCGCCAAATAAAAAGTTATTGGCCGACAGGTATTGCCTGTAATTTATGTTTTTATCGATAAAAGCATCTTTTAGTCTTCTTAGATAGGAGACATACCTGCCTAAATCTATCCTTGCTGTCTTACTGCCGCTATTTAGCTGTTTTTTGATGCTTTGAATATCCCTATTGATGCTGCTTACTATCTCATCCCTGAATCTTCCAAAGTTCCTTTGAGTTATCACATTAACAACCACATATACCGGCACATCGGATATCTCCTTCTTGAGCTTTTGAAAATCCCCCTTAGGCGGCACCGAGACACTCTTTTTAGGTGTGGCCTTTTTGGAAGCCTTCTCGATGTTTCTTCTAAAATCCCCATCCAGCACAAACAGCCTTAAATAATCCAGATTGGCCTCATACCCTGCAAGGCTTAGTTTTTTCATAATCTCCACCACATCCTTATAGGTAAGCCGCTCAAGCAAAGAGATAAAACGCTCATAGTCGGCTATGGTTAGGTTGGAGTTGGAGGCCTTATTTATTGCGCATACCTTCAAAACGGTTGTCTTGTAATCCTTTTCCTCCATAAACCGTCTTATGTTGTTGATGGTTATAGCCTCGTTTGCACATCTCAATTTCTTCACTGCCGCCCTGACCATATACCTTGCCTTCCATTTCAAATACCTGATCTCTTGCTGCTTCTGTTTGGCAGCGGCCTGAAGCCTCCTTAAGGCCAAAAAGTATTTCCTGTATTTAGTGTTTACCTCTAAGGTCTTTGACCACATCTCAAACTTCAACTGCTCTATCCACTTATCCCTATCCTTAAAAAACTCGGTTCTGCCAAGCCTCATGCGATTATCGTCAAACCATTGGTCAAACATAGTTCTAAGCGTTCTTATATCGTCAACCCTTCTGGATGCCTTCCATCTTTCCATGCAAGGCAGTAGAAAATCCTTCAAAAATAGCCTTCTTTCAACATTCTTTCCCCAGCTTTGCACCGACTGAAGTGAGTATTTGGCAAAATCCCAGGCATAACCAACTATACTGCCCCCTGTTGAGCCCAACAAAAATCCAGCGATCTGCTTGGCCGCCTCCTCGCTTATTGTGTTTTTAGCCTTATCAAATTCACCGTGGGCGAATTGGTCTATAGCCTGTGTTATGCTTTCAACAGGAAGGTCTGTCTCAAGGACATCCTCAAGCATATCGTGCAACTCTTGAATGTAATATTGTTTCTCTATTTTATTAAAATCCTCAGCTGTGATTTGGGCTTGAGCATTGAAAAACAGAAAGAATACAACAAAAACAACACCAATAACGGATTTTGTTCTCATCCCATCCTCCCTTTCTAAAAATATTACCTGATAAACTATATCGTATTTCTTCAATCAAGAAAATAAAAAACTTGCAAAACGGAGATTTCTTTGGTATAAACTCCTCACTATGAAAAAGCTGGATCTGTTTGAGAAGGGATATTCGGTGTATTTCACATACTTTACATACTTTAACTTTAACTATTACTGGTTTTTTGGGGGAGGGGGATAGTCCAGCTTAGCGGCTGTTTTGTAGATTCACCGAGCCGTTTGAATGGGCTATCCCCAGGGATGGTCGATTCAAACGGCTTTTTTTATTGGCCGAAAATTTTTTGGGAGGTGTTTAGATGATTATCGTTATGAAGCGTTCGGCGACAGACGAAGACATTGAAAGGGTCAGCAAGAAGGTTGAGAGGATGGGTCTAAAAACCCATATATCCAAGGGCAGTCGCAAAACCGTTATAGGTGTCATAGGTGATATAGACAGCAAGATAAAGGAGTACGATCCAGTGGCCACCTTATCCTTAGATAAGGCCGTTGAGAGTGTCCAGAGGGTCTCAAAACCCTATAAATTGGCATCGAGGGAGAGCAGAAACGACGATACCATCATCGATGTGAAGGGGGTAAAGATCGGCGGTGATACATTCACGCTCATTGCAGGCCCCTGTTCTGTGGAAAACAGGGAGCAGATATTAACCACGGCAAGGGGCATAAAGAAGTGTTCAGCCCACATGTTGAGGGGTGGTGCATTCAAGCCGAGGACTTCACCTTACAGCTTCCAGGGTCTTGGAGAAGAGGGCTTGAGGTTGTTAAAAGAGGCATCGGAGGAGACAGGCCTGCCGGTTGTTACGGAGGTGATGAATCCAAAGGATCTGGATGTTGTGCTTAAATACGCCGATGTGCTCCAGATAGGGGCCAGAAACATACAGAACTTCTCCTTACTCAAGCTGGTCGGTCAGACGGATAAGCCCGTTCTCCTAAAGAGGGGTATGGCAACAACGATTCAGGAGTTCTTAATGAGCGCTGAGTATGTAATGAGTGAAGGCAATGCCGATGTTATTCTCTGTGAGAGGGGCATAAGGACATTCGAAACAGCAACAAGGAACACATTGGACATCTCGGCTGTTCCTGTTTTGAAAAAGGAGACCCATCTGCCCGTTTTAATAGACCCATCCCATGCCGCAGGCAAAAGGGATTATGTGCCTGCACTCTCAAGGGCAGCCATAGCCGCAGGTGCCGACGGTCTTTTGATTGAGGTTCATTACAACCCCCAGATTGCCGTCTCCGATGCAGCCCAGCAGCTAACCGTTGAGGAGTTCTGTGAATTGGTTGAAGAGCTAAGAAGGATCGGTGAGGTGGTGGGCAAAAAGATCCAGTAAAATAAATTTTGACAGTAAGTAAAGAGTTTTCTATATTAGACTTAACTTTTGAGAAGTAAGGGAAGGGCTATGGAAAGTGTAAATGTGGGTTTGTTGGGTGTTGGAACCGTTGGCAGCGGCGTTGTAAAGATTCTAACCAACAACGCTGACATAATAAAAAAGAGGCTCGGCTTTGAGTTAAACCTAAAAAGGGTCTATGCCAAACAGATAAAGGACGATGTTAGGCCGCTCCTTGAGGGCAAGATAGCATCGGGTTATGAGGAGTTGCTTGCAGACGACATCGATATAGTCGTTGAGCTTATTGGCGGGACGAGCTTTGCAAAGGAGTTTATATTAAAGGCGATACAGGCCAAAAAAAGCGTGGCAACGGCAAACAAGGCACTGCTTGCAGAATACGGATACGAGATATTCTCAGAGGCCTTCAAGAACAGGGTGGATATAGGCTATGAGGCTGCTGTTGCAGGTGGAATCCCCATAATCAAAGCCATAAAAGAATCACTGGCTGCCAACCATATAAAATCCATCAAAGCCATAGTAAACGGCACCTGCAATTACATATTGTCGGAGATGTTCTATAAGGAGATCTCATTCGAGGAGGCCCTAAAGGATGCCCAGGAAAAGGGATTTGCCGAGGCAGACCCTACATTCGACATAGAGGGCATCGATTCAGCGCATAAAATGGCCATATTAAGCTCCATATCGTTTGGCGATAATGTCAAGGCCAAGGATGTTTACACAGAAGGTATAACCAACATAGACCTTCTGGATATAAAGTTTGCAGATGAGTTCGGCTATAGAATAAAGCTCATCGGCATAACCAATCTGTTGAACGGAAGGATAGATGTAAGGGTGCATCCAACACTGATAAAGAAAGACGACATACTGGCAAAGACAGACGGTGAGTTTAACGCCATCAAGGTAAAGACAGATATGAACGATGAAACTGTCTATATAGGAAAAGGGGCAGGGAGCCTGCCTACGGCAAGCGCCGTTGTGGCAGATATCATGGATATAGCAAGAAACATCAAAAACAAAACAAATCTCAGGGTTCCTTTGATGGCATTCCCTTTTAATTATGTGAAAAAAAGGGATATTATCAACATAGACGATTTAACCATGAGCTATTACTTAAGGTTCACGGTGAAGGATCAGGCCGGTGTTTTATCTAAAATCTCAGGCATCTTGGGTGAATACAACATAAGCATCAAAAGCGTTGTCCAATTGGGTAAAAACGAGGAATGGGTGCCGTTGATTGTATTTACACACAAGGCCAAAGAAAAAGACATAAAACAGGCGTTAACAATCATAGAGAAGCTCGATATAATAAAAGAAAAGGTGCTTTTGGTGAGAGTGGATGATGAAGAATAAAAAACTGTGGGGCGGTAGGTTCTCCTCATCAACCGATAGCGTAATGGAGGCATTCTCAGAATCTATCAGTTTTGATAAGAGGCTTTATGAATACGATATAGCAGGCTCGATAGCACATGCGCAGATGCTTGCAAAACATGGCATAATAAAGGATGAAGAGGCCGATAAAATCATCGAGGGCTTGAGAAAGATAAAGCGGATGATAGATGAGGGGGAGTTTGAGTTTAGGATAGAAGACGAAGATATCCACATGAATATAGAGCGCAAGCTCATAGAGCTTATAGGTAAGGTGGGCGGTAAGCTCCATACGGCAAGGAGTAGAAACGACCAGATAGCGTTGGATATAAGGCTATTCTTAAGGGATGCCACCATAGAGATAATAGACAAGCTTACAGGGATTCTAAAACACTTAGTTGAGCTTGCAGAAAAGCATATAGATGTTGTTATGCCCGGCTTTACCCATCTTCAGCACGCACAACCGGTCTTATTCTCGCATTACATACTCGCCTATTATGAGAAGTTCAAAAGGGACAGGGACAGATTCAGGGATACACTCAAAAGGATCGATGTGTTGCCGCTTGGCAGCGGGGCGTTAGCAGGCACAAGCTTTCCCATAGATAGAAAGTATGTGGCAGAACAGCTGGGTTTTTCAACCATATCGAGAAACTCCATGGATGCCGTATCGGATAGGGACTTTGCCATAGAGTTTCTATCAGATGTTGCTATATGCGCCATGCACGCCTCAAGGTTTGCCGAGGAGATGGTGATATTCTCCTCCCAGGAGTTTGATTTTGTCGAACTGCCCGATGAGTTCTGCACAGGCTCAAGCATAATGCCGCAGAAGAAAAACCCGGATGCTATGGAGCTGATCAGGGGTAAAACGGCAAGAACTTACGGCAATCTAATACAGATGCTGGTTTTAATGAAGGCTCTGCCATTAACATACAACAGGGATATGCAGGAGGATAAGGAGTCTCTCTTTGACTCGATTGACACAATAATGGGCATATTGGATGTGCTAAACGGCGTTATACCCAGGATTAAACCCAAAGTAGACTCATTACAGAAGGCGCTGGATAAAGGCTTTATAACAGCAACCGATTTAGCGGATTATTTGGCAAAAAAGGGTATGCCGTTCAGGGAGGCGCATAAGATCGTTGGTCAAATCGTGGCCTATGCTGAACAGAACAATAAAGAATTAAACGATATATCCATAGAGGAGCTAAAGTCGTTCTCGGATTTAATAGAAAACGATGTGCTTGATGTGCTCCATTACAAAAAGGCCGTAAACTCAAGAACGAGTTATGGTGGAACGGCAAGGGAGAATGTGATCAGGGTTATAGAGGAGATAAAAAAGGAGCTTACCGTTAGGAGTGATGGTAATACGGTTGAATGCCAGAGATGCGGCTATCCGGTTAAGGTTTACAGAAATCCGATTCCAACGGTTGATGTTATCATAAAGGTGGAAGGCAAGGTTGTTCTTATAAAGAGGAAGAATCCCCCATACGGATGGGCCATACCGGGCGGTTTTATAGATTACGGTGAGTCCGCCGAGGAGGCTGCCGTAAGGGAGGCCAAAGAGGAGACGGGGTTGGATGTTAAATTGGAGGGTATCTTAGGTGTCTATTCAGATCCGAACAGGGATCCCAGGCAGCACACCATAACAACGGTGTTTATAGCCACCGCATCAGGAAAACCGAGGGCCGGTGATGATGCAGAGGGCGTGGGCCTGTTTGATAGTAATAATCTGCCAGAGCCCATAGCGTTTGACCATAAGAAAATACTTAAAGACTTCTTTGAGAAACATAATGCCTGAAACCTTTGAATTAGAAAGCGTAAGCGGTATTAAAAAAAAAGTTCACCTAAAGAGCAAATGCCTATCCAACGACATAATAAGCGTAGGAAGCATAAAACTCTTTGAAGCAACCCGCCAGATACTGAAAAATAGAAACATACTAACCGAAAGCCAGATAAAAAATTTTCTATACCCGTCGCTTTCCCAGCTGTACAATCCGTTTCTTCTAAAGGATATGGATATTGCAATAAACAGAATTGCAAAAGCTGTGTATAGATCCGAAAAGATATTCATCGTGGGCGATTACGATACAGACGGTGTGACATCAACAAGTCTGTTATTGAGGTTTTTCAAAGAGATTGGCGTTGAGGCCAACTTTTACATACCAACCAGGGATGACGGATACGGTTTGAGTTTAGAGGCCATAAAGAAGGCGATAAAGGAGAAGGCGAAATTAATAATAACGGTCGATAACGGCATAACCAGCATAGATGAGGTGGAGTTTGCAAAGACCGTTGGCATAGATGTTATTATAACAGACCACCACGAGCCGCAGGATATATTGCCCAACGCATTTGCCGTGATCGATCCAAAGAGGAGGGATTCAAAATTCCCCTTCAAGGAGCTTTCAGGCGTCGGCGTTGCATTCAATCTCATCATGGCTTTAAGAAACAAACTAAGAAAAGACGGTTTCTTTAAGACAAGGAAAGAGCCAAACCTAAAGAAGTATCTGGATCTTGTGGCGCTTGGCACGCTGGCCGACATAGTTCCGCTCTTGGATGAGAATAGGGTGTGCGTAAAGATAGGGTTGTTTAACAAAAACCACTCCACCGTGGGGCTTGAGTTGTTGAAGAAGGTCTCAGGAATAGAGGGGTCTTTAACATCCAGACATGTGGGTTTTGTTATAGCTCCACGCATTAATGCGGCAGGCAGGCTATCTGATGCCTCTATAGTGGTGGATATGTTTTTAAAGGACGATGAGAAGGAGGCAGAGGCTATAGCGCTGAAGCTTGAAGAGATAAACAACCAGCGGAGGAAGCTCCAGCTTAAAATCATAAACGAGGTGGAAAAATACGCAAGGGACTTAGAAAATAGCGTCATTGTTGCAGCCAAAAAGGGGTGGCACAAGGGTGTAATAGGTATAGTGGCAAACGCCATAGCATACAAATTCAAAAAACCCACCATCATCATAAGCAAGGAGGAGCATGTCAGCATAGGCAGTGGAAGGAGCGTTGGCGAAATAGACCTGTTTTCGGCTATAAAGGAGACATCGGATATACTGGAGAGGTTTGGTGGCCATAAGATGGCTGTAGGCATCACCATAAAGAACAACAGGATAGAGGAGTTTTCCAAAAGGCTGGATGAGATCATATCAACGAGGTATTCAAGCGATGCAACATTAGCCAAATACGATGTCGATTGTGAGGTGCTTCTATCCATATTCAACAGGAAGTTTGTTGAGGAGCTTTCTTTACTTGAGCCTTACGGGCCGCTAAATGAGGAACCGCTATTTTTAGCCAGGAATGTTTTGGTTAAAGAGGAGACAACCATCCTGGGCAAATACCCCAAATACCTCCTTGATGATGGAACATCATACCTGTGGATGGTTAGCTTTGACGATGTAAGGCTAAAGGTGGGCAATATATACGATGTGGTGTTTTCTGCTTACATGAAGAACGGTTATATGTCGTTTAGTTTAAAAGACGCCTTTTATGTATACTAAGGAGGAAACGGTGAGATTATCAGAGAATGCTTTGGTGGTTTTAAAGAGCAGATACCTGCAAAAAGACACAGACGGCAACATTATAGAGACACCAGAACAGCTAATCGAGAGGGTGGCCTCTGCCATAGCAAAAGCCGATGAGAATTACGGTTCAAGCAAGGATGAGGTATCCAAAACCAGGGACGGTTTTATCCAGATTATGTCTGAGTTGAAATTTCTGCCCAACACGCCCACACTGGTTAATGCAGGCAGGCCGCTTGGTCAGCTTTCGGCCTGTTTTGTTCTGCCTATAGATGACAGCATGGAAAGCATATTCGATGCCGTAAAGGCCACAGCCTTGATACATAAATCCGGTGGCGGCACGGGTTTTTCTTTCTCAAGACTCAGGCCGAAAAACGACATAGTCTCATCGACAATGGGCGTCTCCAGCGGTCCTGTATCCTTCATGAAGGTGTTTGACTGCGCAACCGAAGCTATTAAGCAGGGTGGTGTAAGGCGAGGGGCAAACATGGGCATACTAAGGGTTGACCACCCCGACATACTGGATTTTATACACTGTAAGGATAGGGAAGGGGAGTTTTCCAATTTCAACATATCCGTTGCCATTACGGATAAGTTCCTAAAGGCCTTGGAAAACGACGAGGAGTATGACCTCATAAACCCCAGAAACAACGAGATTGCGGGCAGGCTAAAGGCCTCGTTTGTCTGGGATGAGATAGCAAAAAGCGCACACAAAAGCGGTGAGCCGGGCATTATATTCATTGACAGGATAAATCAGAAACACCCCCTATCCAGCGAGGTGGGAGAGATAGAAAGCACCAACCCCTGCGGTGAGCAGCCGCTCCTGCCTTATGAGAGCTGCAATTTGGGCTCTATAAACTTGGGTAAATTCGTAAAGGGTAAAAAGATCGACTGGGACGATCTAAAAGAAACCGTTATAACGGCTGTGCATTTTCTTGACAATGTAATAGATGTAAATAAATACCCCTTGGACAAGATAGAGGAGAATACAAAGAAGAACAGGAAGATTGGCCTTGGCGTAATGGGCTTTGCAGATATGCTCATAGACTTAGGCATACCGTATGATTCAGAGGATGCCGTAAAGCTGGCAGAGGAGGTCATGGACTTTATACAGAAAACATCCAAGGAGGCATCCAGCGAGCTGGCCAAAAAGAGGGGCAATTTCCCCAATTACAAATACAGCGTATATGCAAAAGAAGGTATACCGATGAGGAATGCCACAACAACGACCATCGCACCCACAGGCTCAATCTCCATGATAGCCGACGCCTCAAGCGGTATAGAACCCATATTTGCACTGGCCTATTACAAGCAGGTGTTAGATGGAAAAAGGCTTCCGTATGTCTATGAGAGGTTGTTCAATATCCTAAAGGAGAAGGGCATCTATACAGATAAGCTTGCAGAGAGGATAATCGACAACAGGGGAAGCCTGAAGGGAATAGACGATATACCAGAAGAAATAAGAAGGATATTTGTCACGGCTATGGACATATCATATAAAGCCCACATAGACATACAGGCGGCTTTCCAGAAATATACAGACAATGCCGTCTCAAAAACAATCAACATGCCAAACTCAGCCACGGTTGGCGATGTAAAAGAGGCATACAACTATGCATACAAAAACGGCCTTAAGGGCATAACGGTTTACAGGGACGGTTCAAGACAGGAGCAGGTTTTGGTTGTGGCCAAAAAAGAGGACAAAAAGCCAGCAACAGGCTTTACAAGGCCCGTCGTATTAAACGGATTTACAGAGAAAGTCAAAACATCCAGGGGAACCCTCTATGTAACGATAAACACGGTAAACGACGACCCGATAGAGGTCTTTGCAAATATAGGCAAATCCGGCGGTGATATATCCGCCTTAAGTGAAGCCATAGGAAGGTTGATTTCCATAGCGCTTCAAAACGGCGTTCCCGTTAAAAACATCGTAAACACGCTAATAAGCATCACAGGCGCACAACCCATATGGAGCAACGGCAGGCTCATTAAATCGGTGCCCGATGCCATAGCTCAGGTTTTGAGGGATCACTTCTTAAGAAACGGTAAGCAGAAGGAGGAGCCCAAGGTAATCGTCGGTGAAGAGTGTCCTGAGTGCGGCTCACCCTTGGAGATAGTCGAAGGATGTGCTGTCTGCAGGAACTGCGGATACTCAAGGTGCGGCTAAGGAGGGGTTATGGATTTAGAAAAGGAAGTCCAAAGGCAATTTGAGGTTATAAAGAGAGGAACAGCTGAAATCATAGACGAAGAGGAATTGAAAGAGAAGCTTAGGGACAGCATAAAGAACAACAAACCTTTGAAGGTAAAGGCCGGTTTTGACCCCACTGCACCGGATCTGCATCTTGGTCATACCGTCTTGATTCAGAAGCTTAAGCAGTTTCAGGATTTGGGTCATGAGGTCTATTTCCTAATCGGTGATTTTACCGGAATGATAGGGGATCCAACGGGAAAAAGCGAAACAAGAAAAGCCCTAAGTAAGGAAGAGGTTGAAAAAAACGCACAAACATACAAGGAGCAGATATTCAAGATACTCGATAAGGACAAGACCAAGGTCGTATACAACTCCCAATGGTGTTCAAAACTCAACGCAGTCGATATGATAAAGCTGGCATCGACCATGACTGTTGCCAGAATGCTCGAAAGGGACGACTTCTCAAAGAGGTTCAATTCAAACAAACCCATATCCATACACGAATTCCTATACCCCCTGCTTCAGGGGTATGACTCTGTGGCCTTAGAGGCCGATGTTGAGCTTGGCGGAACAGATCAAAAGTTTAACCTCTTGGTTGGAAGGCATTTGCAAAAACTCCAGGGTCAGAGGCCGCAAACGGTTATCATGATGCCCATACTGGAGGGCCTTGATGGCGTTCAGAAGATGAGTAAATCGTTGGGCAATTATGTCGGCATTACGGATCAACCAAACGACATGTATGGTAAGATCATGTCCATATCGGATGATTTGATGTGGAGATATTACGAGCTATTAAGCGACAGGGATCTTGAGGAAATCAACCAGATGAAGGAGGATGCAAAATCCGGCAGGCTGCATCCAAAAAAAGCCAAAGAGATGCTGGCATTTGAGATAACCAGGCGCTTCCACGGACAAAAAAAGGCCGAGGAGGCAGCTGCGTTCTTTGAGGAGCTGTTTAAAAAGAAAGAGATACCTGAAGAGATAGAGAAGATAGAGTTTGATACAGAAGAGCAAGAGGTGTGGATATGCCACCTGCTTAAGGGAATAGGCTTTGTTAAAAGCTCATCAGAGGCAAGGAGAATGATAAAATCCAATGCCGTTTCTATAGACTCAAAGAAGATAACAGATGAGAACCTAAAACTCCAAAAGGGCGACTATGTTATAAAGGTGGGTAAGAAAAAAATTGCAAGGGTGAGTGTAAAATAATGTTGATTGCGGTTGATATAGGCAATACGAATATAGTAATAGGCGTGTTTTTAAGGGACAGGTTTCTAAATTTCAGGCTCAGCACAAGCCTAAAACTAACGCAGGATGAATACTGCATAAACCTATACAACCTATTCAACCTGTATGGATTGAACGAAAAGGCCAGGGGAGCGGTCGTCTCCTCGGTTGTGCCCCAAATAACGCCCAGGATGACCAACGCCATAAAAACCGTATTCAACATACAGCCGTTGGAGGTCGGGCCTGGCATAAAGACGGGTATGCCTATAAAATACCACAACCCTTCAGAGGTTGGCGCAGACAGGATCGTCAATGCCGTAGGTGCCTATGAGGAATTCAAAGACGCCTTAATAGTGATAGACTCAGGAACAGCCATAACCTTTGATGTGATAAACAAAAAGGGCGAGTATATAGGTGGTGCAATAGCCCCCGGCATACACATCTCAGCAGACGCATTGGCGCTAAAAACGGCAAAGTTGCCGAGGGTGCCGTTGCAGATGCCGCCTGAGGTTATAGGAAAGACAACCATGAACAGCATACAATCCGGCCTGTTTTACGGATACCTATCCATGATAGAGGGGATGATAAAAAGGATCAAGGAAGAACTGGGTCATGACTGCACTGTGGTTATAACAGGAGGGGATAGCGCCCTGTTTTATAAACATCTAAAGGAGATAGACCATTTTAGACCGTATTTGACCCTTTTTGGATTGAAGGCTATCTATGAGAAGAACACTTAAAATAGGTGTATTGGGTGCTGGCAGCTGGGGTAGTGCTATAGCCAATCTGCTTGCCATAAACGGGCACGATGTGCTTTTGTATGTAAGGGAGAGGGATCTCTTTGAGCAGCTAAAGGCAAGAAGGATAAACACCGTATACTTAGACGGTGTGGTTTTGAATGAAAGATTAAAATTCACAAACAATATAACCGAGGCGGCAGAAGATAAGGATGTGGTTGTCTCGGCAATACCGGTCAAATACCTAAGAGAAACACTGAAGCTTATAAGCTTGCCTGTTGAGGGGCTGGTGGTCTCTTTAAGCAAGGGCATGGAGAATGAAACATTCTGCAGGCCTTCAGAGATCATACAGAATAGCTTGAAAATACCAAACGACAGGGTTGTGGTGCTAAGCGGACCCAACTTCGCCAAAGAGGTGGCAAAGGGTCTGCCCACAGCCACTGTGGTGGCCTCGACATCCAGGCCGTCGGCAAGATTGATACAGGAGGCATTTAGCAATAGCTTCTTTAGGGTTTACACATCAGACGATGTTGTGGGTGTTGAGGTATGTGGAGCCTTGAAGAACATAATGGCAATAGCAAGCGGCATAAGCGACGGGTTAAACTTAGGCGATAACGCCAGGGCAAGCCTAATAACAAGGGGCTTGAGTGAGATATCGAGGTTGGGTTTAAAGTTAGGGGCAAAGAGTCAAACATTTATGGGGCTTGCAGGGATTGGAGACCTCCTTCTAACGGCAACAGGCAATCTAAGCAGAAACAGAACCGTCGGCTTGAGAATAGCAAAGGGTGAGAAGCTAAGCGACATACTCCAAAGCATGAAGATGATCCCCGAGGGAGTAAACACGGCAAGATCGGTTTACAACCTATCGCAGAAAGAAGGCATAGATATGCCCATAACCGCTGAGGTTTATGAGATACTCTACAAAGACAAAGACCCCCTGAAAGCATTGAACGATTTAATGTCAAGGCCGCTAAAGGAAGAAAACTATTTACTTTAAGCCAATTTTGTGTTAGTTAATAATAAAAACGGAGGATAACATGGCAAAGGAGAAAGAGGCCCAGGCCGAGAATCAGGAAGGCGGCAAAAAGAAGGGTAAAGGCAAGCTGTTAATAATTATCATAGCGGTTGTTGTTTTGGTTGTCGTGGGCGTTGTTGTAAAGATGTTTGTGCTTGGCGGCTCAAAGGGTAAGGAAAAACCCAAGGAGGCTCATAAAGCCCAGGCTGCCCATGAACAGGCCAAGGAAGAGCCAGAGCCAGAACCCGGGCCCGTTGTTGAGGATGCACCGATAAACGAATCCCACCTAACGCCCGTTGTTATAGGGCCTATAATAGTCAACTTAGCCGATGTGGGTGGCGATAGATACCTGAAGGTTAAGCTTGTGTTGTTAGAGGCTAAAAAGGCCGCAAAGAAAGAGAAGGAAGAGGGTGAAAAAACCGGTATTTCACTGGAGGATGCGGTTGTAAGGGATACGATCATCTCTGTATTATCGGCAAAGACATCGGATGATCTCTTATCTGTGTCGGGAAAAGAAGAGCTAAAAAACGAACTGGTCAGCGCAATCAATCAAGCTCTGCACAGAAATCTTGTTAAGAAAATATACTTTCTTACATTCATAATACAATGATATCAAACAAACAGATAAAAGAGGAATTCAAGGATTACTTCGATATACCTCTGAAGTTGATATTTGACCTTGCAACAACACGGGTGAAGGTTAGGGACCTGCTAAAGTGGAAAGAGGGTGATGTAATAGAGACCAACAAGATGGCCGGAGAATATATAAGCATAGACATAGAGAACAAGCCGTTGGGTATGGGAGAGGTTATAGTATTGGATAACAAATTCGCCATAAGGATAACAAGCATATACACCAAAGATGACCTGATGGAACTCAATGTAAAATGATTCCCCTTGTGTTTGCCTTCTTTTTTATCTCATCAACATGCTATGCATCTGAGGCGCCCGACTATTGGGGCTATACACTGAGGTCTTTGGGAAGCCTTATTCTGGTTTTGGGGGTCATAGTATTGTTTTTTTACATCATCAAGAAGATCAGCAGGGGTGGCGGTGTATCCTCATCCAGAATAAAGATAAAAAACAGGCTGTATTTGGACAACAAGCGCTATCTGGCGGTGATAGAGGTGGACGGAAGGGAATTCTTAATAGGTGCATCCGATTCGATAAATATACTTATGGAACTGAAAAACGATGATAAAGAGGATTAGTTTTCTATCCATTATCTTTATACTTGTTGCCTTGGGCAGCTATGGCGCCGATGTTGTGACTCCATCACTAAACATAACGCTCCCTGCCACCAACAACCCCACAACCGTCGCCGAATCCATAAAACTGCTTATAATATTAACGGTATTGGCGCTGGCTCCCTCCATCCTGATAATGATGACCTCATTCACAAGGATCATAATTGTTTTAGCCATACTAAGGCAGGCCTTAGGAACCCAACAGATGCCGCCAAACCAGATACTCATAGGCATAGCCCTGTTTTTGACGCTGTTTATAATGTCTCCACAGATCAAAACCATATACCAGACGGCTTATCTTCCGCTTCAGAAAAACCAGATAACACTTGAGGAGGCATATAAGAACGCAACAGAACCGCTAAAGGCGTTTATGCTAAAACAGACCAGGCAGAAGGATTTAGCGTTGTTTTTAAGGATAGCCAAAAAACCCAATCCCAAAAACCCGGCCGATTTAACTATGGACATAGTAATCCCTGCATTTATCATTAGTGAGCTAAAAACCGCCTTCGAGATGGGATTTATCATATACATACCGTTTTTGATAATCGACATGGTCGTATCCAGCATACTTATGAGTATGGGTATGATGATGTTGCCGCCTATAATGATATCACTGCCCTTCAAACTGCTTATATTCGTATTGGCCGACGGATGGAATCTGGTGGTGATGTCGCTGTTTAAAAGCTTTGCGAGGTGATTTATGGATATTGCAACGGTTGTGGCCGTAGGCAAGGAGGCCATGAAGGTCACCATGCTGATTTCGATGCCCATACTATTGGTCAGCCTGCTTGCAGGTCTTCTTGTTAGCATATTCCAGGCCGTAACGCAGATTCAAGAGATGACATTGACATTCATACCCAAGATACTTGCAACGGCGATTACGGTGATCTTTTTGGCTCCGTGGATGACAAAACTTTTAGTAAACTATGTTATACAGTTGTATTCGTCGATACCAACTTTTATTAAATGAACGATTTGTTGTTTTATTCGACCCACTTTTATGCCAATTTTATAGCTTTTCTATTTGTTTTATTGAGGGTTTCAAGCGTTGTGGTGTTTGCACCCATCTTTTCATCCTCATCCGTCCCGCCTCAACTTAAGGCGGCCTTCAGCCTTGTTTTTGCCGCTGCGCTATTCCCGACGGTAAGGCAATACATAAACATAGAGAGCCTAAACTCGATGTATCTATTTGCCGTTACGCTTAGAGAGTTGGTGTTTGCCATACTCCTATCCCTGACAATACACTTCGTATGGAGCGGGCTTGAGCTTGGGGCGCAGTTGGTTGGGTTCAACATGGGTTTTTCCATTGCCAATGTATTGAGCCCTGAGGAGAATATACAGATATCGGTTCTTGCAGAATTTGAGAGTATATTTGCCATATTGGTATTCCTAATCATAAACGGCCATTATGTCTTCCTTCAGGCGCTTGCTATGAGCTTTGAGGCGGTAAAGGTGGGCAGTTTTGCGCTAAACCACAACATATTTACCATATTCAACAAACTCATAATCACGCTCTTTGATGTGGCCTTTACCGTGCTTGCTCCGGTGATAATAGCCCTATTTATAACACAGGTAGTTTTCGGTGTAATTGCAAGAACAATGCCCCAGATGAATATAATGATTGTGGCCTTTCCGCTGAGTATAGCCATAGGGTTCATTACGCTGGGGGCTTCGTTTATGTTTGCTGCTGAATCGCTAATACATTACTATCAGCAGGCGTTTAACTATATCTATGCAATCATAAGGGGTGGATGATGCCTGATGAGGATAAAACCGAACCGGCGACCCCGAAACGCAGACAAGAGGCAAGGGAAGAGGGCAAGGTAGCAAAATCCGTCGAGCTAAACAGCGCCTTTCTCCTATTGGCCGCTGTTATATTCTTCTATTTCAATGCCAGCAACTTCTCTGAAAAGATCACCGATATGCTTGCATACTTCTTTAACCTATCGTCCTACTTTGAGATAAACCCGGACTCTATAGGTTTCATAATAAAAAGCATAAACAAACAGCTATTATCCATACTGCTGCCGTTTTTTATCGTCATGGCGATTATAGCCTTCCTTATCAATGTCGTTCAGGTGGGCTTTCACATAACCCCCAAGGTTCTTGAGATTAAATTCGACAAAATCAATCCGATAAACGGCTTTAAGAATATGTTTTCCTTAAGGTCGTTTGGCGAGTTGGTTAAATCCATCCTGAAGGCCTCTGTTATGGGCTATATCCTCTGGATATTCATAAAGCACAACATCAACAACTGGACATCCCTGTCGGATACCAATCAGATAACCGTGTTTCTGTTTATGCTTAAGAGCATGTTTTCCATTGTTGTATACCTTCTCATCTTTATCGTATTTGTGGCTGTTTTGGATTATCTGTTTCAAAGATACACATTTGAAAAGAGCATAATGATGACAAAACAGGAGGTTAAAGACGAGTATAAGCAGATGGAGGGCGATCCAAAGATAAAACAAAAAATCAGAAGTATGCAGATGGAGATAGCAAGAAAGAGGATGATGGAAGAGGTAAAGAAGGCCGATGTTGTAATCACCAACCCCACACATTACGCCGTGGCCTTAAAATACGATGCAGCCAGCATGAATGCACCCAAGGTTGTAGCAAAGGGTATAAACCTCATAGCAAAAAAGATCAAGGAGATAGCAGAAGAAAACGATGTGCCGATAGTTGAGAAACCGGAGCTGGCAAGGGCTTTATACGAAAAGGTTAAATTAGACGCTGAGATTCCCGAGGAGCTCTATCAGGCTGTGGCCGAGATTCTGGCCTATGTATTCAAACTAAAACAGCAATCAGCAGGCTAAAGTTTTTCCGTTTTAATCCGAGATAATAGACAGAAGGAGGTGCCGTATGGATCTGGGTGGTTTTACCGTATTGGGTTTAGGAAGCGGAATGGACCTTCAGGGTCTTATAGATAAATTGATAAAGGCCGACAGCCAGCCGCTTCTCATGGCTCAGGCCAAAAAACTCCAGTATCAGACATACTATAAAACATTCAACACATTCGAGAGTAAGCTTCAGAAGCTTGCAACGGACGCCTCCCAGATGATAAATGACTTCACCTTCCAGACGGCAAGCGTTAGCGATGAGGATATAGCAGAGGCCCAGATTAGTGGCAACCCCACATCGGGTATGCACAACATCACAGTAAACAGTCTTGCTCAAGGTCAAACATGGATATCAAACAATACGGGTGATACGGGGTTTACTTCCAAATCGGATAGCATCGCAAACGGCAGCGGTAAGTTCGTCTACAAGATAGGCGATAAGGAGTATTCCATAGACATAGACAACAATGTGCTCTCATCAACACCTACAACGCTTGAGGAGTTCGTCAACGCCATAAACAAGAACGATTCAGGACTTCAGGCAAGCCTCTTATACACAGGCTCTGAATACAAGGTGATATTAAAAACCCCAGAAGGCACAGATAACAACCTAACGATCGTTCAAAATGACACAAAGATAGACTTTGGTGATGGTGAGGGTGGCAGCGGACCCGCTATTGAGTCCTCTGATGCGAGCCTAACTATAGACGGCATAGACATAACATCAAAATCCAACACGCTAAGCGATTACATACCGGGTGTAAGCCTAACCATTAAAAAAACCGGTTCATTCAATCTATATATACAGACAGACTACTCCAAACTCGTTGAGGACATGAACAATATAGTTAACGATTACAACGACATGATCAAATACATAAAGGACAATCAAGACTTTGATGACAAGACCAATGTCGCCGATGCCTTCTTCTGCAATAGCACCATAGAAAACACAGAGAACAAGATAAGCAACCTGCTTTTGGATTCATACGGTGATAAAAACTCAAACTTCACATCGCTGGTGGATTTGGGATTAAACCTAAATAAAGACGGCACATTGGAGTTTGACTCATCGAAGTTTCTCTCTGCCCTTCAGAGCAATTTTAAGGAGGTAAAGAAGGCTTTGGTGGAGACAGATACAGCAGCGGCAGATGGGTTCTTAAGCAGATTACACGACACCATAAACAACATGACATCAACCAACGGTTCTATAGAGCTGCAGAAGGATTACATAAACACAAGGATAGACAACCTAAACGACCAGATAGAAACACTGCAGAAGCAACTGGATCAAGAAAGAACCATGCTAACTTTAACACTGTCTCAAATGGATGAGTATATAGGGTCTTTGAAAAACCAGAGCGATTACATGGAAAAAATATTTGACAGTTCAAACAAGAAGTAAGGAGGCCTAAAATGTCTACCGGCATCAATAAGATTACAGGTTCAGAGGCTGCTATGCAAAATCAGATAAACAACACACACAAGCAACCAGCCCAGGTTAACCCGCAGGCTCAGGCACAGAAGGTGGACATCAAGGATGTGCAGAAGGGCTCAACGGGTGGGTATCATAAGAAGTCTTTAACTGAGGAGGACATAAAGAGGGTTATAAACAAGATAAACGAGAATGTCAGCAAACTCAACAAGGATGTAAAGTTCACCTATAGCGATACGATAAAATCGCTTGTCGTTAAGGTTGTGGACGCAAAGACGGGTAAGGTTATAAGAGAGATACCGCCGCAGGAGGTAATAAACCTGCAAAAGAAACTGTCAGAGGTGGTTGGTATAATTTTTGATAGTAAGGAGGTAGAAAAATGACGGCTAACGAGGCTTATAATACCTATAAGAACATGATGATAAATACAACCGTGGACAAGCTGCAGATCGTTGCCATGTTGTATGAGGGAGCCCTTGGCTTTGCTAAGAACGCCATTGAGTCGGCAAAGGAAAACGACGAGGAGGCCTTCATAGACAACATGAACAGGGTTATTGGCATCATATTGGCCCTGAGGGATTCATTAGATCCGAATGCAGACAAAGAGACCGTGGATTATCTGACAGCACTTTACAACTTTCTGCTTGAGAAATCCATAAAGGCCATCGAGTTATTCTCAGAGGGTGCCTTCTCTGAAGAGGAGTTCTCCATAGTGGTCAGATACCTCGCCCAGATGCACCACATATGGACCACAGAGGTAATGAACAAGGCTGACTAAATCACCCCGTTTGAGCCTTGAATGTATCCATAAAGGCATTCTTCTCTTCGATTGAAGAGTAGGATGCCATCCCCTTGAAGAATGTTGAATAGGTATTAGCAACAATATCCTCGTTGGGCGCATTCTTGGCAATATCATTAACCATATTTACATAATCCTCAAAGAGGGAGGCCGCTTCTGTGGTGTTGCCATAGCCCAAAATGGTGTTTGTTTCTGTTATAAACTCATCGGCAAAACCGTATTTATTGGTATTGACAAAACCGTTGAGCCATTCATTTAAATCGTAATTCCTCGTTTTGATGGTATGTGCAGCCTCAAATAGCTCACTAAACTTATCGCTGTTTTTGAACTCATCCAGGGCCTGTGTGGTCTCCATCCACTTATCGGAATCACTGTTGGCCAGACTGACAATAACATCCCTTGCCCCTGCTAAAGCCTGCTCTGAGATGCCCTCTTGCTGTGATAGGGTGGTGTATATATCGTTTAATTTCTTTCCAAAAGCCGATATGGTGGCATACTTCTGGCCCAATGTCTGAAGTGTTCCTACTATATCGCTGGAGTTGTTTTTATTGTTATCGTTTTTAAACAGCTGATTAACCACATATTCATTCAAATAGTTGTCAACCTTTATAGCCATGGCATCACCTCCTTTTGTAAATAATTACAACAAACAACGGCAAAGTCAAGAATAAATCTTGAAAATAGAGGCCAAATAAGTAATATTTTCAGGGACAAACCCCAACGGGGGTTATTAAAAACAGGAGGAGTACAATGTCCAAAAATCAACTCGATGCAATATTTACAGATCCCTTTGACCAGCCAAAAGCTGGATACGAAGAGGTAAAACAGTTTGTGGAAACCGTGTTGGATAAAGCACCCCACTATGCCGTGGTTGAAGAGCTTGAGAATGTGGCTGAATATGTTGTTTTGCTGGAGAAGCTGTTAGAGGAAAACGGCATAGATTTCAGCGATGAGGTGTTAAAGGAGAAAAAGATACTCAATCAGGCCGAGGTGGACGATCAGAAAAGGCTGTTTTTGCTTCACTTCTCGGGTAAGATAGTCAGAAAAGAGGGTGCTGTGGTATGAGTATAAAAAACGACCGCTGGATTATAGAGATGGCTAAAAAGGGCATGATAGAGCCCTTTGCAGACAGACAGGTCAGGGAAGGGGTCATAAGCTACGGTGTTAGCTCATACGGATACGACATGCGCATAGCCGATGAATTTAAGATATTCACCAATGTAAACAACACCATAGTTGACCCGAAGGACTTTACAGAAAAGAACTATGTGGATTTTAAGGGCGATGTCTGCATTATACCACCCAATAGCTTTGTTCTGGCAAGGAGCGTGGAGTATTTTAGGATTCCAAGGAACATCTTGACGGTGTGCGTCGGTAAATCCACATATGCAAGATGCGGGCTTATAGTGAATGTCACACCGTTTGAGCCGGAATGGGAGGGTTATGTCACGATAGAGATATCCAATTCAACGCCCATTCCAGCCAAGGTTTACGCCTGGGAGGGTATAGCTCAGGTGCTGTTCTTTGAAGCAGACGAGGAGTGCCTTGTAAGCTATGCCGATAAAAAGGGTAAATACCAGAAACAGATGGGGTTAACGCCGCCAAAACTCTAAAGGGAGGTATGTATGTCTGGTCATAATAAATGGAGCACCATAAAACACAAAAAGGCCAAAGAGGATGCAAAAAGGGGGGCTATCTTCACCAAACTGATAAAGGAGATCACCATTGCCGCTAAATTGGGTGGGGGAGACCCTGAAAACAACCCCAGACTCAGGATGGCTATAGAAAAGGCCAAAGAAGCCAACATGCCCAAGCAAAACATAGAAAAGGCCATAAAGAAGGGCACAGGTGAGTTGCCAGGAACCACCTATGAGGATGTTATATACGAAGGATATGGGCCTGGCGGAGTGGCTATGATAATAGAGGCCACAACCGATAACAGGCAGAGAACGACGGCCAGTGTAAGACACCTTTTGAATAAATTTGGTGGCAGCCTGGGTGAGAACGGCTGCGTCTCCTGGATGTTTGATTATGTGGGTTATATGACATTTGATAAAAACTCAACCGATGAGGATGCCCTATTTGAGGCGGCCTTAGAAGCCGGCGCAAGCGATGTCAGAGAGAATCAAGAAGATGGTGTTTTTGAGGTTATAACAGAGCCGAAGGAATTTATGGCTGTAAAGGAGACCTTAGAAAGCCAGGGCTTTAAGCCGCAAACAGCCGAGCTAACAAGGATTCCACAGAACACGGTAAAACTCGAGGGCGAGAAGGCCATTAGCATGCTGAAACTCATGGAGGCATTGGAAGACGATGATGATGTATCGCATGTATATGCCAACTTCGACATATCCGATGAGGTAATGGAGAAGTTCAGCCAGCAAAACTAAAAAAACTTAAGAGCCACATTTGTCTCTTATTAGCATTTCTATCTGTAAGAAAACATCCCCTTGGGGTTGTTTTCTTACAGTTTCAATAGCATTTAATCTTAAACTTTTAATAATCTCCGGGTTATCTAAAACCAGTTTCATAGAACTGGCTATCTTTAAAGGGTTCGACGGCTCCGATATCAAAAAGCCATTGTATCCCTCTTTTATTAACTCACTGCTTCCAGCATAGATGCTAACAATAGGAACATTTCCGCAAGCCATGGCCTCTAATATAACCAAAGCCGATGTATCAAAAAGTGTGGGGTATATAAAAACATCACTGGCATTGTATACATTTTCTATGTCCTTTCTTCTGCCAAGCCACACAACATAATCTTCAATGCCTTTCATTCTTTTTTTAAAGAAGCTGTTTATATCTTCCCCTGCTATCAATAGTTTAAACCTATAACCCTCTTCTTTCAAAATCCTAACGGCTTTTAAAAGATATTGCAATCCTTTAAGTCTATGATTTGTTGAGACAAAGGAGAACACAAATTCATCCATTGCTATGCCCAGTTTTTTTCTCTCTGCGTATCTAAGCTGATTGTCTGGTTTAAATCTATTTATATCGACGCCGTTTCTTATGATCGCTATTCTATTTTTTTCAATACCAAACGATTCGATCTGCTTTTTCACAAACAAAGAAGGAACAATAAATGTTTTTTGGCCCGATCTGTATGTTAAATCCTCAATCCATATTGTTATCCAGTGAGACAAGGTAAGATACTTCTTGAGCTTATAAAAAAACCGCCCGAGTTTGCTTTCGTATTTAAAAACAGCCCTTTTGAAATAATACCTATGAACCCCACCACCAGATCTGTAGATGTCGTTGTAAAATGTCTTTCCAAAACCCATTATACAAACAGAAGGTTCCTTTTTCTTTAATACCTTGCCCTTAACATAAGAATAAATAGCAAAACCCAACAAGGATGGCCAACCATTGGACGGTAAAAAAACCCTATGCAATCTAATATTTTCTTTTCTTGGCAAATCATCTATCTTGATGGCATAAACATCTATCTCATATCCCATATCAGCAAGGTAATGCACTAAGTTGTATATCACCTTCTCCTGTCCGCCGTAGGTTCTGAAGTATTTATAGAAAATCACTATTTTCATGGTGGAATTCTATAAAAACAGGCTTTAAAAGGCAAACGGTTTGTGGTAATTTGAGGGCATGAAATTCATCGGCGCTCATGTAAGCATAGCAGGAGGCATTCAGAATGCCCCGATCAACGCCCATAGGATAGGCGCAAAGGCGTTTGCCCTGTTTTTAAAAAACCAGAGGCAGTGGCAGGCAAAACCGCTGAGTGAAGAAAGTATAGAAGGCTTCAACAAAAACTGTGGGGCGTTTGGGTTTGACAAAAAATACATATTGCCGCATGCAAGCTATCTGATAAATTTGGGCTCACCGGAAAAAGAGAAACTAACAAAATCAAGGGAGGCCTTGATCGATGAGCTAAAAAGGTGCAGGCAATTGGGGCTTTTAAGGCTCAATGTCCATCCCGGCGCATCGCTAAATAGAATAACAACTCAAGACTGCCTAAAACGCATAGCAGAAAGCATCAACATAGCATTAGACAGAACAGAAGGCGTTGAGGTGGTTTTAGAGAATACAGCAGGCGAGGGGAGCGTCCTGGGATTTAGGTTTGAGCATCTGAGGACAATAATAGACCGTATAGAAGACAAAACCCGTATAGGCGTTTGCATAGACACATGCCATCTGTTTGCTGCAGGATACGATATAAGAAGATACGACGGTTTCTGTAAAACATTTGAGGAGTTTGAAAGGATAGTGGGTTTTTCATACCTAAAAGGCATGCACCTAAACGATTCAAAAACAGCCTTAGGCTCAAGGGTTGACAGACACCAAAGCCTCGGTGAGGGCCAGATAGGCATAGACGCCTTCAGGTTTATAATAAAAGACAAAAGGTTCTGCAATATGCCACTGATACTTGAGACACCCAACCCGTCTAAATGGCCTTATGAGATAGGTCTTCTGTATTCCTTTTTGGAATAAATACCCTGAAGGTGCTGCCCTTTTGCGGCTTGCTGTAAACCTCAATTCTTCCAGAGTATAGATCAACTATATGCTTAACAATAGCCAGCCCCAAACCCGTCCCGGAGAGTCTTCTGCTTCTGCTTTTCTGTGTAGTATAGAACCGCTGAAAGATATTCCCCAAATGCTCTTTAGCTATACCTATGCCGCTATCCCTAACCTCTATGGTTAAACCGGAATTCTTCAGGAAACACGAAACACTCACAAAGCCGCTTTCTGTATACTTAATGGCGTTGTCCGTTAAGTTCCACAGGATAGACTTAACATACTCACAGGGTATATCGACAGCCACAGGCGGGCATTCAATCTCAAATTTTAGGGATTTATCCTTGGCAAGCCCACCGAAGGAGAACTCAAGCTCATCCTTGATTCTTTTTAAATCGCATCTGCCACTTTTGGGGTTCTTTATGGATTCTATCCTGTGAAGCGTCAGTATATCCTCTATTAGTTCGGTTAACTCTTTCGCATTTTCGTTTATGTATCTGATAAACTTAAGCCTCAGCTCTGTATCCATATCCGGGTTCTCCATCAGTGTTTCCGAATAACCCAGAATGGAGGTTATGGGCGTTTTTAATTCGTGCGAAGCATCGGCAAAGAACTGAGCCTTCATCTGTGCATACTCCTTCTTCTGCGTTATATCACTAATGATCACTATAATCTTATCCTGAATCCTTTTGCCTTTGATCAAAAGCCATCTGTTGTCTATCTTGATCTCCTCCTCAGAAGAACCGCCCTCCAACAGCTTGCTAAAATAGTTAAGCAGAGGGTAGTGTGATATGACATCGAGGATGTTTTTATTAGCCTCAATATCGCTGAAAATCAACTCCTTTGCCTTAGGATTAACAAGCTCTATAACGCCTGTTGATGATAGAAGCATCAGTCCCTCTCCCATGGATGAGATTATAAAATCTATGCGACCCTTTTCCTTCTTTAAATCCTCCTGCTGCCTCTTCTGTATCCTGTAAATCTTCTTTATCCCATAAAACAGCCTGGCATAGGATTTATCCTCAAGATGGGGGAAAACCGGCTCCCTCATCTGTTTTACATCATCTATTATGCTGTTTAGAAGCCTTACCATATCCTCTTCCTTTTTTGTTATGAGCATACTGAAAACAAACGAGATCCCGCTAAGTGAGATAAAAAGCAAAGAGAGTTTATCCAAAAACCTCCCAAACAGATCCTCAAAACCGAGCGGTTTATATTCAAACGCTATTGTCTTATCCTTGCTCTTTAGTCTTACACAATAAGGCTCAACGCACGGACTCTTCGGGTTTGCCTCTATGGTAAGCTTCAAATAACGCCCTTCATAGGTCAGATTATCCACACCTTTAGAAAGAACAACGCCGCTAAACGCCTTAAGCACATCCCTTGCGACCATGTTGTTTAGGGCCTTTAGCTGATAGTAATAGATCCAGCCTACAACAACTATAACAACAAGCTCCAGTATCAGCAAAAAGCCAAACAGCCTTACGCTCTGCCTCATACACTAAACTTATATCCAACACGGGGTATGGATTTGATCAAATTGGCCTTTGAGCCTATCTTCTTTCTGATTTTGGATATGTGCACATCTATGGTTCTATCGCTGATATTACCATCACTGCCCCACACCTCATCGATTATGGCATCCCTGGTCAAAACCTTGTTGGGGTTTAGCAAAAAGAACTTCAATATATCAAACTCCGTTTTTGTAAAAGAGACCGGTTTACCATCAACAGCAACGGAATACTCATCGAGGCTCATCTCAATGCCGCCCAAAGATATAGTATTGCCCTGCTTATAAACCCTCCTAAACAAAACGCCTATCTTTGCCAGGAGCACCTTTATACTGAACGGTTTTATCAAAAAATCATCGGCACCCTCATTCAGAAGCTTAACAAACAGATCCTCCTGTGATTTGGCTGTTATGATTATCACGGGAATATCCCTTAGATTGTCCCTGGACTTTATAAGCCTCAAAAACTCCTCACCCTGAAGACCGGGCAACATCAAATCCAACAGTATCACATCGATGTCTCTTTTATTTAGATAAACCAAGCCTTCGTTGGCATTTAGCGCCATCAACACATTATAACCCTCTTTGGTTAGATTAAACTCTATCAACTCGGCTATATACCTATCATCCTCAATAACCAGGACATTACCCCTCATTCCTTCTTCCTTCTGTGCTTATAGACCTCTCCGTTTGCAACAAATATGGCCAATTCTGCTATGTTTGTGGCCTGATCAGCTATCCTCTCAAGCGCCCTTGCAACATACATCAACCTCAAGGCGTTCTTTATAACAGACGGATTCTCAAATATATATGTGAACAATTCTCTTATTATCTGTATCTCGTAATTATCGACAATATCATCCCTTTCTATTATACCCTTGCTTTTCTGCACATCCTTAGAAAAGAACGCCTCTATCGCATCCTTCACCATGCCCAGGGCCTCATCCTTCATTTTGGGCAGGTCTATGTATGGTTTTATAGGCGGATGCTTTATTATCTTGTATGCCCATTCGGCTATATTGACGGCATTATCTGCGACCCTTTCTAAAAACACATTGATCTTAACGGCAGACAGAATAAACCTCAAATCGGTGGCCTCAGGTTGCCTTATTGCGCATATCCTAACCACCATCTCATCTATCTGGTTATCCATCCTATCCACCACATTGTCCATGGCTATAACATCGGCAAGCGGCGTTGGGTCTGAATTAAACAAACCATAAGTGGCCTTATCGACCATATCAATGGAGACATCCGCCATTTTTGAGATTTTAACCCTTAGGTCCCTTAAATCATCTTCTATCATAACCATTACACACCCCTCTGTTAACCAAACCTACCAGTTATATAACGCTCCGTCAACTCCTCAGACGGATTTGTAAACAGTTTATCCGTTCTATTGAACTCTATGAGCTTCCCTTTGTATAAAAACGCCGTAAAATCCGATATTCTTGCAGCCTGTTGCATATTGTGCGTAACTATAAGGATCGTTGTGAGGCTCTTAAGCTGTGATATAAGCTCCTCTATCTTCGATGTTGCTATTGGATCCAAAGCGCTTGTGGGCTCATCAAACAGAATAATATCCGGCTCAACGGCTAAAGCCCTTGCTATAACTATTCTCTGCTGCTGGCCACCGCTTAAGGCCAAAGCCGATGTGTTGAGCTTATCCTTAACCTCATCCCATAGTGCAGCGCCCCTTAGAGACCTTTCAACAATCTCCTCTATCCGGGTCTTATCCCTTATACCCTTTAGCTTCAGCCCGTATGCAACATTGTCAAAGATAGACATGGGAAACGGGGTGGGTTTTTGAAAAACCATACCTATGTGACTCCTTAAGCTGATAAGATCCCTCTCTTTTAACAGATCCTTGCCCTTGTATATGATCTCGCCCTCATACCTTGTGTTTTTATAGAGGTCGTGCATGCGGTTAAAACACCTCAAGAATGTCGTCTTGCCGCATCCAGAGGGCCCGATGAGGGCGGTGATTCTGTTTTTGTATATAACCATATTTATATCATTCAAAACCCTGACATCCCCATAATAAAAACTCAAATGGTTAACCCTTATCAAAGCCTCAAGACTCACCTGCCAAACCTCCTTCTGATAAAGAGCCTGCCGCTTATATTCACAATCAACACAAACACCACAATGACAAACGAGGCGCCCCAGGCCAATCTATGCCAATCGTCATACGGCCCCATAGCGTACTGGTATATAGTAACGGTCAAAGAGGGCATGGCCTCGTTGGGGTTTAGGCTAAAGAAAGGGTTGTTGAAAGAGGTAAACAACAGGGGGGCTGTCTCTGTCGCCACCCTTGCAATGCCCAGTATAACACCCGTAAACAAACCGCCTGCTGCAGACCTGTATACAACATCCATTATAACCCTGTGGTATGGTGCACCCAGGGCAAAGGCCGCCTCCCTTAAGTCCCACGGCACAAGCCTAAGCACCTCTTCTGTGCTTCTTAAGATAACCGGTATCATTATGATGGCTAAGGAAATAGCGCCTGCATATCCACTAAAATGCCCCATAGGCCTTACGACAACCGTATAGACGAAGGTTCCAACAACGATCGAGGGCAGACTTATCATAATATCCGCTATATCGCTTACAATCCTTGATAGCCTTGTTCCCCTTCCGTATTCGGATAGGAATGTGCCACCAAGAATACCTATAGGGACACCTATTGCAGAGGCCAACACCGTTATAATCAACTGACCAACAAAAGCAGAACGCAAACCGCCACCGCTAAATCCGGGTGGTGCAGGATCCTTAAAAAACAGATCCCAATTTATGGCCTGAAAACCGTTTTTCAGTATGCTTACAATTATGAACAACAGCCAAAACGCCCCAAACAGGGCGGCCATAACGCTCAAACCCAAAAAGATCGTGTTATTTATTCTTCTGCGGAGCATGTATCTCATCTTGAAAACCTCCTCTTGACGATAAACTTCGCCAATCCAAGCAAAAGAAAACTCAAAAACAGCAGTATAAAGGCCAGATAGAACAAAGATGATGAATACAAATTAAAATCGGCCTCCGTAAACTCATTTGCCAAGGTCACAGAGATTGTGGTCGATGATTTAAGCAGCGATAGGTGAATTGAGTGGTCATTACCCAAAACAAAGGCCACAGCCATCGTCTCACCCAAAGCCCTCCCTGTGGCTATGATGATACCGCCAAAGATGCCCAGCTTAGAATAAGGAATAATTACATCCCTTATAACCTCCCACCTGGTTGCCCCCATTGCATAAGCCGACTCTATAAGCTCCTTAGGCACAAGCTCAAAGTTGTCCCTTGCTATAGAGCCAATAAAGGGTATTATCATAATGCTTAAAACAACCCCTGAGGTTAGAAGGTCTATGCCTAACGGTGTGCCTTCAAACAGAAGCCTCAAACCCGGTATGGGCAGAAACACCCTTTGCAGAAACGGCTCTATGTAATTCCTCATAATCGGCGCCAGACTAAATAAGCCCCACATTCCATAGACTATGCTGGGTATGGTGGCAAGCATCTCTATCGAATAGGAAAATATATCCTTTAAAAACTCAGGGCACAACTGACTGATAAATACGGCTATACCCAAAGAAACAGGCACAGCAATGATTAAGGCTATGATGGTGGTTATAACGGTTCCATAGATAGGGCCTGCACCGCCGAATATGCTTTTTGAGGGATCCCACTTAACAGAGAAGACAAACCTAAACACACCAAAATGCTCAATGGCATCCAGCGAGGCATAAAGCAAAACAACAAACATCAAAACCAGTATAAGCACAACAAATATAGCACCAAAGAAGGTTAAGGCAAAAGCAACTCTTTCAACAAAGCCATCCCTTTTCATTGCCGTGCATTGTCAGAAAAAGATGTTAAGAAAATGTTAAGGCGACATTAAGAAACCTTTAAAGGCACTTTTAACACCTTCTTAACATCTTTTAAAAGGAATCTTTACAAATCATCGATAAACAACAGGCGAAAATCTTTGTATGGAGGTGTGTTTATGAGGGGTTTCTTAAGTATGGTTTTATCAGCAGCATTTATTATCGTATCGGCTCTATCGGCCTATTCGGCCAAGCTTATCAATGGAGCCGGTGCAACATTCCCCTATCCGGTTTACACAACCTGGAGCTATGCATATTACAAGGCAACCGGCATAAGGGTAAACTATCAGGGTATTGGTTCTGGCGGAGGCATAAGGCAGATCACAAAGAGGATCGTCGATTTTGGTGGCTCAGACAAGATGCTCTCACCAGAAGAGCTCAAAAAGAGGGGCCTCTATCAATTCCCGGCCGTTATAGGCTCAATCGTCGTTGTTTACAACTTAGACGGAATAGACGATATGCAGCTTAAACTCTCCAATAGAACCATCTGCGACATATTTATGGGTAAGCTAAGATATTGGGACGATGCAGAAATCAAGAAGGATAACCCATCCTTGAATCTGCCGCATGAGGCTATAACGGTGATACACAGAGCCGAAGGTTCAGGCACAACATGGAATTTCACCTATTGGTTATCTCGGGTATGCCCTGCATGGAATAAAGAGGTCGGCTTCGGCAAGGTGGTTAACTGGCCCACGGGAAAGGGCGCCAAGGGCAACCAGGGCGTCACAAACTATATCAAGCAGATAAAAGGCTCAATAGGCTATGTTGAGTATGCATACAAGCTGCAAAACAGACTAAAGAGTTCACAGTTGCAATCTAAAGAGGGTAATTTTGTGAAACCGACAAGGGAATCGTTCGAAAATGCCGCAAAGCAGGCAAACTGGTCTTTAAAGACCTCGTTTTACATACCATCCAACCTCTTACTCGCAAAGGGCAAAGATAGCTGGCCGTTGACCGTGGCAACGATGATACTATTAGCAGATGACAGACCAAAATCGAGCAAGGCATCCGTTGAATTTTTTAGATGGGCATTCAAACACGGCGATAAATACGCAGAACAGCTCGGCTATATACCGCTGCCAGCCTCAGTCAAAAGGATGATAGAGGGATATTACAAAATCAAGGGTCTTGAATAGGGCAGGGGGCTAAAGCCCCCTTATCTGGACAAAGGTGTCATTATACGCTATGCCGTTTTTTGTATCTGTTGGTATGGTTGAAAAGATGTAATTGGTCTTTTTGCAGGCGCTTTTGTAAACAAACGCCACATCGCCTTCTGTTTTGTCTGTGAGGCTTACCCTAAATTCGGCCTCCTTTGAGCCATTTCTTAACAAAACCAAAGAACCCTCACCTAAAGATAAGCCCTCTGCAAGCCCTCTGTTTAGGTAAACCTGATCAATGGGCTTTTCGTCTGTTTGTGAGTTTAAATAATCCATATGGGAGAGGCTCATCAATCTGATTTTGCCATCCTCATAATAGGGTTTTTTAAGCTGAATATCCTTAAAATCCACCCGCCTTGAGCTCTTTAGTCCCTTGTATGCTGAGCTTGGGTTCAAATCAAGGCCAACACCCAGTTGTTTTGCAAGCATTAACGCCGCACCGTAATCGGATAGACCCTCAACAAGCCTATCCCTGAAATGGGTCTTGTTGAAAAAATAGCTCCCCTGGGCATCGGGCGATGAGAACATGCCTCCAACCCTTATGAAATACTCGGCAAGGGAGGAGGTCTGTGTCAGATTCGTATCGACGGATATAAGCGGCTTATCCCTAAACTCCCTCTCCCAGATGTGGTTATCCGGCAGGCTCATGATGGGGTTTGCTGCAACAACAAAAAACCCATCAAAGAAACCATCTTTTAGGTATTTCACAATCTCGCTTATGGGTATTCTGTTCTTGGGTTCTATCGTGGGCTTGATAAAGCCCTCCTTAGATGAGCGAGAGTAATACAGCATATTCAGGTTTCCGCTTAAATAGGCAAGCCTGTTGAGCCATTGTATATTGTTCTTGCCGTTTCTGTATCTCTGCAGGCCGTATCCCTCAACTATTGCAACCCTACCTTGAATAAAGCTATCCCTTAAAAGCTCAAAATCGCTTACGCTTATGCCTGTGCATCTGAAGGCTTCATCGGTATTTGAAAGCCTATCGTATCCCAAAGAATCTATTAGACAATAGGCCAAAGCACCGTCTGATGCTGGATTTATACGAATAAATCTGGTTGCTATCCTTGATGTTTCTGACCTTACGGGGTCTATATAAAACACCTTCTTATCTTTCGATAGCTTAAGCAGGTATGAATAGAAGTGGGGCGATGCGGCAAATGCGTTTCTGCCGAAGACCAGAATAGTATCGGCTTTTTCCAAATTCTCTATATCGGGGTTTGTGCATACACCAAAATCCTCTATATGTGCCTCAATACCCGTCTCATCACACGGGCTTCCATCCACAAAATAGACATTATCAAAGGCGGATGCAACAACATCCCAGGCAAACATGGAATAGCCAAGATTGCCAGAACCCCTGTAATAGAGAATCCTCTTTCCCGACCTTATAAGCCCTGCGGCCTCTTTTATAACATCCTCAACAGGGGCAGGCCTAAAAAACAGCCTGCTTTCTGATTTGTTGTATTTAACCTCTCTGTTGAAGAAACCCTTTAGCTTTGAGCAAACAAAGCTTTTGCCTAAAAACCCATCCGGTTTTATATCGAGCTTCTTTCCATCGAAACGGGCAGAAAACGAGCAGGCATCCGGGCAATCCTTCGAACAAAACAGCTTCACATATCCATCCATTCTGGTCTTTTCAACCTCCCCCTGGCAAATAGAACCTGCAAAAACTCCTGCTCTATCCTCACATTCTTTTCTTTTAGCATTTCAGCAATACCCTTTAGAAAGGTTATCTTTCTATCTTGCTGTTTCAGTGGCGGCAGCGCATCGCCATAGACAGATATAACAAACCTTATCGTTTCAGGATCAGGGTAAAACTCAATCCCATCGAAATGTTCCCTAAAGGCATCGTATATGGCCAGTCCCTCTAAGTCGACATCACCAAAAAAGATAACCCTATCGAATGTAAGTTTCTTTACAAAGTGGCTTATCTGCTTTGTTAAATGAAACCCCTTGTTGTATAGAAAGACGCTGTTTTTTGGCTTTGCGCTCATAAAAAACGATAGATTCTCAGAGATAATCACATTGTTAGCGCTGTTTTCGATGCTTTTTATATCCCCACCAAAAAAGGCCGCAAGGTGGAGCTTTTCTGTCAACTCCCTTATACTGACACCGTTTATCTTAAGCTCCGTGTCGGTTTTTATATAAATAATGTTGGGTCTTTCAACAACCGCAAGGCCGTTGAATGTATCGGCCAACACCCTGTTTTTTTCGATAAATTTGGAATCACCGAACAGATAAGCAGAACAGAATCGTATATCCTCGCCCCTATACTCATTCTCCATAAAGTCTATGATTTTTTGCCTTGCCTCTTCCAGCACCCTATCCATTATCCATAAGCAGAAGAGCGGTCTTCGTGCCTGTATCTTGATACCTGCCAATCAACTTAAAATGTCCCTTTAGCTGTTTTATGTATTTCTCCTTCGTATAGACAAAGAACTTGCCCTTCAGTGAATTAAAGTAATTCGGATCCCTGATCTCATTTAGGCAACATCGCGTATATGCGGTCAGAGACTGGTTTTTTATCCTATACTCATAAAGCGGCAAACCCTCTGACAACACAGCCCTCCAGATATGTTTTTCCGGTCTCAACTGCTCAAACTGGAGCAATAAAACAAAGCCAACAAGGCTAAGCATCAACGCCTTATAGAAAACAAG
Organism: Hippea sp. KM1; assembly: GCF_000526195.1. Lineage (NCBI taxonomy): Bacteria > Pseudomonadati > Campylobacterota > Desulfurellia > Desulfurellales > Hippeaceae > Hippea > Hippea sp. KM1. The sequence goes on from NZ_JAFP01000001.1 coordinate 965,054, forward strand.
GTTTGCCGGTTTCTTTATCATATTGGTCAAAGCCACAAAGAAAAACCCAAATAAAACCGTCGGCAATAGGCCTATTATACCGTCTTTGTATAGATACACACTCAGAGCCACACCCAGGGCAAACTCCAGCGTAAACATAGACAAAAACTTAAACTTACTGTTCTTTGCCTTCTCTATGACAAGTCCGAATAAAACGGTTAGCGGTATAAAGCCGAATGCTATGTAATGCGCAAGCTTGTTTTTGGATATCGAGAAAAAGAGAAAAACCCAAAAAAACCAGGCAAACAAAAACATCACCCTTCTGTCTTTAAAATCCAAGGCCCTATAGAAATCATAGAGAAATGGCCACCACAGGTAAACAGCGGCTATGGCTATAGGAAAGAAATAGAAAAATGAGCGTGGGTGCTGATCAGCCGCACCGGTAAACCGCTCTATGTTATGGTATATCAGAAACTTATTGATAAACTCCATCCCATAGAGCTTATAAACGGCCACATACCAGGGCATGCTAACAATTAAAAAAACCAAAAATCCAATGCCGTTCTTTGAAGAGAAAAACTCCCTAATGCCACTCTCTTTCTTTACTATCCACAGATACAAAAAATAGGTAAATCCAACACTTACGATGCCTATAGGGCCCTTGGTTAAGAACGCTAAGGCCACAAACAACCAGCCCAAAACATACCTGCCTGCTATAAAATAATAGACACCGGCAAGTTCGAACAAAATCAGGCTCATATCCGGATATACGGCCCTGCCCAAGTAAAAAAAGAACAATACAGAAACAAAGCCTACTATTGACAATCGGGCTGAATACTCATCATTGAAGAGTCTTTTGCTTAACTCATACACATAGATACCGCTTAGGGATGCAGAGATTATAGCCGGCAATCTGGCAGCATACTCTATGATGCCAAAGAAATCGTGGCCGCTTTTGATCAACTCATCAATGAAAAACAGCTTAAAAAACGCCACCAATTCCCAATAGAACAGTATAGGCTTATCAAACCTAACATGGCAGTTGAAAAACGGCACTATATAGTTGCCATTTTCTATCATCCTTAGGGCAGCATCCACATATTTAGGCTCATCCGGCGGGAAAAATGAGATATAAAAGCTGCCTATCGAAAAGAATACAAACAGATATATAAAAATCGATGCCTTGTTCTTTGTGAGTCTATCCAGCAATTAGTCTTTACCCAAAATTATCCTCTGGAGTTTTTTGAATGATTCTGTGCCTGCAAACTCAAGCCAGTAAAACACCAATGTCTCGGCAGGAACAACGCTTATGCCGTATCCGTTGTAAAAATCCATTGCCGTTGAATAGAACTCATCCTCCCTCGATGTTGTTGCATCCTTTGCTATTACGACATTGTACCCTTTCGCCTTCAAATCCACAGCTGTTGACAGAACGCATATATGTGATTCTATACCCGTAAGAACAACGGTCTTTCTGCCCAACTCCTCTATCCTTTTTGCTATCTCATCTATCTTCAGGGCAGAAAACGACATCTTATCGAACCTTTCGGCATTGTATTTTTCAAGCAGAGACTTAAGCGGCTCTATTGTTTCTCCCAAGCCCTTGGGGTATTGCTCTGTGTATATTATGGGCATATTGAATTCGTTGGCAGCCTCAATCAATAGCCTGATGTTCTTTGTGGTTCTATCCAGATTCTTCATAACCTTGCAGAGTTTCTCCTGCATATCGATTACAACCAAAACAGCGTTGTTCTTGGAAAACATAGGCACCCCCTTATTTTTTCAGGTATTGTGATATCTTCTTTGCATCGCTTTCTTTGGATTTAAACTCACCCAACAGCTGCTCCTTCTTCTCAATAACCATATCTATCAATCTATTATTATCATCTATCAATTTTTTTGCAAGCTCCAATTCATCCTCGGGCGGCTCACCGTTTGACTTTAGCCTATCAAACAGCTCATTCCTCTTTCTGAATAATCTATCAACTTCTGCAAGGTTGAAATCCTTTTTAGAAATCTCCTTTTCTATTTCCTTGCTATTCTCAAAGAGCTTGTCGTATATGTCTTTTCTTTTTTCATCCACCGCAAAACTCCCTTATTATAACGCCTTCTCTTAAGCTTCCATTCGTGGTTATAAGATAATCCTTGCCAAAAAACTCAAGCACCCTCTTTATGATATAAGCACCTATTACTATAACATCCTCCCTGCCTTTTTCCAAGATGGGGTATCGCCTTAGCCTATCCTCAGAACTCATCGACATCATATCCTTCAGTATAGACTCAACCGTCGACTTCTTAAGCAGATGCCCCTCAACTATATCGTGCCTGTATTCCTTAAGCTTTAAATCTATGGCAGCCAGGGTGGTTGTGGTGCCTGCATTGGCCACAATCTCATCGACTCGCCTGTCTTTAACCTTCTCACCCAAAAAGCCAATAAACTCATCACCTATCCTTAAAAGCTCATCCTTACTGGGCGGATCGTTCAAGATGTGTTTTTCCAATAGCTTCACAACGCCAGTGGGCAGACTAAAGGCCTCCTTAAGCCTATCATCAAAAGAGAACATAAACTCGGTGCTGCCACCACCCAAATCAAAAGCCACCCAGCTTTTATTCCTGATTCTGCCGTTTAGGAAATACACTATACCCAAATGGGTAAGGACAGCCTCCTCAACGCCGTCTATAACCCTTATATCAAGACCCAAAGACCTCGCTCTTTCTAAAAACTCATCCCTGTTTAAGGCCTCCCGTGTGGCGCTTGTTGCAACAGCAATGGTTCTATCAACCCTAAAGTCATCTATGATTCTCAAATAGTCCTTCAATATCGATACAGCCCGTTCTATGGCCTCGGCCTTGAGCAGTTTTTGCGGCAGAAAACCCTCACCCAGACGGGCTATTCTGCTCTTTTGAACCAAAAAATCAAACCTGCACGGCTCCTCTTTCTTTGCTATGAGCAGTCGTATGGTGTTTGTTCCTATATCAATGGATGCGACAATCATCTAACTCAAAAACAAGCCCTTTAGAACAAGGAATATGGCAGCCGATAGAGCAGCAGCTATAGGCAGGGTTAACAGCCATGAAACCACTATATCCTTCAATACCTTAAGGTTCAATGCACCTATACCCCTTGCAAGACCAACGCCTATAACAGAACCCACAAGCGTATGGGTCGTGGAGATGGGCAACCCCATCTTGGAGCAGACCAAAACCGTGGTTGCAGCGCCAAACTCTGCGGCAAAACCCCTTGAGGGTGTCATATCCGTAATCTTCCTGCCCACAACCAATATAACCTTATAACCATACATCGAAAGCCCGGCCACTATACCCACAGCACCAACACTCAACACCCAGATAGGCATCGAAAGCTGCTGATGGGCCGTTAAGGCCTTGGCATAAACCGCACCCATTAAAGGTCCGACGGCATTAGCAACATCGTTTGCACCATGAGAAAACGCCATATACGATGCTGTAATCACCTGGAGTATGGCAAATATCCTTTCAACCTGCGGATACCTCCTCTTATAGGGCAGGGTGGTATCAACGGGTATGCCCGAAACTATCTTGTATATAACGCCATAGAATACAACACTAACGCCTATCGCTATGAGGAGTGAGTTTGTGAAGGAGAAGTTCAGATGAAGGTTCTTCAGCCCCTTATAAAGCATAGAGAAAACCAGCACCATAGAAACCATAAACGCCAAAAACGGTGCATACTTCTTTGCAGCCACAACGGGTTTATCGTTTGTAAGTATCTTCTTTGAAATGAACAGGAAGATAAAAAACGAGATTATGCCGCCGCTGATGGGTGAAACTATCCAGCTTAAAACAATCGTTACGACCTTACCCCACTCAATAGAGCTTAAGCCCTGCGTGACGATACCAAAACCCATTACGCCACCGACTATGGAGTGTGTGGTCGATACAGGCATTCCAAGTTTGGTTGCCATATTCACCCATAAGGCTGCAGCAAGCAGTGTGGCAAGCATACCGTATGCAAATACAATGGCCTGGCTCTCATAGGAAAACGGGTTAACAATACCCTTTGCAACCGTTAAGCTAACATGATTGCCCACAAGCATGGCGCCTGAAAACTCAAAGATAGCCGCCACGATAATGGCCTGCTTAAAGCTTAAACTGCGTGCGCCAACGCTCGTGCCCATGGCGTTGGCCACATCATTGGCGCCGATATTCCAGGCCATATAGAAGCCAAATGCAGCAGCCAAAAGTATAATCAATACGGGGCTCATTGGGATATTATCAACCTTATCCTATTTGCCATCTTCTCGGCAGCGTTTGCTATATCGCCTGTTGCCTCAATTATCTTCATCCACAATATCAAGGAGGCGCAATCAAGCTCCTCTGAGCTGTTTACGACTATCTTTGTTAGGTCATACTGGAATACATCGGTTTCGTGCTCTTTTTCATTTATCTTATCGAGCAGCTCCAAAACCTCCTTGGCCTCAGGCCCTGCAAAACCCGCTTCCCTTAGCGTCTCAAGCTCCTCTATCACATGTTTCGAAAGCTCAACAACCTCAAGAACGCTCTTAACAAAACCGTTTATCTTGTTCTTCAACTCCTCAGGCACCTTGATGGTTTTGAATGTCATCAAGACGCCCAAATCCTCGGTCTTGTCCGCTATAGCGTCCATTGATGTAATTATCTGGAGTATATCACCCCTGGCAACGGGCATGAATATACTCTTTGGCAGGCTCTGTCTTATTGTATTCTTTATCGTATCGGTCTTGTATTCATGATCAGAGATCTCCTTGGCGATACGCTGTATGCTCTCCTCATCCGAATTCAAAAACGCCTCATACAACTGGGGTATCCTGCCGGTGCACTCCATAACCTCTTTCATCATCTCCATAATGGCTATGAAGGGAGACTTCCTAAATAAATCGAAAATACCCATAACTCTCCCCCTAACTCTTTAGCTTTTCAATTATACTCCTTGCCACATCCTCAAAGGCCTGTGCCACCGGCGATGTCGGGTTGGAAACCACAATTGGCTTACCCTTATCGCCACCCTCTCTTACCTCGACATCTATGGGTATCTCACCCAAAAAGTCCAGGCCGGTCTCATTGGCAAACTTCTTTGCTCCACCGTGATCGAATATATCTGTTCTTGCGCCGCAGTGCGGGCAGATAAAATAGCTCATATTCTCAATAACGCCGATGGTCGGTATGTTGAGTCGCTTGAAGAAATCATGGGCCCTCATAGCATCACTCATAGCCACATTTTGAGGCGTTATGACTATGATACCACCGCTAACCTTGGTAAGCTGGGCCAAAGACAACTGGGCATCGCCGGTGCCTGGCGGCAGATCCACAACCAAAAAGTCCAAATCGCCCCAGACAACATCGTCTAAAAACTGCTTGATGGCCTGATGTATTAAAGCCCCTCTCCAGATAACCGCAGCATCCTTCGGAACCAGATTGCCTATAGATAGAATCTTTATGCCGTATTTCTCTATGGGGAGTATCTTATCCTTGTATTTTGGGTCTATCGTAACAGGGACACCCTCAATACCCATCATTGTTGGTATGTTAGGCCCATAGATGTCGGCATCCAAAAGCCCGACCTTGTATCCGAATTTAGCCAAAGCCAATGCCGTATTTACGCTAACCGTGGATTTACCCACACCACCTTTACCCGATGTTGTTGCTATGACATGCTTGATCTTTGAGAGCTTCTTGGATTCATCCACCACCTTCTCTATAACCAACTCCACATCCTCAACGCCGTCAATCTTTTTGACGGCCATGGGTATGCTTTTCTTAAGCAGTTCTATTACCGAGTCGTTCTCCTCATGCTTAAGCTTAAGCTTGACAATAACCTTAGAGCCTTCAACCTCCACATCCTCAAGCACACCCTCTTTTACTATGCTATGCGTCTTACCAGGATAAAATACCCGGTTAAGCTCACCTATAACCCTATCCTTCATGGCTATATCTCCTTTTAAAAACTATTAAGTTCCTATTGTCCAGCTTGCCAAATATTCTTTTTGCTCCTCGGTCAATTCATCATGCTCAATGCCCAAGGATTTCAGCTTAAGGGAGGCTATCATTGAATCCAGCTCATCCGGCACCTTATACACCTTCCTTTGAAGTTCACTGCCGTGCTCTATTAAATACTTTGCACTCAGCGCCTGATTGGCAAAGCTCATATCCATAACCGATGAGGGATGGCCCTCTGCTGCCGATAGGTTAACCAGTCTGCCCTCGGCCAACAGGTATATCCTTCTTCCGTCCTTTAGTTTATACTCCCTGACAAAAGGCCTAACATCCCTCTGGGATACGGCTATCTCCTTTAATCCTTTAACATCTATCTCAACATCGAAATGGCCAGAATTGGCAACAATTGCCCCGTCTTTCATCAATTCGAAATGTTCTTTTCTTATAACATGTATATCGCCCGTTACGGTGCAGAAGAAATCGCCGATCTTGGCTGCCTCTTTAATCGGCATGACCCTAAAGCCATCCATTACGGCCTCAAGCGCCCTCAAGGCATCGGTCTCTGTAACCACGACATTGGCGCCCATGCCCTTTGCCCTTGCTGCAAGACCCTTGCCGCACCATCCATAGCCACATACAACAAAGACGCTGCCCGCTATGAGCCTATTTGTGGCCCTCAGGATTCCATCTATTGTTGATTGACCCGTGCCGTATCTATTATCAAACATGTGCTTTGTATTGGCATCATTAACCGCTATAACAGGGAAGGCTAAAACGCCGTTTTTCTCCATGCTCTTAAGCCTTATAACACCGGTGGTTGTCTCCTCCGTTGAGCCTATGACATTACCCGCAAGCTCTTTCCTTTCAGAGTGCAAAAGAGAAACCAGATCAGCACCATCGTCCATCGTTATGTTGGGTTTTCTATCCAAGACGGCATTCAAATGCTTATAGTATGTATCCCTATCCTCGCCCTTTATGGCAAATACAGGTATATCGTAATGCTTCACCAGTGCAGCTGCCACATCATCCTGCGTTGACAAAGGATTTGACGCGCACAGATAGACATCCGCACCGCCCTTTTTCAGCGTTATGACTAAATTTGCAGTCTCCGTTGTAACATGGAGACACGCACCTATCGTTTTGCCCTTTAAGGGCTTATTCTTCTCAAAATCATCCTGGATGCTTTTTAGAACATCCATCGTCTGGAATGCCCATTCTATCCTATCCTTACCGCTATCGGCCAAAGAGAGATCCTTTACATCGTAATCCATCTTACAGCCCCGCCTTTCTTCTTAATTCTTCTGCCTTATCGGTTCTCTCCCAGGTGAAGTCCTCATCATCCCTGCCAAAATGGCCATATGCGGCCGTCTTTTTGTATATAGGCCTTAAAAGATCCAGGCTTTCTATGATGCCTTTGGGTGTCATGTCGAATGTATCAACGATGAGTTTCTTTATATCCTCTTTCGGCAACTTGCCTGTGCCGTATGTATGGAGCATTATGCTGACCGGCTCCTCAACGCCTATAGCATAGGCCAGCTGAACCTCGCACCTTTTAGCAATACCCGCAGCAACAATGTTCTTGGCGATATACCTTGCCATATAAGCACCGGATCTATCGACCTTCGTCGGGTCTTTACCGGAGAATGCACCACCGCCGTGTGCGGCAACACCACCGTATGTATCCACGATTATCTTCCTTCCGGTTAGGCCTGTATCGGCATGAGGCCCCCCAAGAACGAACCTGCCTGTGGGGTTTATATAGAGCTTTATGTCTGGATCCCACAACTCCTGCGGTATGACATAGCGAATGACATATTGAACCAGATCCTTCCTCAACTGCTCAAGCTCTATGTTGGGATCGTGTTGAGCCGATACAACAACAGCCGTTACCTTGTCTGGATTGAAGCCGTTATACCTTATGGTGACCTGCGTTTTGCCGTCTGGCCTTAAATACGGTAAAAGACCCTGTTTTCTTACATCCGCAAGCCTCTTTGAGAGCTTGTGCGCCAATACTATCGTTAAAGGCAGATACTCATCCGTCTCATCGGTTGCATAGCCAAACATCATACCCTGATCGCCAGCACCGAGCTTCTCCCCTTTATCCACACCCATAGCTATATCGGGGGACTGTCTGTCTATCGATGTAACGACGGCGCACGATTTATAATCCAAACCGTAATCGGCATTGGTATAGCCTATCTGCTTTACGGTTTCCCTTACAACTTCTGGAATCTCAACATATGTGTTTGTGGATATTTCCCCTGCCACAAAGACAATGCCGGTTGTAAGCAGGGTTTCGCATGCAACGCGGCAGTTCTTATCCTCCTTTATTATGGCATCCAAGATGGCATCCGAAATCTGATCGGCTACCTTATCTGGATGCCCCTCTGTAACGGATTCGGATGTAAAAAGGAAGGTTTCGTTATTGTTCATGGGTTTACTCCTTTCCAAAAAGAAAAATGGTGCCGAAGAGGGGGGTCGAACCCCTACGGGCGTTAAAGCCCACTAGACCCTGAATCTAGCGCGTCTGCCAGTTCCGCCACTTCGGCACTCCGCTTGAGATTATAATCAAAACATCGCCTGTGTCAATCATATAAATTCACTAAAGATGGCATTTGATACCAACATGGCTTTGGGACTTGCCAAAAACAGCCGTCCGCCGTCTTTCTTCAAAAGCCCCAATTCCAAAAAATACCTTATCCTCTCCCCAAACAAATCCATTACATCAACACCGTATCTATGCCTGAAGCTTTCAAGCTCAACCCCTTTTTTTAGCCTTAAGGCTAAAACAAACATCTCCCTGGCAAGCTCAATTTCACTGAGCCTTTCCTCAACCACCCAGCTCCCTTTGGGATTTTCTAAATACTCTATCAAATTGTTAGTGTTCTTTGTGCGCATATTCGATACAAACGAGCTTGCAGACACACCAAATCCCCTATAATCATACCCAAGCCAATAGGCGCTATTGTGCCTGCTTTCAAAACCCCTCTTAGCAAAATTCGATATCTCATACTGTTCAAGACCACATCCTGTTAAAACCTCGCACAATTTAAGATAAAACGCCTCAACATCCTCATCAGGGGACGGCCTAAAACCCATTCTGTAAAACTCACTGCCCTTATCGACACTGAGCATATATGCAGAGACATGGTGTATATCGAGCCTGCAGGTGATAGCCAGATCATTCAGCAGTTCATCCATTGTCTCATTCACCCCGTAAATCAAATCTATACTGATGTTCTCAAAACCAGCAGATAGGGCATCATCAATAACCCTTAAGCTATCCTCTTTTTTGTGTATGCGACCCAAAAGCCTGAGTTTGTTATCCAAAAATGACTGAACACCGATACTTAATCTATTTATACCCATGCACTTTAAGGCCTTTAAATATTCCAGCCTAACAAGCGGTATTATCTCAAATGTCATCTCCTCTATCTTGCAACTAAATTCCTTATGCACCCTATTTAATATCCTCTCTATATGCTTAGGCTTCAAAACCGAAGGCGTCCCGCCACCAAAATAGATGGTTTTTACCGTTTTGTCTGTATAGAAGCTATCGATCTCCTCAATCAACGCATCCACATACCTATCAAGATAGCCAAGTCTTTTCTCATAAGAGACGAAACTGCAATACTGGCATTTTCTATAGCAAAACGGGATATGGAAATAGAAGTATATGTCGCTATTCATAACTGCCCCTTACTGTAAAGCTATTGCTTTTGACCTTTATGAAGCTTCCCTCATCGGTGCCGAATACATTGCCGCATCGTGGACATAAAACATTGATACCCTCTTTTGCTGTGTAATCCTCGACGATCCTCTCCTTATAGCACCTAATCAGCTTACCTTTTCCTATCTTGCGGTATCGCATGAGTTTTGCTTTACATTTTGCACACTTTAATGTAAACATCTCAACGCCATAATAACACAACCAAGAAAGAGGGGCAAAACATGCGGGCAAGAATAGAGGCAATCGTAAACGGTGGGCTGGGGCTTGCAAGAATAGACGGTGAGGTGGTCTTTGTTGATTATGCAATAGACAAAGAATTGATAGAGATAGAGATAACCCAGAAAAAGAAGGGTTATTCCAAAGGCAGGATAAAATCCATTATAGAGCCATCACCACACAGAATAGAACCACCATGCCCTTACTATACGCTCTGCGGGGGGTGTGATCTTCAACACATAAGATACGACCACCAATTGGAAATAAAAAAGGGAATAGTAAAAAACACCATAAAGAGGATAGCAAAGATAGATGTGCAAATAGCAGGCATCCATCCGTCAAATATGCAGTTCGGATACAGAAAAAGGGTCGATTTTAGCTGCCTAAAGGGCAGATGGGGGTTTCTAAAGAAGGGCTCAAGCGAATTTATAGGGATAGATAGGTGTCTTTTAGCCGATGATGCCATAAACGATTACATAAAAAACAATAGCTGCATGAGAAAAACCAGGATAGAAATCGACGATAAAGGCAGAATAAACCAAAAACAGATGTATTTAGACATAGGAGTTGGAAAACCCCTAACATACAGATTGGGTGCATTCAGCCAGATAAATAGAAACATCAACATAAAGCTGATAGAAAGGATCACATCCATCGCAAAACAGACAAACTCAAAGACGGCCATAGAGTTCTTCTGCGGCATCGGAAACTTCACCATACCCCTAAGCCTGAATCAAATAAGCATCACGGCCCTCGAATGGGACAAAAACGCCGTTTTATCGCTAAAAGACAACATAAAGGCCTTCGGTATTAAAAACATAGCCATCCAGAGGGCTAATCTCATGCAACCCTTTAGAATAAACACAGAATTCGACCTGGCCATATTAGACCCTCCCAGGGAGGGGGCAAGGTATGTCGCAGAGTGGCTAAGGAGAAGAAAGGTAAACTGGATTATTTATGTCTCGTGCGAGCCCTCGACACTGGCCAGGGATCTATTTATGTTGAAGGAGTCATACACCATCGAATCGGTGGAGTTGTTTGATATGTTTCCCCAGACGCACCACATAGAGACGCTTGTTCTGTTAAAACTCAAATAGAATCATCCTTTTGGCCTTTGAGGCCCTAAAGATGGCATCGATGAGCTTATCCTTTGTTCTTGCGTAAAAAAGGTGGCTTAAACAGGCCGAATCGCTGCTTCCGAATCCGGGTATAGGGGTTAGTTTCTTTGATAGCTTTTTGGCTATAGGCTGCTCAAGCCTTTTAGGTGAAATCCATACAACAAGCCCGTCTATATCGGCATACTCAAGGAGGTAATCGATATGCCAACGCCTGGCAAAAGACCCTGAAAGATACCTCTTAACCCTCTTTTTAAGCCCGCCCAAAGCAGAGCCCACATAGGCATAAAAACCACTCTCAAAGTAAATATCGCCTATAGCGCCTATCCTTATGCTCACACCGACACCAACATGCAATATTAAAACATATGTCCCTTTTTTACTTAAAAAATTATCAAACCTATCTATATCCACGCATTTTCTGTTCTGCCCGGTCATTTTTTGGCTGCTCCCCTTTGGCTTTGTTATACCACATTTTTTATCTTGCAATCAAGGGCTAAATAGACTTATAATGAAGGCGGGGGAGAAAAGATGGATCAAAAGATAGCGTCGAAGCTGTTGCGGTTTCAGAAAGAGGAGATCAACGGCCATGCAATATACTCCGCACTCTCGAAGCTAAAGGGTGTAAGCCCAAAAAACAAAAAGATACTCTCAAAGATAGCAGAGGATGAGCTGAACCATTACAACACATGGAAGAAATACACATCAAAACAGATAAAGCCCAACCCATTAACCGTCCTGTTTTTTATTGTAATGGCAAAGATATTCGGTGTGGTCTTCTGCGTAAAGATGATGGAATCGTTAGAGGGCGATGCGCAGGAGGGATACAAAGAAATCGTAAACAAGATCCCCGAGGCAAAAAGGGTTTTAGAGGATGAGGAAAGGCATGAAAGACTATTGGTGGATATGCTAAAAGAGGAACGCATAGAATACATAAGCTCGATGGTGCTGGGTATAAGCGATGCAATCGTTGAGCTAACCGGGGCTTTAGCCGGCGTATCGCTGGCATTGCAAAACGCAAAGCTCATAGGTATCGTTGGAGTCGTAACAGGTATATCTGCATCATTGAGTATGGGCTCAAGCGAATATCTATCGCAAAAGGCCGACAAGCACGACCATCCACTAAAGGCAGCCCTATACACAACGGCCGCTTATTTCTTCACCGTTTTGATGCTGGTTGTGCCGTTTTTTGTATTCAATAGCTTTTACAATGCCCTTATCCTTATGTTTATAGATGCCACTGTTGTGATACTCATCTTCAGCTTCTTTATGTCGGTTGTCAAAGAAACGCCGTTTAAAAGAAGCTTCCTTGAGATGTTCTTTATCAGCTTCTCGGTAAGCATAGTATCGTTCATAATAGGCTATTTTGCCCGAAAAATCTTGAATGTGGAGATATAACATGAAAACACTGGCTGAACGGTTATACGAGATGGTCGAATTCTCTTTAGGTTGCACAGAACCCGCAGCTATTGCATTCAACACCGCACACCTAAGCAAATATTTAGAAGGTGCAGAATCCATAGAGATAGAAATAGACAGGATGACCTTCAAGAATGCGTTTAACGCAGGCATACCCAACTCAAAGGGCTTAACAGGCACAAAATGGGCAGCCCTTTTGGGATATCTAATATCTGATACATCTAAAGGGCTTGAGATATTCCAGCTGCTCAACGACGAAATCCTAAAAAAAGCAGTATCAAGCAATATCAAGATAAAGATAAATGTCGTTGAGAAGAAACATCTATACATAAAAAGCTCAGCAAAGAAGGCAAATCAGACAGCAGAGGTTGTAAGCCTAAAAACCCACACGGGCATATCAAGGATAACAAAAAACGGGAAGGTCATCTTTTACAAAAAACCGGAGGAAGAGGAAGAGGTTGAGTTCGATAAGGCCTATTACAACCCAAATATATGGGAAGATTTGATAGACGAGCTCTATCTTAACCAGAGCCTAAGGGATAGGTTTAAAAAGGCCATAGAGATCAACATGAAGGCGATGGAATTTGGCAAGAGGTATTCAGATGAAGGGTTGGGTGTGTTTGGTGCGGTCTATGCCAGGATGGGCGGTGATAACATAGAGGTGGCAAGCTGTGCAGGAAGCGGCAATAAAGGGCTAACCGCCACCATACCGGTTGTTGGCTATGCAAAAACCATTCAGGCCCAGGAGGAAGAGACGCTGAAGGCCGTTATGATGTCCTGCCTTATAACATCGCTTATTACATCCAAGTTCGGCTTTGTATCGTCCACCTGTGGGGTGGTGCATGCAGCCTCAGTGGGTTTAATTGCTGGAATACTTTATTTGAAGAAGAGACTTGACTTATTCGATACTATATACAAAATTTATATAGAAGGGGTTGGAGGTGTATTTTGTGATGGAGCCAAGAGGGGCTGTGCCATGAAGGCTTTAAGCTCGGCCAAAATGGCTCTTGAGTCCATTAAATTAGGAGAGGAGGGTGTAAAAATCGGTTTTGAGGACGGTTTCTTGGGAAAGGATTTTTTAGATACACTTGAGAATCTTATGAAGTACGACCCGTATTTTAAACTGTTTGACAGGGAAACAATAGAAATCTTGAAGAAAAAGGAGAAAAATTAAAGTTTAGGAGGTCTAAGGATGTCATTTAAATCAAAGCTCATCGCATACGGCGTCGGCTCGGTTCTTGTGTTTTTGGTTATTTTTGGAGTCTATGCGATATTCTGGAATGTAAACCAGATCAACGAGCGCTATCAGAACATGTATAACACACTACTGAGGCTTAAAGAAACCAAAACAAAAGCCCTGATAAGAAGCATAACATCCAAATATAAATACTGCATCCTGGAAGACAACAAGCCGCTGGATGTTGTAAAGAAAGAGATTGTAAAAGACCTAACAAGAATCAGATACGACAACGGCAATTACTTCTTCGTATTGGATCAAAACGGCGTTATGATACTTGACCCGCCAAAGCCACAGCTAAACGGCAAAAGTGTATACAATGTAAGGGATAAGAAGGGTAATTACCTGTTTCAGAAGATGATTCAGATATCCAAAACCCGGGGCAGCGGTTTTGTAAAATACTGGTGGAAGAAGCCGGGTGGCGGCATCGCCCCGAAGATATCATACATAGACACCATACCAAAACTAAACTGGATAATAGGCACAGGCGTCTATCTTGACGATGTGGCACGAGAGGCGATGGCTTATAAAAAACAGATCCAAAAACATATCATATCCTCCGTTGTAACGGCAGCGGGTGTTGCATTAGCAGCATTGATCATAGTCGTATTTGTGGGCATAGCGTTGGCAAACAAGCTTGTTAAACCCATCAACCAGATGGCCAAAGAGCTTGAGGATTTAGAATCAGGAGAGGGTGATCTGACCAAGAGGGTAAAGATAGAAACCCATGACGAATTTGAAAACTTAGCAAACAAGCTCAACAATTTCTTGGATACAATCCAACAATTGGTTAAAGATGTGAGACTTTCTGCTGAAGAGGTCATGAAAAAAAGTGAAACAACAGCATCGTCGGCTATAGAGATGGCATCAACCGTTGAGGAGACAACGAGGAACTTAGAGGAGATGACCCAGGCCGTAAACGATATGAGTGAGGCTGTGCATAATGTTGCCCAATCCACCGAGGGCATAAACATGCAGGCAGAAACGGTCAGCCAGATAAATCAACAGATGCTAAAAGATATAGAGGAAAGAGTCCAGAGGATGAACGAAAACGCCAAGCTGGCAAGAAAGGCAATGGAGCAGATCAACACGGTGGGTGAATCCTCAAAACAGATAGGCCAGATCGTCAATGTCATAAACGAGATAGCAGACCAGACCAACCTGCTTGCATTGAATGCTGCCATTGAGGCGGCAAGGGCTGGAGAGGCAGGAAGAGGCTTTGCCGTTGTTGCCGATGAGGTGAGGAAGCTTGCTGAAAAGACCCAGAGGGCAACCGAAGAAATCAGGGATATGATAACGAGAATGCAGAAGGATGCCCAGACATCTATAGAGATGACCAAAAAGGCAGAGGAGGGCATACTCAACGAAAGGGAGAAGGCCTTAGAGGATGAGAACAACATAAAGGCCATGGTTGAGCAGATCTCAAAGACCGTTGAGGAGATAAACGCCACATCTGCGGCAACAGAGGAGCTATCATCAACCGTGGCAGAGATAAATGTTCAGGCTCAGGAGATCAGACAGGCAGCCAAGGACAACTCCACCGTGGCAGAGCAGATTGCAAACCTCTCAGAGCAGCTGAAGGCAAGCTCAGAAAGACTTACAGAGCTTGTAAGGAGATTCAAGGTTTAAATAAAAAGCCCCTCCTTTTTAGGAGGGGCATACCTTTTCAAGCCAATCAACAAGATCAACCAAAGACAGATTCAAAAGCCTATTCAGAGACGATATGGCATCATCAAAGGAGTCTTTTTTTATTCTTATCCTTTTTTTGAATGTATGGAGATAGATTTTGCCGCTTACCTCATCCCTAAGCCTGAATTCAATATCACAAACGACAAAAGCCCCATCGGGCAAAAAAACAGGCTCAAAATCACGGATAACATAGCTTAGCCTGTAATCCGGCCTTAATATATCACCGCTTACAAATGCACCTGTGGCATTCAATATGCGCTCTATAGATGCCTTATACATCAAACAGACAGGCTCTATCCATCTTACATTGCCGTATCTGTTAAACTCAAACTCTCCCTTTTTGAAAAAGATAAAACTGCTATCGAAGGGCGGTGTGCAATCTATATCGGACACAGCGACTGTTTTTTTATAGTTAGTGTGTTTTTTAGCAATGACGGGTTTTGGATTTAAGGCATACTCCTTTAGAGGCGGAAGCTTTGAAAAACTGCACCCCATAGCAAACAACAAAACAACAAACACAAGCCTTTTCATTATCTATTACCTTCCCTTCTTCCGTTTATCAGCAGGGATGGATTGTATCTAAGCTCATCTATCAGCTGACGGGTATCATCAATCAACCTTTTGAGCTTCTTTATGGCATAATAGCCCTCAACAAGAGTGCCACCCCTGAATTCATCTATCGTTCTATTTGAGGTATCTATGAGCCTGCCCGCAGAAACAGTCAGATTATCCAGCTTAACGATAACCCCCCTAAAGAGCCTTACATCCTCCTCAAGCCCACTCATTAGCCTATTTGTGTGTTTTGCAGCCTCTGCTATGTTGTGGGCTGCGTTATTGGAGTTTTTAATGAGACTTTGGAAGTTGGAGATGGTCGAGTTATCCATAAGCCTATCAATGCTTTCTGCCACCCTGTTTATCGAATCTAAAGCATCCATTACTACATCGGTCAGCTGCTCAATCTTTGAAGGAATAGACGGTATTGTAGGATAGGGCGTATCGGGTTTAAAGGGCAACCTGGGTGGGTTCTTTTCAAAAAACAGGTTAATGTATGATATGCCGGTTAAACCGTTTGAGGAGATCTGGGCAACGGTGTTTCCATCCACTGGAAGGTTCTTATCAACGAGTATGTTTATTCTAAAAAAATCGGGGTGCTTCTTCTCTATCTCTATGGATTCAACCTTGCCAACCGAAAAACCCTTATATCTAACATCGGAGTCGGTATGCAATCCCGAGATGTTTGAATTTGTATATACAACGCACCGCTTGTAATTGCTATAGCCACTTCCGCCAAGCAGCCATAGAACTATACCGACACCCACAACACCAAAAACAACGACAAATATACCAACCAACGCATAATTTACCTTTGGTTCCATTGCTCAAACTTCCTTCCCCTTTGACCAAAGAATATCCTTTTAAGCCATTCATCGTCAATCCCTTTTATCTTTTCAGGCTCACCCTCGGCAATCACCGTTTTATCCCTAACAACGCAGGCTTTTGTGGCTATACCAAAAAAGCTATCCAAATCGTGCGTTATCATAATCACCGTTATGCCCAATATCTCATTGAGCTTCTTTATTGTAATATCAAAATCATCCGCACTTGCAGGATCCAGGCCACTTGTGGGCTCATCCAAAAAGATAATATCAGGGTCCAGCGCCAAAGCCCTTGCAAGCGCAGCCTTCTTCCTCATACCGCCAGAGAGCTCATAGGGATAGAGAAAATAGACATCATCGTCCAGCCCAACCAGGGATAGCTTAAACCGAACAATATCATCTATAACACCCTGCGGCAGTTTTGTATTCTCTTTAAGTGGAACAGCTATGTTTTCGCCCACGCTTAAGGATGTAAACAGGCTTGCAGCCTGAAACATGACGCCATAGGTCTTCTTTATCCGATTCCTTTCATCCTCATCTGCACTGTTTAAATCAACACCGTTTACAACTATCCTGCCCCTTGAGGGCTGAAGCATCAATATAGACCTCATAAGGGTTGTCTTACCCGAACCGCTTTTGCCGATAATCGCATAGATATCGCCCTTTTTTACATTTATGTTGACATTCTTTAATACAACCTTATCGCCAAAACTGACCGTGAGGTCTCTAACCTCTATTATATTCCCATCCATCTAAACAAAACAGAGAACACCGCATCGGCTATTATAACGCCAAATATGCAATCAACAACGCTGATTGTTATGCTCTTTCCGATGCTTTCCACATTCCTTTTAGTTTGAAACCCTTTAAAGGCGCCTATGGTGGCAATCAAAAACGCAAAAGCAGGGGCTTTAAGTATGCCCGATAGGAATGTCTTTATGCCTATAGCATGATGAAGCCTTAGGATAAAATCCCTCGGTGTTATACCCAGAGACAGATGCGCCACCAACATCCCGCCCAACACCCCCATAACATCGGCCAATACAATTAGCAGAGGCACAGAGATAAGCATGGATATAATTTTAGGAAAAACCAATATGTCGTAAGGGTTAACACCCATCGTCTTTATGACATCCACCTCTTCTGTCACCTTCATTATGCCGATCTGGGCGGTATAGGAGCTACTGCTTCGCCCTGCAAGCAGGATTGCCACAATCAAAGGCCCTAACTCCCTCAAAACCGATATGCTGACAAGGTCAACGACAAATATATTTGCCCCAAACTGCTTAAGCCTGACCGAACCGTGATAGGCAATAACAGCCCCTATCAGAAACGATATGGTTGCCAATATGGGCATGGCATTAAACCCCATTATCTCTATATCGTTCAGTGCAGCCTTTAATCTAAACCTCTTTGGGTGAAAAAAACCCAAAAAACCCACAAAGATCTCGCCCAAAAACGACAGAAAGGCATAGAATTCAGAAAGCCTCTGCAAGAAACCCTCTCCCAGGCGGTAAAAGAAGCCGTATTTCTTATGCTCAAAGTGCTGCCTGGGTTTGTGGGATGAGACTATATCCAAAAGCCGCCTGCCCTTATCATTAAGAACAAGCTCAACATCCAGGGAGGATACAAAAACAATGCAGCTTGTATCGATTTTATCTATCCGGGAAAGGTCAATAACATCGGGATTGCATCTTTCAACGGCCTTAATAAAATCTGAAAGGTTTTGATAGGTCAGGCTGCCCTTTGCGATTAGCCTTCTATTTGCGCACTCTATATGCATTGTGAGCCCTCTTGTTGGTCATGATGACGCCTGTTATAACCAAAAGCCCGCCGAGTAATTCATACAAAGACAACCTCTCATTCAAAAGGAGCACAGATGTGATTACACCAAAGACAGGCACCAGGTTCACAAACACGCTGGCCCTGCTTGCCCCGATCTCGGCAATCCCTTTATACCAAGCGCTGAAGGCAAAGACCGTTGAAAACAGCACCATATAAGCCAGGCTGCCCCACGCCTTCAAAGGATAGCTCATTTGAGGATTGCACTTAAACAAAGCAAGGGGCAGAAACATCAAGGCCCCTAAGAAACTGACCAGACAGACCGCCTCAGATGTTGTAAGCTCCTTTGAGCTCCTCTTTGTTATAACCGTATAGATCGCCCACATGGTCGTGGCAAAAAGCATCAAAAGATCACCGGCGTTGAAATCCATTCTAAGCAGAATCCCCAAATTGCCTTTTGAGACGATAAACACTATACCCAAAAACGACAGCACAATACCCAAAACACCCAAAGCCGTTAACCTTTCCTTGAGCACAAACCACGCTATTATGGCTGTTATTATGGGATTTGCCCCAGAGATCAACGATACATCGGAGGCCTTGGCAAACCTAAGGGCATAGAGAAAGAAAACGCCATATAGGAATATGCCGCTTAGGGCCATGAGAATAAGAACCCTTAGGTTTCTCCTCAACTTTTCAAATAAGACGGCAGGATTAAGCCTAAAAAGGGCAGCAAATAGAACGGAAACCAACAGAAACCGTATGAATGCAAAGCAGAAAGGGTGGATGTACTCCACCCCTATTTTTGCAATGGGAAACCCCACTCCCCAGAAGCAGGTCGCTGCTATAAGCAGCAGATAGGTTCTATGCTTCATATGGCCTAAAAGGCCGATTTTATCTTCTCTGCCGCCGTCTTTATCTCCATATACAGAAGACCTAACTTGACCTTATCGTCTGTAATTACCATCAAAACGGCCTCTTCCCCTGCTGAGGTAATAACGATATAGCCCTTATCCCCCCTGATGGTAACCTGCTGCGGCACGCCCTTTTCCAACTCCTCAACGGCCCTTTCCGATAAGGACAGGAGTGCTGCAGACATAGCAGAGACCCTATCCTCGTCCATATCGCCGGGCAGATAGCTGCTGATCATCAATCCGTCCGATGTAACCAAAGCGGCGCCCTCAATACTCTGCGTTCCACCAACCAACTCTTGAAGCGTTTTGTTTATAAGCTCCTCTTTCATCGATATACCTCCCTAACTTATCCTCATTCTAAAATACACAATTTAAATCTTTTATCAAGACAAATCTTTACAGCTTAAATCCTATCCTCAAGGCTCCCCAATGCTTACCGCTTAATTTTACTTCGGACGAAATGTCAAACATTAAAACGCCTACATCACGAGGATAGGGTTGAAGGATGTATTTTCTGGTATTTCTTGCTGCTGTTAGACCTGTAAAGTCGTTGAATATCCTCATGGAGCGGTTGCCCAAAAGATCCTTCTTATAATCGCCGGTTAAGGGTTTGTCGTATTTGGAGTTGTGCGAGGGCAGATAACCGTTATCATCAACCAATACAACAAACACAAATTTCCTGTGTTTTTCGAGTATCTCATCCTCTATGGGTTGTATATACTTCTTTGCAAAGTCCGTAAATTTGGTTCTGTATTTTTGAGGGTTGGTATTGGGGACCTCTATATAGTTCCTATCCCACAGATCCTCCTCTGTTATATCACCGCTTTCGATGGCCTTTTTAAACGCATCCTCAATCTTTGCAACACCCTCCTCCAACAGTTTCACTATGCTCAAGAAGTCGTTATCATCCACCAGGTCAAACTCTATAATATCAAAATCGCCTTCCCTTTTCATGTATGAGCCGTCCGGCTGTTTAATCATATTGACGCTTTTGTAAAAAAAGCCGTTTTTTAATACCATATCTAAATATACGCTAAAAAGCACCGGATATGGACAGATGGTTGTTCCCAACAAGGCACCGCCCACACCGGTGGGGCAATACATGCACTTATCCTTATGCACCTTAAAGATTATATGCTTATCGTCCCCTTCGATCTCATACCCATCGGCAAAGAACATAAACTCGTTTAGGTCATCAAGCAACTCCTTATAGAGCTGGGTATTTAGCTGCCTGCCGTCTATGAACGGAAAAGTGCCCATTTGCATCTTGTGTCTTACAAGCCTCTGAGAGGCCGTCTTCATAGAAGGAACCAACATGGCCTTGCTCATTATGCCCAAATCGAATGTGGCACCCATGGTGCTTGCCCACAAAAGATGAGCCCCGTCGAGCTTTTTAAGCCTCTCCTGTTTATCCTTCTCACTCATAAAGCACCCCCTATGTTCTGTTTTTTTAGTTTTCAACTTTATACGAAATTATTTAAAAATAAACAAGTATTTTATTATTTTTAACCTTTATAAATAACCTCAAGTGCGAGGCATCTCTTTGATGTGGATATCCATTTGGGGAAACGGTATGACAATATCATTCTCATAAAGTGTTTTGTAAATCAATTTTAAAAATTTAGACACCGTTCTTCTTGGATGTATCAAATCTATGCCGCTTACCCAAACATCCAAGTTAAAATCCACACTACTGCTATTCATTGCCACCATGATGACCATGGGTCTCTTTAGTGGATTGT
Organism: Hippea sp. KM1; assembly: GCF_000526195.1. NCBI lineage: Bacteria > Pseudomonadati > Campylobacterota > Desulfurellia > Desulfurellales > Hippeaceae > Hippea > Hippea sp. KM1. Next base: position 986,205 of record NZ_JAFP01000001.1, read on the forward strand.
CCCTTACATAGTTCAAATCGCTCTTTTCCAAAGCCTCCAATACAACCCTTTCTACCTTATCAAGATCCGTGCCGTAAGCCACACTGAAGGGTATTTTAAATCTTCTCACCCTCTCTGTAAGTGTCCAGTTGACAACATTGCTTTGAAAGAGCGTCTGATTTGGGACAACAACCTCGATATGGTCGTTGGTCAAAATTGTTGTGGAGCGTATCTGTATATCCTCAACAACGCCCTTTATATCGTCCGATATTTCAATGTAATCCCCAACCCTTATACTGTTCTCAAGCATCAATATAATACCCGCAATAAAGTTGGATACGATGTTTTGGAGTCCAAAACCCACACCAACAGAGAGTGCACCCAGTATAACGGTAAACGATGATAGATTTATACCTATAACCCTTAAAGCTATGAAGAATGTCAGTAAAACTATTATATAATAACCAACATTGGATAACACTATCTTGGTCGATTCGGCCATGCTTTTAGATATTTGGGCATTTCTTACCTTGATTTTATAAACCCTCCCTATCTTTATGCCCAGGATAAATATCACCAAAGAGAGGAACAAGCCCAGTATGCTAACCTTACTCAAACCAATGCTAAACAAAGGCCTGTTAACAAATTCCCATACATTCACAACAATACGAAAACCTTCGGCTTTTATTTGCTTTATAATCATTCTAAGTGTGCCAATCTTTCTTTTTTCTATATAAAACGCAAGATCGTTTTCTGCCTCTGCCAAACTCAACAATTGATAACTATTTATTCTCTTCATCCATTTATTCAAATTCTTTCCGAGGTTTGTTTTGCCGCTTTTTATACCAGCCAAATAAACCAATAAATAATCATCAAATACCTTTAGAGCAATCTTATCCTTCATCTCCACGGTATCCTCTATTGACTTTTGAATCCTTTGCATGTTCTCTATATCATTGGTAAGTGCAAATCTATCGTTCTTTATGTTTAGCTGCTGTAGTAGATTCTCCAATCTATGGTATTCAGATTTTAGCCTCTTTATCTCTTTATTCAGTGGCTCAATATCAAAGTTAACCGTCAAAAACGATTTATATAAAAGCTCCTTCCATTTATCAAAATTACTTATCAAAAACCTATTCTTTTCTTCTAACTTTCTTTTTGTAAGTTCATACATGGCGTACTGAAGCTGATAAACAACCAAACCCTTATCGTTGTCTTGTGATTGGCTTATATTCTCTTTCAAAAGCTCCAACTTCTTATCGATCTGATCCAGTTTTTTATTTAACTCCCTGTATTTTAACTCCAGTCTGGCTATACTCTTCAAAAGCTTAAGAAAATCGTATTGGTTTTTTATGTTTGTAGTTTCTGGTTTGAGTTTTTGTATCTCCTCGCTGTTGGTGTTTGAAACAATGTTAATCAAGGCAGAAAGAAGTGTCCTTTGGGTTAAAAACTCTGCCGTCTTTGGCGTATTATTGAGGAGTTCCTGGTATCTCTTTAAAAGCTCACTTTTATTGCCCTTAAAGAGGCTTTGATCGATGTTTGCTCCATAACAAATAAAGTTAAATGGTAACAAAACAGCTATAAAAAATACAACACCAAGCCCCTTTTTGAACATTCGCCTCACACCCCTATCACATAAAAACATGCATCAATGGATTCCAAAAATCTCCCATCTTCTATTAATTACCCAGACATGACGAAATGTCTAAAATAACGATCCAATTCCTCAAGCGGCAAATAAACCAGGTCTTCAAAACTCAGATTGGCAAAGGAGAAAACATTGTAATCATAATCAAGATAATCCAACCCCATATAGTAATTTATGATCCTCTTTAAATTCTTCGAATCCTTCCTAAACCAGAGAAAGTATATGCGCTTATTTTGAGGCATTGCATCGACATGTTTGTATCTTGTATTAAGCAGTTCTAAAAGCTCGAAGAAGTTGTCATTGACCTTTATGTCCAAATCCAGATAAAGACCGCCAAAGTGGTAAAGCAACAAAAACCTCACTATATCCGATTGAAATCTATAGTGAAAACCCCTAAACCTCGACAAATCATAACCAAATCCCTTTAAAAATGCTTTTATTTGGCTTGTTCTGTATAGCCTATATGTGGGGATCTTCTCAAAAATCCTCCTGTTATGCTCTATAAACACATCGTACTTTTTGGGGATCTCATCCCCATCTGAATACCAAATCTGAAAGACATGGGGAAACATCTCACCTCCTTTGGTATTTATACCAAAAAACTTTGATTTAATCAGCGGTTTTTTGTAAATTTTGAGCCATGAAGCTTACTGTAAGGGCTGATGGCCACCTAAAGTCCATTCAGGCAAACAAAAACGACAACCTATTAAAAATACTCCACTCAAACGGCCTGTTTATAAACGCATACTGCGGTGGCAAGGGTATATGCAAAAAATGCATCGTCAGGTTCTTAGAAGGTGCACCAGAACCATTAAAGATAGAGAGGGAAGCTTTAAAAGACAAAATAGATGAAGGCTATAGGCTTGCATGTCTGCACAACATAGAAAACGGTGCAACAATCGAGATAGAAACCCTAAAGCCCGTATTCTCAGACTTCTCATCCAGTGTGTGTTGTGATGATGACAAAACGCACATAGCCATTGATATAGGCACAACCACGATAGCATCAGCAGTGGTTGAAAGCAAACAGATCACAAAGAGTATAAACCTCATAAATCCGCAGATAGCCTTTGGCGGTGATGTAATAAGCAGAATCGCATCCTCCAACGAGGGCAACTTCGACATACTTAGAGACATTCTAAAAAGCAGCATCAGAGACATTATAGCCACAACAAAACCTGCTTCATTGGTGGTATGCGCAAACCCCACTATGCTTTCGTTTTTCTTGGGAATAGACCCAAAACCCATAGGCGAGTTTCCATACACACCACCGTTTACAGGGAGCCTATCGATGGAATTTGACGGCATCCAAACCTATATACCACCCGTTATCGGCGCATTTGTCGGCTCTGATATAACATCGGCCTTAAGCATTCTGCCGCAGGATGAGGATTTTTTGTTTATCGACATTGGCACAAATTGCGAATTCATCTTAAAAGTAAGGGATAGCTATTACTCATCCAGTGTCCCTGCAGGCCCTGCGCTTGAGGGGGCAAATATAGATTACGGCAGCATCGCCCAGGATGGTGCAATCTATAAAGTAGGCTTAGAGAATGGATTAAGGGTTTACACCATCAACAGCAAAAAACCGATAGGCATAACAGGCTCAGGCCTAATCAGCGCCATAGCCCTCCTGCGCAGATTGGACATCATAGACAAAAGCGGCAGGCTTTTAGAGCCGTGGGAGGCAGAGGCACCATTTAGCATCATAAGCCGCATAAAGGATGAAGGCTTTAAGCTATCAGAGGGCATCTATTTAACGCAAAACTCCGTTAGGAATTTTCAGCTTGTCAAGGCATCCCTAAACGCAGGCGTGGAACTGCTCCTAAAGAGGGTCGGCCAGAGCATGCCCGATAAAATCTTTATAGGCGGGGGTTTTTCAAAAAGCTTAAGCAGAAACGAGATAATCGACTCCGGGCTGTTGTCTTTTGAGGGTGAATTTGTTATGCTACACAACAGTTCTTTAGCTGGGGGCTTGAGGCTATTCTGCTTAGAGGAAAGGGAAAGGGTGGAAGAGCTAAGCAAAAGGATAGAATACATAGAGATAGCGAACGAGGCCGACTTTGAAAGGTTGTATATAGAGAAGATGGACTTCTAAATGGCAGACATTTGGATTAATGTCATCGGATTTAGCGCTGCGACGCTTACGACATTTAGCTTTGTTCCACAATTCATCAAACTCCTAAAGACGAAAAGGACCGAGGGGCTTAGTCTGGTTATGATGATTCAGATAGCAGTTGGGTTGTTGCTGTGGATAACCTACGGCCTGCTGCGTAGAGATATTGTCCTTATAAGCGCCAACACGGTGGGTTTTGTTATTGTTATGGCCACAATAATTATCTATTTTAAGGTGAATCGAGATGATGTTTAAGATAGCAAGCTGGAATGTAAACTCCATCAGGGCAAGGCTTGAGCTTGTCCTTGACTTCTTAAAATCCGCTCAACCGGATGTGCTATGCATGCAGGAGACCAAGGTGGAGGATGAGCTATTCCCGAAAGAGGCCTTCGAAGAGCTGGGTTATAATGTTGCAATAGCCGGACAGAAGAGGTTTAACGGTGTGGCGACCGTATCAAAGATAGACTTAGAGGAGATAAAGACCGACTTCTTCGATGCTGAAAAAGACCACAAAAGAAGCATCATGACAAAAATAAACGGCATAACAATAATAAATCTCTATTTTCCAAACGGCCAGGCACCAGATACAGAGCAGTTCCGATACAAGCTAAACTTCATATACGAGCTAAAAAGCTTTCTGTCGAACCACTATTCAAAGGAAGACAACCTCATAATATTGGGCGATTTTAATGTTGCTATGGAAGAGATCGATGTATACGATGTTGAACAGATGGAGGGAAAAATCGGCTTCCACCCAGATGAAAGAAGGGCGCTAAAGGACCTATACAGCTGGGGTTTTGTGGATCTGTTCAGAAAATTCAACACCCAAAAGGCCTTCAGCTGGTGGGATTACAGGGCAGCGTCGTTCTGGAAGGATAGGGGGCTAAGGATAGATTACATCTGGTCAACGCCAGCACTGGCAAACAGATGCAGGGATTGTTTTATAGATAAAAGCTATAGAAGAAAAAAGAAACCGTCAGACCACGCACCCGTTGTGGCGGTTTTTGAACTGGAGGGATAGGATGAACTATCAGGATGTAATACTCAAATTAAATGAATTCTGGAAAGAGAAGGGTTGTATAATCTTGCAGCCATACGATGTTGAGGCTGGAGCCGGAACATTCCACTGGGCAACAACGCTTAAATCCTTAGACAAGGACGATTGGGCTGTTGCCTATCCTGCACCATCAAGGAGACCCACAGATGGAAGATACGGAGAAAACCCCAACAGGCTGCAACATTACTATCAATATCAGGTTCTCATCAAACCCTCACCTGAGAACATTCAGGATCTATACTTAGAAAGCCTTGAGTTTTTAGGCATCAATCTAAAGGAACACGATATAAGGTTTGTGGAGGATAACTGGGAATCCCCGACGCTTGGCGCTTGGGGATTGGGCTGGGAGGTCTGGCTTGACGGCATGGAGATTACGCAGTTTACATACTTTCAGCAGGTTGGCGGATACGACCTAAAACCTATACCGGTCGAAATAACCTACGGCACAGAAAGATTGGGGATGTATATTCAGGGCGTCGATAATGTGTTTGATATGAAATGGAACGACAGATATACATACGGCTATATCCATCAGCACGACGAATACGAATACTCGGTTTACAACTTCGAGGTGGCAAATACGCAGATGCTGTTTAAGTTGTTTGAGATGTTCGAGGAAGAGGTGGAAAACTGCTTAAGGGCAAAACTGGTTAGACCGGCTTACGATTACTGCATGAAGTGCTCCCATGTGTTTAACCTGCTCGATGCAAGAAACGCCATAAGCGTGACCGAAAGGGCATCCTTTATCAAAAAAGTCAGGGAGATGGTGGCAAAGGTTGCCCGTCTCTATGTGGAGGGTGAGGTATGAGGCTGTTATTTGAGCTATTTACAGAAGAGCTCCCAACAAGCGAAATGGAGCATTTGGAGGGGGATTTCTTAGAAACGGCAAATAGAATACTTAAAGATAAAAACATAGAATTTAAAGATTTGACATTCTATCTCTCGCCCCGCAGGATGGCGCTTAAGTTTGAGTTTGATGAATTCATAAAGGTTGAGGATAGAAAGGTTTTGGGACCGCCAAAGAGCGTCTGCTTCAAAGACGGCAAACCCACAAAGGCATTGGAGGGTTTCTTAAAGAAAAACAACGCAACAATGGACGACATCGTTGAGGAAAAGACAAAAAAGGGAGAATACATAGCCGTCATCATAAAGGGCAAAAAGATACAGGCAAAGCCTGTTGTCATAGAGGCTATAGAGCAGATCCTAAAGAACATCCACTTCAACAAACAGATGCGGTGGGGCAATGGTGAATTTGAGTTCATAAGGCCCGTTCACAGTGTTGTTTTTTTGATAGATGATGAAATCGTCGATTTTGAGTTTATGGGCAAGAAGGCCTCCAATACAACATACGGGCATAGATTTTTATCATCGGGCAGCTTAAGGGTCGGCTATAACAGCTATGAAGATGTGCTTGAAGAGAACTTTGTAATCGTTGATCAGAACAAAAGGAAGGACCTTATACTAAATCAACTGAAAGAACATGCCAAAAACAGGGATGCTGAGCTGGTTTACGATGAGGATCTGCTAAACGAGGTGGTAAACTTAGTCGAATATCCCGTTATGGTTATAGGCAGGTTTGAGGAAAAATTCTTAAAGCTGCCTAAGGAGGTCTTGATAACATCGATGAAGGACCACCAAAGGTATTTTGCGTTCACAAAGGGCGATAAACTCCTAAACGAGTTTGCAGCCATATCCAACATAAAGACGGACAACATGGATCTAATCAGAGAGGGATACGAAAGGGTGCTAAGGGCAAGGTTCTCTGATGCTGAGTTCTTCTTCGAAGAGGATAAAAAGCATAAGCTCGAGGAGTTTGTGCCAAAGCTCAGCCAGATGATGTTCCATGAAAAACTTGGCAGTCAGCTGGAAAGAACAGAAAGATTGGAAGAATTAGCCGGGTTTTTGGCAGAAAGGCTGGGTTTTGACAAGGCCAAGGCAAAGAGGGCCGCATACCTATCAAAGGCCGACCTTTTAACGCAGATGGTTTATGAGTTCCCCGAGCTTCAGGGCGTAATGGGCAGGGAGTATGCCCTGTTGAGTTCGGAGGATGAAGAGGTTGCAACCGCCATATATGAGCAGTATCTGCCCAAAGAGGATGAGATACCCAAAACCCCATCAGGCATCTGCCTATCCATAGCCGATAAGTTAGACATCATAGTGGGAGGGTTCTTTGCAGGCCTAAAACCCACAGGGGCAAAAGACCCATACGGACTAAGAAGGGCGGCATTGGGCATAATAAGAACGCTCATAGAAAACGAGCTGTTTTTAAACCTTAAGGAGGCATTAGAAAAATCCGCTCAACTATACCAAAGGAGAGTCGATTTTGATCAGATCATAGAGTTCTTCATAGTAAGGTTTAAGAATTACTTTGATAGCTATCCCCACGATGTCGTTGAGGCAATAACCTTCAAGTTTGACGATGTGTATGATGCATACCTAAGGCTTAAGGCTTTAAATGCGTTTGTAAAATCGGACAACAGCAAAGAGAAGCAGTTTGCCATCAAGAGGGTCTTCAACATATTAAAGGATTTTGAAGGCAATAGCGTCGATGAATCGCTATTTACTCAGGATGAGGAGAGGGTGCTTTTTGATAGGATAAAGCAGCTGGAGGCTGTTGAGGAAGAATACATATCAAAGAAGGACTATTCAGGCCTGCTTGACAGGATAGCGTCCAATAAGGATGCCATAGACAACTTCTTTGATAAGGTCATGGTTATGGATAAGGATGAGAGGATAAAGAACAACAGGCTTTCGCTTCTAAATAGATTGAGAAGGATTGTTCTAAACATAGCAAACTTTAAATTTTTGGAGATTTAACTATGAGATTGAAGAGTGGTTATGGTTTAACATTTGACGATGTATTGCTTTTGCCCAACAAATCGGAGATCCTGCCAAAGGATGTCGATGTTTCAGCATCCCTAACAGAAAGGCTTATACTCAAAACCCCCATCATCTCTGCAGCTATGGATACAGTTACAGAATACAGAATGGCCATAGCAATGGCACGACACGGTGGATTGGGGATAATCCATAAGAACATGTCTATCGAAGAGCAGGTTAGGCAGGTTAGGCGTGTTAAGAAGTCCGAAAGCGGTATGATAATAGACCCAATTACTATAAGGCCGGATGCCACCATAAACGAGGCCCTATCCCTGATGAAGCAATTCCACATATCGGGCATTCCCGTAACGCTTGAGGATGGCACGCTTGTGGGCATAATAACAAACAGGGATGTTCAGTTTGAAAAGGATTACACAAAACCGGTAAAAGAGGTCATGACAAAAGACAACCTCATAACGGCTAAAGAGGGCATAACGCTGCATGAGGCAGAGGAATACCTAAAGCAGTTCAAGGTGGAAAAACTCCCTATAGTGGATAAGGACTTCAAAATCAAGGGCCTGATAACAATAAAGGATATAAGAAAGAAGAAGGAATACCCCAAAGCAAGCAAAGACATACACGGAAGGCTCATGGTGGGTGCTGCAGTTGGTGTGAGGGATGGCTTTGAGCGAGCAAAGGCCTTAATAGAGGCAGGAGCAGATGTGATAGTGGTCGATTCGGCCCACGGGCATTCCATTTATGTGCTAAATACCGTCGAGAAGATAAAGAGCGCATTCCCCAATGTTGTTGTTATAGGCGGAAATGTCGCAACAAAAGAGGGCACAAAGGATTTAATAAACGCTGGAGCCGATGTTGTTAAGGTCGGTATCGGGCCAGGCTCAATCTGCACAACGAGGGTCGTTGCAGGCGTGGGCGTGCCGCAGATTACAGCCATCAGTGAATGCTCAGAGGAAGCGGCCCTAAACGATAGAAAAATCATAGCAGACGGCGGAATAAAATTCTCAGGCGACATCGTCAAGGCCTTAGCTGCCGGTGCTGCTGCCGTAATGATAGGAAACCTCCTTGCAGGAACAGAGGAATCACCCGGAGAGAGCATCATCTATCAGGGCAGAAAGTATAAGATTTACAGGGGCATGGGCTCAATCGAGGCTATGAAGAAGGGCAGCAAGGATAGATACTTCCAGGATGAGGTCGAGCCTGAAAAATTGGTGCCAGAAGGCGTGGAGGGCAGGGTGCCCTATAAGGGTGAGGTTGGCGATGTGTTGTATCAGCTTATAGGTGGACTGAAGTCCGGTATGGGATACTTGGGTGCAAGAACGATAGATGAGCTTCAGAAGAAGGCAACATTTATACAAATTACAGAGGCCTCATTGAGGGAAAGCCATGTTCACGATATTGTCATGACAAAGGAGCCGCCCAATTACAATGTTTAGGAGAATAATTGTTGCGATAATACTCATTACTATCGCCATACCTTCATTTGGCCGCCAGATATATGTATACTTCACACCATCATACGCAGCGCTGGATGCCATAATTTCTGCGATAAATTCGGCTAAAAGCTCCATCGATGTGGCTGTGTATGATTTCACATCACGCCCGCTTGCAAGGGCTATAGTCAAGGCCAAAGAAAGGGGCGTTAAGATAAGGGTATTGCTCGATAGAAAGGCAAACCAAAATAAATACAGCAAGAAGGATTTTTTAAGGAGCGCAGGCATAGATGTCAGGCTTGCCATACCACACATAGCCTGGGATAGGGAAGGGCTTATGCACAACAAGTTTGCCATCATCGACAAAAGGATGGTTATTACCGGTTCTGCCAACTGGACGGCAAGCGCCTTCAGGATGAACGATGAGAATGTAATAATCATAAACAGGAGAGATATTGCAAATGTCTATGAGAAGGAGTTTGAATATCTATGGAAGAGGAGCATGCTAAGATAAAACGGATGATAGATGCCAACTTCAACCGATTGAGGGAGGGTGTCAGGGTCGTTGAGGATATAGCACGGTTTGTGTTAAACGATGGGGGATTAACGGAAGGGCTAAAAAACCTAAGGTCTGATATAGGTAAAATAGAATCGCGGTTTGACTTTACCCATCTAAGGGACACAGAAAACGATAAAGGCAAGAAGCTAAACAGCGAGATTGAGCTTTCAAGGAACAGCATCAAGGATATTGCCAAAGCCAATATGAAGAGGGCAGAGGAGTCCTTAAGGGTGCTTGAGGAGGCCTTTAAAATTATAGACCCAGAAACATCGTTGAGGATCAAAGCCTTACGATACAGAAGCTATGAGATCGAAAAAATCCTATTGGAGAGACTAAAGAACAATGAATGAGCAAAGATACATAAGAAACTTCTCCATAATAGCACACATAGACCACGGAAAGAGCACATTGGCCGATAGGTTGATAGAGCTTACCGGGGCTTTAGACAAGCGGGAGATGAAGGAGCAGATACTGGACAGCTTAGAGGTGGAAAGAAAACACGGAATTACGGTTAAGGCCCAAACAGCCCGCCTGGAATACGAAAAAAACGGCCAGAAATACACGCTAAACATGATAGATACACCCGGGCATGTGGATTTTGGCTATGAGGTATCAAAGAGCCTGAAGGCGTGCGAGGGATGCCTGCTTGTGGTCGATGCAACCCAGGGGGTGGAGGCCCAGACCATAGCAAACGCATACCTGGCTATTGATAACGACCTTGAGATAATACCGGTAATCAACAAGATAGACCTGCCCAGCGCAGATGTCGAAAAAACCAAATCCGAGATAGAAGACGCATTGGGTATCGATGCAAAAGACGCCATAGAGATATCGGCAAAGACCGGATTTAATGTGGATAAGGTAATTGATGCGATAATAGAGAGGATTCCCCCGCCAAACGGCAAAAAGGATAGCCCCCTAAGGGCGCTTGTTGTTGATTCGTGGTATGACAATTACAGGGGCGTGGTCTTTATTGTTAGGGTGTTTGATGGTGAGCTCAATGTGGGTGATAGGATTTTAGTCTATTCAACAAAAAAGGAATACGAGGTTGAGGAGTTGGGCTTCTTTACCCCAAAATCCAAAAAAACCGACAAGCTTTCAACGGGAGAGGTTGGGTATGTCATAGCAAACATAAAGAACATTCAAGATGCAACCGTCGGTGATACAATAACACTGGCCAGCAATCCAACGGACAAACCCTTTGAGGGGTTTCAAAAGCCCAAGCCGTTCGTGTTTGCAGGGTTATATCCGCTAAACCCAGAGGATTATGATGATCTGGCTGAGGCACTGGATAAGCTTCAGTTAAACGATGCATCCTTAACAGTGGAGAAGGAGAAATCCGAAAGCCTGGGGTTTGGCTTCAGATGCGGCTTTTTGGGGGTCTTGAGCATGAATATAACCCGGGAAAGGATAGAGGGTGAGTTTGGTCTGGATGTTGTTATGACAACCCCCAGCGTTCTTTACAAGGTCGAGTTGACAAACGGTGAGACAATAGAGATATCCAATCCATCCGAACTGCCCCAGCCCACAAAGATCAAGGCTATCTACGAACCGATGGTCGAAACGGAGATAATAACGCCGGCTGAATTTGTGGGCAACATCATAAAGCTGCTTCAGGACAAAAGGGGGCAGCAGAAGGAGATCCTTTATATAGCAACAGATAGGGTATTGATAAAATACAAGGTGCCGCTTGCAGAGATCCTTGTGGACTTCTATGATAAGCTTAAATCCCTATCGAGGGGTTATGCCTCATTCGACTATGAGTTTATAGGCTTTGAGGCATCGGATCTAACCAAGCTCATTGTTTTGATCAACTCCAAAGAGGTCGATTCATTTTCGTTGATCGTGCCAAAACAAAAGGCTTACAGGATTGCAAGGGAGGTCTTGAAAAACCTAAAGCAATACATACCGAAGCAGTTGTTTGAGGTGAGGCTTCAGGCCAAGGTTGGCGGCAAGATAATCGCAAAGGAGACCATAGGGGCGTTGAGGAAGGATGTTCTTGCAAAATGTTATGGTGGTGATATAACAAGGAAAAAGAAGCTATTGGAGAAACAGAAAGAGGGCAAAAAGAGACTAAAACAACTGGGCAATGTCAGCATATCCAAGGAGGCCTTTATTAAGCTTGTTGAAATCAAGGGGGATTGATGAAGGAAAAGAACCAGAGCAAATTGGGTGAATGGGTAAAATCCATAATCATAGCCCTCATAATCGCCCTATTTATAAGGGCGTTTTTTGTTGAGGCGTTTAAGATTCCATCATCGTCTATGGAGCCAACGCTCCTTGTTGGTGACCATGTGCTGGCAAACAGGCTGATATACGGTATAAAGGTGCCTATAACGGGCAAGATGATAATACCGATAAAGCACCCCCAGAGAGGGGATGTTGTAATCTTTAGGTGGCCAAAGGATAGGTCTATCTATTTTATCAAGCGGTGCGTTGGCATTCCGGGTGATACGCTTCAGATGAAAAACAAGATACTATACAGAAACGGTAAAAGGGTTAACGAACCCTATGTCGTTCACAGGGATCCAAACATATATCCAAAGGATACAGACATATCGACATTCAAGACGCTGTGGGGGTCTCGAGACAACTGGGGGCCCATTAAGGTGCCGAAGGGTGAATACTTCATGATGGGGGACAACAGGGACAACTCTTACGATTCACGGTATTGGGGTTTTGTGCCTGAGAGAAACATAGTGGGCAAGGCCTTCATAATTTACGGTTCGTGGACATTCTCCCCGTTTGAGGTAAGGCTCAACAGGTTCTTTAGGCTTATTCACTGATATGCCAATAAACACGGCAAACGCAATAACCATATTCAGGATCATACTGGTTCTGCCAATAACACTGCTTCTGATAGAGGGGCTGTTTGGCTGGGCTGTGTGGCTGTTTGGTGTTGCAGCAGCAAGCGATATAATAGACGGCTTTATAGCAAGACGCTTCAATCAGGCAACCAAGCTCGGTGCTATTCTGGATCCACTGGCGGATAAGCTTCTGCTCAACTATACCTTCCTGGTTTTATCCATCAAGGGGTTAATACCGCTGTTTCTGCTTTCTGTGGTTCTATTTAAAGACCTAACCCTGATAACGGGCAGCGTGATAGAGGTTCTAAGCGCAAAGAGCATAAAGAACTTAAAAATAAAGGCTTCCATCTGGGGCAAGGTGTCCACATTCTTTCAGGTTGTCGTTGTCGTGCTGGTATTTCTGGATCTGTTCGGTATTTACAGAAACCATGCTGTTTTTAGAATAAGCGTTTTTATAACCGCATTCTTAGTAATAATTGCTCTGTTTGATTACATAAACAAATATAGAAATCGAATAAAGGAGGGGCTTGTATGAAAATCACAAAAGAGGCAAATATCGGCGGAAAAGACAGGGAGATCAGGCTTCTATCCGGTGCAGCCTTAACGACCATTGGGTGCTTAACAAAAAACCACTGGATAAAGGCCGCAGGCTGCATTCTGCTCATAACGGGCATATCAAAGAAGTGCATCTTCTATGACCTTTTAGGTATAAACACAAATACTTGAGAATCGGTCGATTTTTTGGTATAAGCATTTGGCATTAAAGAAAACGGAGGTTAGAAATGGCAAGAAGATGTGAAATATGTGGAAAGAGGGCGCAGGTGGGATATAAGATAAGCCACTCCCACATCAGGACAAAGAAGAAGTGGAACCCCAACATACAGAGGGTTAAGGTCTATGTGGATGGCAAGGTAAAGAGAATGAATGTATGCACCCAGTGCCTAAAATCCAACAAGGTGGTAAAAGCCGTTCACTAAACCTTTATCTTCCTATCGAAAAACGGATTCTTGGTGGTTGCTGAAAGTGGTATACCGTAGGCGCCACCAATCCTTTCCTTAAAATAGCCCACCTCTTTGGCCGCCTGGCCGATGGATATCATAATACGGTTGTCAATACCAAAAACCGATGCAAGCTTTACAACACTGCCTATTGCAATACCACAATCCGTGGCACTTACAGCGCAGACTCCGCCCTTGCTTTCGCACTCAGCACACCCCGAAAAGCCGCAAAAACCGCAATCAAAGCCGTGATAGAACAGCTTAAAACCTATGAGTATGATAAAGTCTATGTTTTCGATATTAATGGCGTCCCTTTTATAGAAGCTCTTGCCGCCTCTGTCTGTGATCTGCTTCATTCTCTCCAATATCTTCGATTTGGTTTTGCTATCATCGATAAGGTCAATCACCAAATCGTCCCTTCCAACGCTCTTTGGCGCCGTTATGGCATCAACAAGCAACAGCTTCGAAACCACGCCCAAAGCCTCTCTTACGACATCCATAAACCTCACCTCACCTCTGTTTTACTCTCCACATAAGCTCTAATCTTCATAAGCGCCTTTGTCTTGATCTGAGACACCCTGGATTCGGTCTTGCCTATGATGGATGCTATCTCTTTCATGTTTAAATCCTCATAATAATACAGACTCAAAACGGTTAGCTCAACTTCATTTAAGATGCTGCTTAAGGCCTCCTTCACCAAATCTTGAAGCTCCTCTTCCTCTAAAATGGCAATGGGACTTTTGGATGCCTTGTTTTCAATGGACTCAAGTAACACCATGTCTCCATCTTCACCGCTAACGGCCTCGTCTATGCTAAGCATCGTGGAGTTGGACTGCTTATACAGAAGCTCATTGAACTCGTCTATATCCATATTGGCCCTCTTTGCCACCTCATCGTCTGAGGGGTTGTATTTACCCTCACCCATCAATTCCCTATAAGCAGCGTTTATCCTTTTGAGCTTGTCCCTGGCATAGCGAGACACCGGATCTATGCTTCTGAGTTTATCGAGTATGTATCCCCTGATCTTTGTATTTGCATATGATTTAAACTCAGACAGGCTCCTTTTTTCATCCCAGTTGTCCAAAGCCTTAAGCAGCCCCATCATGCCTATTTGAACAAAATCCTCCTCATCATACCCTTCAGGCATCCTGACCACTGTTTTTTTAACGATCCTTCTGACTATGGGATAGTAAGCCTGTATTATCTCATCCCTATCGATCATGGGTTAACTATGCGTTTGCCTCTTCGGCATTTGTATCCTGTTGATTCTCACCCTCATCGGCCTTCAAGGATTCCCCTTCTTCCTCTTCTGTCTCTTCCCCTTCCTCTTCCTCTTCTTGCTGCTCCTCTTCTTTGGGTTTTATAAACTCAAGGTAATAGAAGTTAACAGCAGCAGCAGTGGCAACACCAAACAGATAAAATGAAATAGCGGTGAAGAATGTCTTAACAAATGCATCAAAGAAATCCAACCCCTTATAGGTAAAAAACAGGGTGCAGACAGCGGTTGCAACTATGGCATAGAAAGAGGAAATCCACTTAGGGTCAAGCAAAAACTCGCTCTTTTCCAATTACCCCTCCAACAAACGCATCAACTCTTCCTCGTTTATGATAGACACCCCTGCCTCTTGAGCCTTCTTTAGCTTCGATCCAGGGTTTTCACCCACAACCAGATAATCCAGATTCTTACTAACGCTATTTCTCACTATGCCGCCATTCTCTTCTATAAGCTGCTTGAAATACTCCCTCGGTCTTGACAGCGTTCCTGTAAACACAAAGCTCTTGCCTGCAATCTTAGACTGCTTCTTCTTCTCATCCTCAAAGTGTATGCCGTAATCCAACAGCCTCTGTATGGTCTGGATGTTTTTAGGCTCAGAAAAGAAAGAGACAACGCTTTCTGCTATCTCTTCACCTATTCCATCGATACCCAAAAGCTCGTCCTTTGTGGCGTTCTTTAAAGCATCCAAATTCCTAAACCTCTCCGTTAGCAGTCTTGCAACAAACTCACCCACATGTCGAATCCCCAATGCATAAATGAATTTAGCAAATGTCGTGCCTTTTGAGCGTTGAATGGATGAGATGAGGTTTTCTGCCAACTTCTCGCCAACCCTATCCAACCCCATAAGGGTCTCTTTATCAAGCCTATAGATGTCTGAAATATCCCTAACTATACCCCTATCCACCAGCTGCTCAATCAATTTATCGCCAAATCCATCTATATTCATGGCCTTCCTTGAGACGAAGTGTTTTATGGACTCCTTCAGCACCTTGGGGCAGTTTATGTTTGAGCAGCGATAGTAAGCCCCGTCCTTTACCACCTTGGAACCGCATACGGGGCACTGTTTGGGCATTACAAACCTTCTTTCACTCCCATCCCTCAAATCCTTAACCGGCTTTACCACCTCCGGTATTACATCACCAGCCCTCTGAACAAACACAACATCGCCAATCCTTATATCCTTCTTCTCTATCTCATCCATGGTATGGAGGCTTGCCCTCGATACAACAACCCCGCCTATATTTACAGGCTCCAATATAGCCACCGGTGTCAAGATACCGGTCCTTCCCACATTCACCTGAATATCCTTTATCCTGGTGGTGGCCTGTTGTGCAGGGAATTTGAAGGCTATGGCCCAACGGGGAGACTTCGTCGTTGCACCCAAGGCCTTCTGAAGCCCAAAATCGTCCACCTTTATGACGACACCGTCCAACTCATAGGGCAGGCTATCCCTCATCGATTCAAGCTTCCTTTTGTATTCAATGGCATCCTCTATGCCAACAACCAGCCTATTTAAATCACTTGTGGGAAAACCCATCTTTTTAAGGCTCTCCAAAGCCTCATGCTGTGAGTTAATGTCTTTTTTGTATCCCTCTATCTGCCTGATGTAATACATCACCATTATGAGGTTCCTCTTTGCCGTCTCTTTCGGGTCGAGTTGCCTAACTGAGCCTGCAGCGGCATTCCTGGGATTGGCAAATACGCTCAAGCCATTCTTTAGCCGTTCCTTGTTGATCCTTTCAAACTCCTCCTTGGTTAAAAGAACCTCCCCCTGCACATCGAGGTATTCAGGTGGGTCATCAACAGGCAAAACAAGGGGAACATTGCGTATGGTCTTTATGTTTTGGGTCACATTCTCACCGACATAGCCATCGCCCCTGGTTGATGCAACTGTAAGCCTTCCATTCTCATAGATCAAATCTATAGACAACCCGTCAAATTTAGGCTCAACGCTGTATGCTATCTTCTCATCCTCAGGCAACTTTAAAAACCTTTTAACCCTTCTATCAAACTCCCTTATGTCGTTATCATCAAAGCCATCCTCAAGCGACAGCATCGGTATTCTATGCTCAACCTTCTCAAACCTATTAAGCGGAGCACCGCCGACCTTTACAGTGGGCGAATTCTCATCGTAAAACTCAGGATAGGCCTTTTCAAGCTGCTTCAGTTCATACATTAGCTTATCGTATTCTGAATCGGAGATTACAGGATCGTCCAATACATAATAGCGGTAATTGTGATAGTGGAGCTGTTTTCTTAACTCCTCTATCCTCTTTTTTGCCTCTTTTTTATCCATCGTTCCACCTCTTCAAAGAAAACCCTCTATCCGTTTCGTATTCGACATAGGTAAAGTTTTCAAAGAAATCGCCTGTATTTATGTATAATCCATTATTGATTTTTTTAAATACGGGTGTGTGGGTATGGGCTAAAATAACAACATCTGCATCCTGCCTTAGCATACCTTCAGCATACTCAAGACACGCTGCCTCCGTCCCCCTGTATCTTTTGGACTTTATCCTTTTTTTGCTAAAGCTTGAGGCCTTCTTGGATAGCTCAAGCAGAAGGCCAGCCGGCAAGGCGTTTATAAACGAAAGGGTAGGGCGGCTCTTCAAAAACCCCCTAAACAGCCTATAGAAGAGATCCTTTTTGTCTATCGTATCGCCGTGGGAGAGTATAACCCTAAGATTATCGATATTCTCATACAGAAAACCCTTAACAATCTCTGCATTTACATACCTCTTTATAGCCTCAAGCCTGTATTCGTGATTGCCCTCAAACAGCACAAGCCTTCTGCTTCTGCCTATACAGGCAAGCAGGTTAATCAAACTAAAGTGGTGAGGATAGACAAAACCACCATACCCATAGTAAAACTCAAACAGATCCCCCAATATGTATATGGCATCGTAATTTGCATGTGTATCGTATAGAAAATCCACTATAGCACGGCTCTTTGGATAGTGGACATCAGAGACGAACAAACACTTCATAGGTATTCTTTTTTTATCTTAATCCTTGCCACGATCAACCCAAAGATAAAACCGCCGATATGGGCAAACCAGGCAACACCCCCCATGGATTTTGATACAATGGAGAACATGCCGTTTAAATACTGCATGAAGAACCACAAGATTATGTAAAGCCAGGCTGGAATCCAAACAAATGTTATGAATATCAAAATGGGCAGAAGCGTAAGCACCGAAGCATGGGGAAAGAAAACCAAATAAGCCCCAAGCACGGCAGATACAGCTCCGCTTGCACCGATTAGCGGCACGGTGGAATGAGGCGTTATGGCTCCCTGAACGATCATAGAGGCATAACCGCCGGCAAGATAGAAAAGCAGATAATTCACATGACCCAGCCTATCCTCCACATTGTCGCCAAAAACCCACAAAAACCACATGTTCCCGATTATGTGCATAAAACCGCCGTGAAGAAACATGGAATTAAAGGCCCTTATGAGGGATGAAAATATGTAATGATAGTCAAATAGCATGGCGGGTATAAACGCATGGTTATACATAAACCTCATTATATTCGGCTGAGACAGCTCATAGAAGAACACCAAGACATTCACAACTATCAAGAATATGTTGACAACAGGCCTTGTATAGGACGGGTTATTGTCCTTAAGTGGAAACATCCATTACTCCTTTTTTGCCTCTATATTTTCCAACGGCGTATTTTATCAAAAAATAACAGACAACAGAAGCGGCTAATCCAAACACCACGCTGCCTATCAATATATCCCAGAAGGCATTTTTCCCATCGTGTATATAGTGCTCAAAGGTGAAGGGTTTTAGATTGAAGTTTGTTTTATCGTTTAGAATGAACGCCCCTATCTTGTAATCAAGGTAATAGACAAGCGGCGTCGTCCAGGGATTGTTTATCCATGAGCCGGTAATGGCCGCAAGCTTATTAAGCTTAAACAACACAGACAAAACAACAGCCAATACCGTGTGAAGACCAAAAAACGGTGATATGGATATAAACACGCCAACGGCAAAGGACATTGCTATCTTATGGGGGCTATCATCAAGGGAGATGAGATTGCGTAAAAGCTGCCTGTAAGAAACCTTCTTCAAATCTATTTACCTTTTCAGGAATTTTCTGAACAAAGAACCAATGGCCACAGAATTTGAACTCAGCCGATCAAGGGCCTCTTGAGCCTTTTTGCTTGACGGGTCTATCTTTAATGCCTCTTGATAGAATTTTCTTGCAGACTCCTTAAGGGATATGGCTTCATAGACCTCCCCCAAATAAAGATACCCCTCCAACTTCCACGGGTTTAGCTTAACGGCCTTCTGGAAGTATTTAATCGCCTGATGAAACCTCTTTTTCCTGAGGAAGGCTATGCCATACAACAGGTTAACCTCATAATCGTCATCCACATTACCCTTAATCTGGTTTAAGGCCTCAATAGCCGCATTAAAGTTGTTCTGCGATATATAGGCATGCGCCTTTTTGATCAATATATCCCTGCCTGTGGTGGTTTTTGTTGTTTTCTGATCGCTTGCGCCCTTGGAGAATTCCTTAGACTTTATCAGATTATAGGCATAGGTTAATTCTTTGAATCTACTCTCCTTCTGGATCCTCTCCTCCTCAGTTGTTGCCGTATCGGGATGATACTCCTTGGCAAGCCTTAAAAACACCCTTCTCAGCTCGTTCTCGCTTATATTGGAATCAACACCCAAAACCTCATAAGGATCCATTCACCTATACTCCTTAAACCGCCTCTTGAGTTTGTTTATTATGTTATTCTCAAGCTGTCTGACCCTCTCCTTGCTGATACCGTATTTTTCACCTATCTCCCTCAATGTTCTCGGCTTGCCATCATACAAACCATACCTCAACTTTATGATATCCTGCTCCCTTTGCGGAAGCTCAGACAGAAACTTATTAACCTCCTCAATTAGGGATTTCTGTATGTGCTCCTCCTCAACCGACTGCTCCTCCAAACTAATCAGATCCCCCTTTACAATATCCTTATCATCGTTCACATAGTCGTCCAGCGAATCAAAGTAAAATCTGGCCATCTCTGCGTTCTTTATCTCCTTCTCGCTAAGCTCAGAGATCTCGGAAAGCTCATCGTCCAACGGCTCCTCATCGAACTTCTGTTTATAATCCTCCTTGATCGAGTCTATTTTGCTGATCCTGCTTTTTGCCTTTAACGGTATCCTTATAGGGGTGCTCTGCTCGGTTATATACTTCATAATGGACTGTTTTATCCACCATGCTGCATAGGATATAAACTTTGTGTTTCTATCTGGATCGAACTTCTTTGCTGCCTTTATCAGGCCTAAATTGCCCTCATTGATCAAATCCAACAGGGGAATGCCTAAATTCTTATATCTCTTTGCAACACTGACAACAAACCTCAAGTTGTGTTTAACCAGCTTCTTTAAGGCTTCTTTATCCCCCTTTCTTATCCTATAACCTAACTCCTTCTCCTCTTCTTGGGACAAAACAGGTATTTGGGATATCTCTTTTAGATAGCTCGATAAGGCGCTGCTTTCTGCTAAATCGGCTTCCTCATCGAGCAGAAACTGATCGTTTTTATCTATCTTTTCACTTTCCATCTGGTATATTCCTTTGCATCTTCAAGTATAATGCCCTTCTGGCTGAGCTCATCCCTTATTCTATCGGCAGTTGCATAGTCCTTTTTCTTCCTTGCCAAAGCCCTTTCCTTTATCTTCTCCTCCACCCACTCAACATCTATGCCATCGGGGATAAACCAGCTTGCAGAGGATGTATCAAACACACCCAAAACGGATTTTATCTTATTCATAGACTCCAAAAAGCCCTCTTTATAGGCCTTATTGGGTTTCTCATCGCCCTTTATACTATCCAGATACTGATTAAACGCCTTTATCGTGGAGAAAACCTCACCAATGGCCTTTGGCGCATTGAAATCATCATCCATAGCCTCCTCAAACCTCTCAAGCAGGCTATCCAACCTCTGCTTAAGCTGCTCATCCAGCTTGCCCTTTTTATCAAAATCTGTCTCTTCAAGCCTCTGGATGAAGTTGTAATACCTGTTTAGCGCCTCTTTGGCTGCATCCAAGCCCTCAAAGGAAAAATCAATGGGACTTCTGTAATGCGTAAGAAGCAAGAAATACCTCAATGTCTGACCATCGTATTTCTTTAGTATATCCTTTATGGTAAAGAAGTTGCCGAGCGATTTGCTCATCTTCTCCTTGTTTATCCTTACAAAACCGTTGTGAATCCAATACTTAGCAAACGGCTTGCCTGTTGCTGCCTCAGACTGGGCTATCTCATTCTCATGATGTGGGAAAATCAGATCCTCACCGCCCCCGTGTATATCGAAGGATTCGCCTAAATACTTCATACTCATAGCAGAACACTCTATATGCCACCCGGGTCTTCCCTCACCCCACGGAGAGTCCCATTTGGGTTCGTTCTCCTTTGACTTCTTCCAGAGGGCAAAATCAAGCGGGTTTTCCTTTTTGTCATTTACATCAACCCTGGCGCCACTCTTAAGTTCATCGATATTCTTACCGGAAAGCTTGCCGTATTCTTTAAACCTATCCACCCTATAGTAAACATCGCCGTCAACCTCATAAGCATAGCCCTTCTGCTGCAATCTCTTAACCAAATCTATAATCTCTTTTATATGCTCTGTGGCTTTGGGTTCAAACTCCGGTTTTGCTATGTTGAGTTTTGACATGTCCTTGTAATATTCGTCTATGTATTTATTCGCCACCTCACTAAAGCCTAAACCCTCCTCGTTGGCCCTGTTTATGATCTTATCATCAACATCGGTGAAGTTTTTAACAAAGACCACATCATAACCCTTATACTTCAGGTATCTATAGATGATATCAAAGGCAACAGCGCTGCGGGCATGTCCTATGTGGCAATTATCATACACGGTAACCCCGCAGACATACATACCAACCTTGCCCTCTCTTAAGGGCTTAAATTCCTCAAGCTTCCTGCCCATAGTGTTGTAAATCTTCAACATCTATCCATCACCTCAAGATATATTTTTGTGTTCTGTCTGGAATCTCCTCCAAGCCCTCGCTTGATGGAAAGAATATGCTTAAGTAATACTTGTATTGACTGCTAACAATACCACGGCCGATGGGTATAGGCTCTGCTGAACCCTTATTTAGCCTCTCGATAACAACAGCCTTACCAACAATGTCTTTCTGAATGGGTTTGTCGGCCTTAAAGAAGAAGAAAAATCCAAGACCGCTCTGGAGTTCATTCTGGGCAACAAACAGCTGCCTGATGCCTATACCACCCAATTTAACCTCTTGCGGTTTTGAGCTTATCTGTTGATACGGATACACAGTACTTATAACATCGTCTTCTGCAACCTCCGTTGAGCATTTAGCTATCCTGCCCTTATAGACCCCATCCTTTATTTTGCTCTCAACATCTATCTCTCCTATAGGCATATAGGCCTCAAAATCGTGGTCGCATAGCTTCAAATCCAGATAATTCTTAAGGTTTCTGTATATGTATAGTTTTTTTGGCAGTTTCGGTTTGCTCGTATGCAGATAGACAACATCGCCCTGCCTTGGTTCTATGTTGGTATAGGTATCAAAGCTTATGGTGGCAATCCTGAACTCATCCTTATGCCATACACACTCACCCTGTTGACATGTTGAGTAAAACTTAGCACCGTCATACCATATAGCAGACAGGTATCTAACCTTTTCCGGCTGTTTGTGATCGGGTTTCTTTTTAGAGAGCGTTGCAATCTCAAGCCCGTGTTCTGTGATCTTCAGTATCTCACCTGGGAATATGAGATTGGGGTCATTGATGTATGTGTTGTTGTACCACAATTTACCCCAGAGGAATGGATTTTTATAAAACCTCTTTGATATACTCCACAGCGTATCGTGAGGCTTAACGATGTAAAGCTCACCGTATCCATAAGCAACATTTAGGGAAACAAAAATAAAAAACAAGGCCAATAACCATCTTCTCATCCCTTCCTCCTTCTCTTTATGAGGTTTACATAATTGCTATAGGGAAACCTCTTGATCAACAGATCCCTATAATACACCTCAAGCTTTTTATCGTTCTGCTTTTTGTATATCTTTATCAGGGCAAATATGGCCGCATCGGTCTTACCACCCTTATCAACGGATGCTTGGGGAAATTCCTCTATTATTCTTTTCAACAACTGCGTCGCTTTATCTATATTGCCCAAGTGTATGTGCGTATAGGCAAGCCAGAAGAGGGCATTATCAAACAGGTCTGTGTTCTTATACTCACCTATAAACCGCTCAAACAGCTCTTTTGCCTTTGAGTAATCACCTTTTTTGTAATAGCCCAACGCCTCCCTATAAAGGGCCTTATAGTCTTTTGTATCAACCTGTGGCTTATTAGATGGCTTTTTTATTATGGTCTTAGTCTTGGGGGGCGGTGGTATGAAACCCAAAGAGGCATTATCCCTTTCTTCTTTTTTTGTGGATTGGGTTATATAGCTGAGTATGCGGTTTGCCTTCTTTTCTATCTCACTGTCTTTCTGTGGCTGCGGGTTATCCTTAGCCTGATGAGAATCCGAAAAAGATTCAGTAGAACTTAGATTATCCACCACAGAAGCCGGTGGGATGTTGGCCAGAATATCCTCCTGCCTCTCCTTTGCCAATCTCTGCTTGATCTGTTGAAGCTTTAATTCTATCTCATCGATCTTTTTTGAGTTTTCCTCTATCCTTTTTGAGTTAAAATCCACCCTGCTTTCTATTAGATTCAGCCGTTTCATTATAATGGAGTTGTTATCAAAGCCACACGAGCTTAAAACAAAAGCCGCAAGTGCAATTATGAAAACAAAACGGAACATTTTACCTCCCAGTGTGAGAATTTTAAATGATATCCCCTGCCTTGTCAACTTATAGAAAAGAGTTATTGTATTTTCCCACCAAAAGTATATAATCAACAAATAAATTGGATTTTGGAGGTGTTTAATGAAGGCTCTTAAGGGTTTGGCTATAGTATCGTCTTTTGTGCTTATAGGTTCTATGTCGGCATCGGCCAAGACAAAATACGACGATGTCTTAAAAAAAATCATCCCATCAAGAATCAATTACACAGCAACCGTTGAGAAGGATAGCATTCTTAAGGGTTTTGACCAGATAAATGTGGGCATAGAAAATAAAAAGACAGGCACGATTTATCACAGATACATCTGGATATCAAAGGATAAAACAACAATAGTGCCGGTTATACTGAAGCTAAAAGACGGTCAACTCAAAAGGGCAACCCCCCAGAAGGTAATGGAGAGGATAGAAACAGACATAAGCTGGTTTTATAACTTAAAGAAAGAGCTGCCCAAGAGCATACTAAAATCTATCGGCAATGGCAAAACCGAGGTTTACCTATTCAGCGATCCGCTATGTCCATTCTGCAAAAGGGAGCTATCCAAGCTTATAAAGCTGGCAGAAGAAAACAAGATAAAGCTCTATGTATTGCCGTTTAATGTCCATGGGGAAGAGGCCAAGAAGGCCAGCGCCATCTTTTTAAACATAGTGGAGAAAGACGGCCTAAAGGCGGCAATCGACAAGATAGAGGGTGCGGAGTTTAACCAGGTCAAGGATATGGTCAAAAAGGAAAAAGATATAGACAAACTCCTCAAAAAATACGGCTCTGTAATGGACAAAATAGCCAAGGCCGCATTCAAAAACGGTATAGAGGGAACGCCTGGAATAGTTATACCCAAAACAAAACAGAAAGGTTATGTAATCGTTGGCCTATCCAACATAGAGGAATACATTAAGTAAGAATGAGAAGACTGCTAAGCTATCTTTTCTTTATTGTTGTAATAGCAGTTCTTCTGACATCGGCGGCATCGTTCGTCATCTGGAAAAAGCTGGATGCCGCCTTTTTCTATTCACTGATAAAATCACAAACCCAAAAACTCAAAAAAAGTGGCATAGAGGTAAGGCTAAAGGGTCTAAATGTAAGGAAACACTTTCCATACATCACCATAGAGGCAAAGACGGTTGCCTTTAGCCAGAATGGGTTAGAAGCCTATGGCTTCAATGTTAAAGACACCATATCCATACCAAAGGCTTTAATATCCAAGCTGGTATACGGAACATACGCAGGTGTAATAAATGCAAGCCTCATATCCATAAACGCAGGCAATATCAAACTAAAACTGAAAAAACCCACAATCGAGTTGTTTCTAAACAAGGATATAAGGTTATCTCTAAAAACCCATTCTCTTACAACACCATACCTAACACTCAACAACCTGACCGCCAAAGCAGAGATAGACAAAACAAACAAAACCTTAACCCTACAGGTAAAAAACCCCTCTGGATTCGACATAGACTCAAAGATCAGCCTAAAGGGAGAAACACCAAATATCAGAGCAAACATAACAACACCGTATTTAGACATAACCCCGTTTAGGTCTCTTTTGAGCCCCCATCTTAAACGATTCATACTATCGGGCTTCATCAAGCTAAAAAACATAGAAATAGACGGCAATCTGCTAAACCCCGCATCGATAAAAACAGGTAAGATCGACATCAAAGAGGCTGCCTTTAGAATAGACCTAAAAAGCTCCATATTCCACATAAAAAGCGCAAATATAGAGATAGAGGAAAACAAATTGATTGCTCTTGCCAAGGGCAATTTTGAAGGGATAACAACGGACGGCTCTGAGTTTATAGTGTATCGAAAGAAGGACTATCCCATGGAGATGCACCTGCATCTGCAGGGTAATGCCAATGAATATGTCAGGGTGTTTTTAGAGGAAAACATCTTCTCAAAGGACGATCTGGATGTATTGGGCAAAACAAAGAACCTAAAAGGCCTGATAAGGGCAGACATAGACATATACGAATACAAAAGGAGACCCAGGCCGTATTTCGATTTTGATGTTAAGCTATACCCAAAAACAGTGGAGTTTGAAAACTCAAATATCCCCGGCGGATGGGTCAAGGTAAGGGGCTTTTTAAGGATTCAAAGAATTACAGACGGCGGAGTGGTAAAAAGGCTCATGTTAACCTTCAAAGATTTAAATGCCACAACAAAAACCTCCAACCTAAAGACTGGTCTGTTTGTTCTGGATATAAAACCCAAACTGCTCCTGAATGGTAGCTTCAATCTAAACATATCCAAAGAAGATCTAAACTTCTTCCTGACCAAATTCAGCCACAAAAATCTCCCATTCAACATAAAAAAGGCACACATAAAGGCCACTATCAACGGAAGTCCATCGAGGTTCTCATTCAACACAGATATCTCAACGGCCTCATCCATAAACAACATACCGCTAAACCTAAAGGCAAAGGGTATATTCAACGCCCCCCTGCTAAAGATAGAAGCATTAACCCTAAAAAGCATAGGCAACATCTCATTCAGCGGCAACATAGATATGAAGAGGCTAAATATAACAAGCCTCTCTGCAACATTCAAAAAGCTAAAAATAGAAACCATTGCCTCAATAATCAACACAATACCGGACATCAAGGGAACAATAGACGGCAAAATCAGCCTAAACAAACAAAACGGTAAATTCTTCCTAAACAAGGGCAGCATATCCATAACAGACGGCAAATTCAAGGCGATAGACAACATATCGGCAGACATAAACTCAGACGGTAGTATGCTGTATATGACAAATTGCAGCTTCAACCTCTTAAACAATCAACTATTGTCCTATGGCAGATACAACCTAAACACCAAAAGCGGGGATTTGAGTATTTTTGGCGATGTTGTAAACCTAAATGTAAAGCAGCTGATAAAACCCAAAAAGACGCAAAACAACACAACTGTTAAGCTTCCCCATTTTAGCCTAAAGATAAAGGCAAACATACTAAAGCTCAACCTAAAGGACAACAAGCAAACAAAGGATATCGGTGCAACAACGCTAAACTGCGCCATAACACCCAAAAGTCTCGATATAAACATATTCAGCCTTCCAACCAAGATAACAGCCACATTCAGAAAAAAACGACTGAAAATCAACATATCAGACAGTGCGCTATGGGAATTCTTTACCCAATGCAAAGCAAAGCACTCATCCATAAACATAAAAGCCGCCTTAACATCACCAAAAGACAACGAATTAAACATAAAAACACTCAGGGGCAAGATCAACCTTACATCACGAAACGGCTGTATCAAGATGGGCTCATCATCCCTAAATCTATTCAGCATAATTCTAAACCCATTTAAAAACCTAACCACAAAGCTAAACACCCAGGACAGGATAGATTACAAATACATAAAGGGCGAGTTATCCTTAAATAACGGTATATTGAAGGCAACCGATAAAAATCCCATAATATTAGATGGCAACATAGAGATATTCGGATACGGTAAATACAATATAATATCGAAGAATATCGATGCCTATATAACCTTCATAACATTCTCCACCATAAACAAGCTGGTTTCCAAGATTCCCGTTGTGGGGTGGATCATAGGGGGCAAGGAGAAGAGCTTTACAGGCTTGAGTTTTCATGTAAAAGGGGATATAAATAATCCCTCGATAAAACCTATTCCCTTTAAAAGCCTTGCAAAGGGAATAGCCGATGTGCTAAAAAGGACGATCATGTTGCCACTGGGCATTTTTGGGGTGAAATAGATGAGAAATTTTAGGGAAGAATTGGGAAAAGGGATTTTGATATTGGACGGTGCTATGGGCACCCAGCTTCAGGAAAAAGGTATCCTTGCAACCGGCACATGCCCGGATTATCTGAATGTAACACATCCTAAAGAGATAGCCGAGATACATAAATCGTATTTAGATGCCGGTGCAGACATAATAGTAACCAACACATTTGGTGCAAATCCCATAAAACTCGAAGAGTTTGGCTTACAAGAAGAGGTTTATAAAATCAATTACGAGGCCGTAAGAATAGCAAAGGATGTTGTTGGTGATAAGGGGTTTGTCTCCCTATCCATAGGGCCAACCGGCAAATTCTTAGAACCCGTCGGAGAGGCGGATTTTGATTACATAAAGGAGGTATTCAAAAAACAGGTTCAACCTGCGGTCGATGCCGATGTGGATCTATTCTCATTGGAAACATTCATGGATATAAAGGAGCTAAAGGCCGCCATAATAGCCATAAGGGAGATAACAGACAAGCCCATAATAGCCATGATGACCTTCGCAGAAGACGGAAGAACCATACTCGGCACATCGCCTGAGGTATTTGCAAAAACTATAGAGGTTATGGATGTTGATGTAATAGGCGCAAACTGCTCTGTAGGCCCAGATTTACTGAACGAATTTGTAAAGAAGATGGCAAAGGTTAGCGATATGCCGCTTATCATACAGCCAAATGCAGGCATTCCGAGGCTTGTGGACGGCAAGACGATATTCCCCGTTGGGCCTGAGGAGTTTGCAAGTTATGCGGATGATTTCAAGGAGTATGCAGCAATCGTCGCTGGATGCTGCGGCACAGGCCCAGACCACATAAGGCTCCTTGCCAAAAAACTCAAGGGCCAGCCTGCGAAAAAAAGGACGCCAGAGAAGGCCACCGTCCTAACAAGCAGAAGCCAGCTTATCGAGATAGGGTATTCAAGACCTGTGGTATTCATAGGCGAAAGACTCAACCCCACAGGCAAGAAACACTTAAAAGAACAGCTAAAAGAGGGCAAAACCGGCCTATACAGAAAAGAGGCCATAGAACAGACAGAGCACGGGGCGATGGCACTGGATATAAATGTGGGCGTTCCGATGATAGATGAGCCCGCCATGATGAAGAAATGCGTACTGGCCGTGGAGAGCGTGGTTTCTGTGCCTTTGGTTATAGACTCATCAAACATAGAGGCCATAGAGGCCGGCCTGAAGGCTGCAGACGGAAAGGTTTTAATCAACTCCGTGAACGGCTCCAAAGAGAGCATGGAGGCGGTCTTACCGCTTGCTAAAAAATACGGGGCAGCCATACTGGCGCTACTGTTAGATGAGACCGGTATTCCAGACACAGCAGAAGAGAGGTTGAAGATACTCGACAGGATCGTTGAGAACGCCAAAAGATTCGGCATAAGAGAAGAAGACATAGTGGCCGATGCATTGGCCTTAACCATAGGCAGCGACAAAGAGAGGGCGCTTGAAACCCTGAGAACCATAAAACTCATAAAGGAGAAATACGGCATAACAACCATCTTGGGTTTGAGCAATGTATCGTTTGGCCTGCCAAATAGAAAGCTCATCAACTCATCCTTCATGGCTATGGCCATATACAACGGTCTGGATAGCGCCATAGTCAACCCGTATGATGAACTGCTATGGCAGATAAAGTATGCAAGTGACCTGATCGTGGACAGGGATAAGGACGCCTCAATCTACATAAACAATTCAAACGACATCACGCTGGAAAACAGATCAACATCAAAGGCAAAATTAGAACTGATAAAATCACCGTTTGAAAAGGGTAGCTTAGAGGATAGATTATTTATGTGCGTGATAGAGGGCAACGAGGAGGAGATAGTCCCCCTAACACAGGATGCCCTAAAAAGCAAAGAACCGCTCCAGATTAGCAACGAAATACTCATACCTGCACTCGATGTGGTGGGCAAACTCTATGATAAGGGGATATACTTCTTACCACAGATGATAAAATCGGCAAACGCCATGAAAAAGGCCTTTAACATACTAAAGGAAGAGATAAAAAAAAGGGCAACAAAGCAAAAAACAGGCAAAACCATCATAATGGCAACGGTCAAGGGCGACATACACGATATAGGCAAAAACATCGTCTCGCTATTGCTTGAGACAAACGGATTTGAGGTTGTGGATTTGGGTAAGAATGTGGATGATGAGACCATTCTAAAAGCCATAGAGGAGCACCACGCAGACGCCGTTGGATTATCGGCCTTGATGACCACAACGATGGTCAACATGAAGAATGTTATAGATAAGATCAAGATGAAGGGCTTAAATGTGAAGATAATGGTGGGTGGCGCCGCTGTTAGTGAGGATTTTGCCAAGAAGATAGGCGCCGATATGTATGCGAAGGATGCAATAGAGGCTGTGAGGTTGGCAAAGGAAAATGTATAGGGTATTGGTTGTTGATGACGATGAGCAGATGAGGGTGGCCTTAAGGGCCACATTAGAGCATCTGGGATATCAGCCAACGCTATCAAAGGACGCCAAAGAGGCCTTAAAACTACTAAAAAAACACGATTACGATTTGATATTGAGTGATTTGAAGATGCCAAAGATGGACGGCGTTGAATTCCTAAAAGAGGTAAAAGACCTAAAGCCCCATATACCGTTTGTTATGATAACGGCCTTTGGCGATATAAAAACGGCTGTTGAGACGATGAAATTGGGGGCATTTGACTTTATACTAAAGCCGTTTTCCCAGGATGCACTAAAAAAGATTATAGAGATGGCCATATCGCATACATCCATAAAACAGACCATCCAGAACAAGCCAGCAACTACAAAGCAAAAAGAGGGTTTCGTATTCAAAAGCAAGGCTATGGAGAATATCATAACCCTTGCACAAAAGGTGGCCCAGACGGATGCAACGGTTCTGCTGATTGGTGAAAGCGGGACGGGTAAAGAGGTTCTGGCACGCTATATACACTCAATAAGCAACAGGTCAAAGGGAAGCTTTGTGGCTGTAAACTGCGCTGCAATCCCCCAGAATTTATTAGAAAGCGAGATGTTTGGGTACGAAAAGGGCGCATTCAGCGGGGCAACGAAGGCACATCCGGGCAAGTTTGAGCAGGCAAACGGCGGAACAATACTCTTGGATGAGATAAGCGAGATGCCTTTAGAGCTTCAGGCAAAGCTCCTTCGGGTTATTCAGGAGAA
This sequence comes from Hippea sp. KM1, assembly GCF_000526195.1. NCBI lineage: Bacteria > Pseudomonadati > Campylobacterota > Desulfurellia > Desulfurellales > Hippeaceae > Hippea > Hippea sp. KM1. Next base: position 1,016,676 of record NZ_JAFP01000001.1, read on the forward strand.
AACGGTTGACAGAATAGGCTCTACATCGTCCATTAAGGTTGATGTAAGGATTATATGCACCACCAACAGAAACATAGAAGAAGAGGTAAAAGAGGGTAAATTCAGGGAGGATCTGTATTACAGGATTAGCGTCTTTCCTATAAGAATACCACCCTTAAGGGAAAGAAAGGACGAAATACCGCATCTAATAGATTTCTTCATAGAGAGGTTTTCTGCTCAATTTGATAAACAGATAGAGGGGATAGAGGAGGAGGCTTTAAAGATTCTCAACAACTATCCGTGGCCAGGCAACATCAGGGAGTTGCAGAATGTCATCGAAAGGGCTGTTGTTCTATGCGAGGGTAAATACATAACGAAGGATGATATATTCTTGCATAACCTCGGATAAAAAAGAAGGGCAGGGCTTCCGCCCCGCCTGTTTGCTTTTCTTCAGTGTTAGCTTACCTTCACAATCTCAACATCAAAGATGAGATCCCTACCGGCAAGTGGATGGTTGAAATCTATGGTTACGCTTTCCTCATCCACCTCAACTATAGTTACAGGAATACTGCCGTTTTGCATCTGGGCCAATAGCTGCATACCCACCTTCGGCTCTATGTTTTCGGGCAATTGAGTTCTCGGCACTTTCTGTATGGCGTTGGGATCCCTCTGACCGTAAGCATCATCGGCTTTTACCTTAACGGTCTTCTTCTGACCCTCTTCCATACCTTCCAATTCGGCCTCTAAGGCAGGAATAATACTACCCTCTCCAAACACGAAGCTCAACGGCTCCCTGTTCTCGCTTGAGTCAAAAACCGTACCGTCCTCAAGCTTTCCGACATAGTGCATCTGCACTGTCCTACCAGTCTCAACCTTCATCAAAAATCCTCCAAAAAACTTAAAGTTTTGGATTATCTCATAAAAGTTGACAAAATGCAAGGAAAATGAATAATAGCTGCCGCTGAGAAACAAATTTAAATAGGTGGTAAAGATGGGGTTGTTCAGGTTTTTCAATGCGGTTGCTATTTTGGGTGTCGGCCTTGAGATAGCATTGAGACTGCTGTTTAACTATACCATCTGCCACTCCTCAGGTTGCCTGTTGGTTGCAAGGCATGTTAGATTCGGCGAGATAGTCATGCTCTTTATCGGTGAGGCTTTCTTTCTAATCCTATTAATCGTTAGCTTTGTAAAGAATGAGAAGACAAAGGGGCTTCTTCTGGATGCTATGCTAATTGCTGCACTTGCATGCGAGGGCTTCCTTGTGGGGTATCAGCTATTCTGGATAGGCGATATATGCTATTTCTGCTTCGGTGTCTTTATAACAATCATCATACTCTCTTTAATAAGGATACAGCAGAGCTTAAGAATAACTGCAGGCTTTCTATCCTTTTTAGCCCTATTGATGATGCTCTGGATGGTAAAACCCAACCAGCAGTTGCCTATCCTGCCCAAAGAAGACAAAATCCTCATATACTCAAGCCACTGCCCACACTGCATGAGACTTATAAAGACGCTAAACTTGAGTAACTTAAAGATCAAGATGATAGAGGCATCAAAGCTCTCAAACATCCTGAAGTCGTTGAATATCAACGAGGTTCCAGTATTGATAGAAAGAGAAAAAGACGGTCTATCTATAACCATAGGCGACAAACCGATAGAGGAAAAACTCAATCTTGAGACCAAAAAACAAAGCGTAGACATATTCAACACAGAAGACCTCATACAACAAAACGGCAGCGCATGCAGGCTAAACAAGCCGTGCAAATAACTTGACTGCCCGGGATGGAGGCAATATATTTCAATAAAACCAAAACGGAGGTTAATAGATGGAAGGGCTGTTTCCATATTTAATAGACGAAAAATACTCCCTAAGGGTCGCATACTTTTCCATGGAATTTGCCATCGATCAGGCGCTTAAGACATACTCAGGGGGTCTGGGTTTTTTAGCAGGCTCTCACATGAGAAGCGCCAACCACAAAAAGCAGGCAACCATAGGCGTTGGGATGCTCTGGAGTTTCGGTTATTACGACCAAACCAGAAACGAAGACAACACCATGAAGGTGGAATTTAGAAGGAAGTTTTACTATTTTATTGAGGATACGGGCGTAAGGGTTAAGGTCAACATAAACGGAAAGCCCATCACCGTAAAGGCATATCTGTTGCCCGCCAATGTGTTTGAGACAGCACCCATTTTGCTTCTTACAACCGACACGCTGGAAAACGATTTCCTCTCAAGAACCATAAGCTATAAGCTATACGATGCAAACGAGAAAACACGGATAGCACAGGAGATTGTTTTAGGTATTGGCGGTGTTAGAGTCTTGAAGGAGTTGGGCATCGATATAGATGTGTATCATCTAAACGAAGGCCACGCCCTGCCTTTGGCCTTTGAGCTAATGAAGGATTACCCCGATTTAGAGGAGCTTAAAAAACACATAGTCTTTACAACCCACACACCAGAAAAGGCGGGCAATGAGGAACACAACATAAATTTATTAAACGAGATGGGCTTTTTTGGCGATTTTGATGCAAGGCAAATTCAGGAAAAGCTAAACTATTACGATGAAAACTTCTCGTTAACTGTGGCAGCCCTAAAGCTATCCAAAAGGGCCAATGCAGTATCAAAGATACACCACGGCGTATCGAACAAGATGTGGTCGTTTGTCGAGGATAGGTGCCAGATAATAAGCATAACAAACGCCCAGAACATGCACTATTGGGCAGATAAACACCTGCTTACATACCTGCAGGAGCATGAGGATTATCAGCTTACTGCGTATAAGAAACACCTAAAACACATACTCTTTGAAGAGGTAGCCGACCAAACGGGCAAGATATTTGACCCCAACATATTAACGGTCGTATGGGCACGCAGATTCGTTGAATACAAACGGCCGTGGCTTTTGATTTATGACATGGAAAGATTCAGAAGGCTTATAAACAACAAGGATTACCCCATTCAGATAATATGGGCCGGCAAACCCCATCCCAACGACTATAGAGGCATAAGCATGTTCAACGAGATAGTCATGATGAGTAAGGAGTTTAAGAATGTTGCCGTTTTAACGGGATATGAGTTGAAACTATCAAAGCTTTTGAAGCAGGGTGCCGATGTATGGTTAAACACGCCCAGGTGGGGTAGGGAGGCAAGCGGAACAAGCGGCATGACGGCTGCGGCAAATGCGGCGATTCATTTCTCCGTGGATGACGGCTGGCATGCGGAATTCCAGAAAGACGGCATAAACTGCTTCACGATCTTCCATGCAGACCCCAACCTGCCCACAGAAGAGCAGGATAGACAGGACTATCTAAGCATGATGGAGAAGTTAGAGAATATCATACTGCCCATGTATTACAACGACGAAAAGCAGTGGCTCAATATAGTAAAAACCAGCATGACCGATGTGATGGCGTATTTTGACTCATCAAGAATGGTGGATGAGTATTACGAAAAGCTTTATAAGTTCGGGCTTGATTCAGGCACAAAAAACGAAACACTCAAAGGGGATAAATCCACGGATATGAAATAGTTAAAACCTGAGCAATCATTACAAGGCTGGGCATTGTAATCTGAGCCATCTCCTCTGCCAAAGCCGTTGTATTTTCTATCCTGGCTGTTGAATATCTCAACCCATCTGCCGCCAAAGGGCACCCTCAAGGGGTAGTTATCCCACATCCTGCCCGAAAAATTACATACCACAACAACGGTTTGCTCCCTATTGGATGCCTTCCTTAGAAAGGCTATGATGTTCTGCGGGGCATTGTTGACATCTATCCACTTAAAACCCCTATTCTCGTTGTCGTATTTCCAGAAAGCCGGGTTATTCTTATAGATTTTATTGAGATCCCGTATTAAATCCTGAACCCCCTTATGGTGCGGATAGTCAAGCAGATGCCAATCCAAACTCTGGGCGTAATTCCACTCGCTAAACTGGGCAAACTCACCACCCATAAACAACAGCTTTTTACCCGGATGCGCCATCATATAGGCAAACAAAGCCCTAAGGTTTGCAAATTTTTCCTCATATCCACCGGGCATCTTGTTGATTAGCGAACCCTTCATGTGAACCACCTCATCGTGGCTCAATGGCAAGACAAAGTTTTCACTAAAGGCATACCAGATGCTAAATGTCAGCTCGTTGTGGTGGTATTGCCTGAATATAGGGTCTGTTTTAAAGTAATTTAATGTGTCGTGCATCCACCCCATATTCCATTTAAAGCCAAAACCCAGGCCTCCCTCATGGACAGGCCAGCTAACCTTAGGAAAAGAGGTTGACTCCTCGGCTATGGTCATAACACCGTCGAACATGGAATAGACAGTCCTATTCAACTGCTTCAGGAAATCTATGGCCTCAAGGTTCTCCCTGCCGCCGTATTTGTTGGGTATCCACTCACCGTCTTTCCTGGCAAAATCCCTATAGAGCATGCTTGCAACGCCATCAACCCTCAGGCCGTCTATATGGTATTTATCAAACCAGAAAACCGCACTGCTTATGAGAAACTCCCTAACCTCATTGCGCCCGTAATTGAATATAGCGCTCCTCCATTGAGGATGATAGCCAAGACGGGGGTCTTCATGCTCATACAGGCATGTCCCGTCAAAGCTCAAAAGGCCGTGGCCGTCTGTGGCAAAATGTGATGGCACCCAGTCCAAAATTACGCCTATGCCCCCTTGATGCATAGTATCGACAAATTCCATAAAGTCTTGAGGGCAGCCGTATCGTGATGTCGGTGCAAAATAGCCTATGGTTTGATACCCCCAAGATCCGTCAAACGGGTGTTCCGTTATGGGCAACAGCTCAATATGCGTAAAACCCATATCCTTAACATAATCCAAGAGAACGCCTGCCAATTCCTTATAGGTGAGCCACCTGTTGTTCTCCTCAACCTTGCGCATAAACGAGCCCAAATGGACCTCGTATATAGATATGGGAGAGTCAAATCTATTCTTCGACGACCTGCTTTTCATCCAATCATCATCATGCCAGCGGTATTCAAGATCCCAGACAACCGAGGCGGACTTTGGTGGAGTCTCATAATAAAAGGCCACAGGATCTGCCTTTAAAAACCCACCGCCAAATTTAGAGCCTATGTAAAACTTATAGGTTTGCCCCTTTTTCACCCCCTTTACAAACCCTTCCCAGATACCAGAGCCATCACCCCTTAGAGAAAGCGGATCCTTACCCTTATCATAACCGTTAAAATCACCAACAACGCTGACATATTCGGCATTGGGTGCCCAGACGGCAAAGTATGCCCCATCCTCAAACAGATGACAACCCAGCTTTTCGTATATCTTGGCGTGTGTCCCTTCCTTGAACAGGTATATATCGTAATCGGTAAACAGCGATGTTTTAGCCACCCTTCAACCTCTTGTATATCCTTGCCCAGGTGTATACATCCGAATAGTCTTTTGATGAGGCAGACCAATCAAACCTCAACCGCATGGCCCTTTTCTGCATAACCCTAAATCCCTCCTTGTCGTTTCTAAAGACATCTATCGCCCAGGCTATCGTATTAAACAGCGCCTCGGGGTTGGCATCCCAGAACTTAAAACCCCACCCCTCCTTTGTTTCTGGGTCGTAATTTCTCACCGTATCGTCGAGTCCGCCAACAGCCCTGACGATGGGTAGCGTGCCATACCTAAGCGAATATATCTGATTCAGACCACACGGCTCAAACAGAGAGGGCATTAAAAACATATCGCATCCGGCCTCGATCTTATGGGCAAGCTCATCGGAATACCCAATGAAACAGCCAAATCTATCGGGGTATTTAGAGGCAAGACTTGAAAAAAAATTCTCAGCCCACCGCTCTCCAGACCCAAGTAAAACAAACCCCACTCTCAAATCCTTAAGCATGCCCTCTATCGAGGCAGCAAGCAATTCAATACCCTTTTGCTTTACCAATCTGCCGATGAAACCTATCAACGGCTCATCGTCCCCTATCTTTAAACCAAATAGAGAAATCAACTCCTCTCTGCATTCCTTTTTATTCTCCAATGAGTCAATATCGTAACGGCACTTTATAAACCTATCTGTCTGGGGATTCCATTGATTGTAATCGACACCGTTTAATATGCCAAAAAGCTTAAAACTATGAGCCTTTATATGCTCATGCAGGCCGAAGCCATACTCGGGTGTTTCTATCTCCTTAGCATACCTTCTGCTCACCGTTGTTATTGCATCCGATACGGCTATAGCACCCTTTAGAAGATTCAACCCGCCTAAGGCCTCAAATTCGAACGGATTGAAATGTTTAGAATCGACATTTAAAAGCTCAAACTTCTCTTTACCAAAAAAACCCTGGTGCTGCAGGTTGTGTATGGTTAAAACAACAACAGAATCCCTAAAGTAATCATTATATTTAAGAACGATGCTTGCTGGCGATGTCTGCCAATCGTTTAGGTGCACCACATCGGGTCTAAAGCCTATAGACCTTGAGACCTCAAGCGCAGCTTTAGAGAAGAATATAAACCGCTCGGCGTTGTCGTTGTAAGGCACAAAACCGTCATCATACAGACCCTTTCTGCCGAAAAAGGCCTCATAGTCCACAAAGTATATATCAACCTCGCTTCCTGGCAATTTTGACCTAAAAACACCAAACCATAAGGTATCCTTACCGAGACGAACAGACAGGCTCCTTGGTATATGCTCAAGGTTATTCCTATCTATCACATAATAGCGTGGCATAACCACAACGACATTATGGCCATATTCAGCCAAAGCCTTAGGAAAAGCATAGCCTACATCGGCAAGGCCACCGGTCTTTGCAAATCCAGCAACCTCGCTTATCAAAAACAGAACATCAAACCCCATCAAACCCACCTTTTAGCAGAATAACAGCACCCTCAAGTGAGCCGTTTTGAAGCAGCGATGGCTCTATCCTTGCAGACTCAAGACTAACATCAAGCGCAGATCCCCTCAACCCATTCCTTATGTAATCAACAAGCCATATGTTTGATTTGATAACCCCTCCTCCAAGAACAACAATCTCCGGGTTAAACAGCGTTATAACAACGGAAACACCAAAAACCAAAGCCTCTTTGTATTGTGTTGCTATCCATTCAAGCTCGGGGTTTGATGAAATCTCATCAAGCGAAAGATCCTCATCCGCCCCCTTTAGCCTCAACCACTTCTTTATACCGCTTGATGATGCAAAAAGCTCCAAGCAGTTGTCCTTGCCACAGCCACACCTAAACGGTGCCTTCTTATACGGTATATGACCAAGCTCTGAGGCCATATTCCTAAAACCCCTTACTATTCTACCGTTGTCAATTACACCGGCTCCAAGACCGCTGCCAGAATACACCGCTGCGAGGTTCTTTGAACTGAAGTATTTAGCCTCGGCAATGGCAGCGCAATTTAAGTCATTCTCAAGCAAAACATCCAAGCCGTATTTGGAATAAAAATAACCCCCTAAATCAAAACCGTCGGGTAAGTCTATATTGGGCGATGCAACAACAACACCGTTCAAAACCTGACCCGCAAGCGATACAGCCATCCTCTCAATGCCGTATCTTTCTATCAAGACAGACAGAAAACCCACTATATCAAGCCCCGATGCGGCCGTCTTGCCTTCAAATGTATCTTCATTGTCGATTACTATGTATCTAAGATAGCTGCCACCAATATCAACCGCCAACAAAGCCATAAACAGACAGATACTCCCTTGCTGTCCTTTCAACGCCAAAATCGCAGGACATATTGAACCGCCTGATCTTACCAAGCCTCTGTTTGTTTTTGTATAAATCCAATGCGGCATCGATTCGGCTCAACAATCCATCTTTTGTCTGACTCTCATACACAAAACCCAACCCGCACTCCTTATCATTGATGTCGTGAACCGTCTGCTTCAGCCCTCCAACGCCGTGAACAACTGGTATGCACCCGTATCTAAACCCTATCAACTGCACAAGTCCGCACGGCTCAAAGACAGACGGAACGACTATAAAATCGCTTGCGGCATAGATTCTCCTTGCCATCTGCTCATTGTATCCGCACAAAATCTTAAAATTAAAGGCATTAAACGACTCAAACCTATTGCAAATGTCCCTATCTCCATCGCCCAAAACAACGAAGTTTAGATCCCTGCTCAATATATCCTGCAGGCTCTCTAAAATCAAATCGACACCCTTCTGCTCAACCAACCTGCCAATGAAGGAGAAGAGGGCGCCCTTTGAGCAGCTTAAACCCAACTCCTTTGTAAAACGCTGTTTGTTGCGAAATTTACCCCTTAGATTGCCTGCTGTATACGGTTCATAGATGTATATGTCATTTTTCGGATCAAACTTACCATAGTCTATACCGTTTAAGATTGCACTCAGCTTATCCTTATGTCTATTCAGAAAACCGGCTAAACCAAAATCAAACACGCCGGCAAGGGCCTCCTTTAGATAAGCATCGCTAACAAAAACAATCCTGTCGGCAAAGGCTATGCCACCTTTTAGGATATTCAACTTGCCGTAAAACTCAAAATAATCGGGGTTGAAATACTCCTTTGGTATACCCACCTCCTCAGGTGAAACATCGAATATGCCCTGATACGATAGGTTGTGTATGCTAAGAACGACCCTGCCACCAAAACCATTAGCCTTAAGATAATAGGCAGCAAGCGCCGTATGCCAATCATTCAGATGAACAACATCAAACCCCATACTCTGCGCAAGATGAAGAATAGCCCTGCTAAAAAAGGCAAATCTAAGGTGTACACCCTCAAAAACTCCAGAGGCAGAACAATAAATGCAGTCTCCGTTAAACACCTCATCCTTTACAAAATACACATCCAGCCCATCGAATTCAGCATGCAGAAATGTGATACCGCCAAGACTAATCTCCTCAAAGGCCTCTATGTTTTTAGCAAAACCATACAACGGCACAACCACCGATAATTTAACGCCCATTCTGCTTAATGCAGCTGCCAAACCGTAAGTAATATCGGCAAGACCGCCCGCTTTGGCATAACCAAGCAGCTCTGCAGAGGCCAACAGCACCTTCATTATTCAAACACCCTCCTTAAAAATTCTGCTGCATCCTCAGGCAATACGGGATTGATATAGACACAGCTATCTATCTCAAAACCGCCAAGCCCGAATAGTCTCGGTGTGATGCTAATCTGAAATCGCCAGAACTCCCCCAATCTATCAAAGAACCGCTCGGTTGAATAAATCTTCTGCATGGGAGGTGTATTGAATATTAAATTGAAGTCAAAGTTGCCCAGCTGCTTATACATAGCATTGAGCACCCTCATAAGAAGCCTTGCAAGGGTATTGAGCTTTTTATCGCTTAAATCTATAAGGCTAACAATATGGGGCTGTTTGCTTATTATGGAGACCTCAAAGGCAAAGCGGGATGCAAACGGCGCAAACACCAAGAAATCCTCATCGCTGCAAATGACCCTCCTGCCTTCCTCCTGCTCCCTCTGTATAACACTGTCAAACAACGACCTGTTGTTCTTTAAGTAATACTCAAAAGCCCTGTTGTAATCCTCAAGCTTACTCTTTGGCACAACAGGCAAGGCTATAAGCTGGGTATGCGGATGAACCTGTGTCGCCGATGCAGAAAAGCCCTGATTCTTAAAGATGGAGAAATAGACCATTCGCTTATCGTTTCTTAAATCGGCCAGCCTCAATCTCAATGTATAAAGCCAGTTGAAATACTCATCCTTGCTCATCTTATCAAGCCTAAGCAGATGCCTCGGTGTGTCTATTACAACCTCGTGGGCGCCAAAACCGTTATGCAACTCATACAGGCCGGCCTCCTTTGTGCCGTAAGGCGTCTCAATCTGAACGGCCTTATAGAGGTTTGGTATAACCCTTACCTTCCACCCCGGCATATTGGGTTTGTTGTTCCTGATGGCGAATATCTCAGGCGGCGTCAAATGCTCCTTGCCCTCACAAAAAGGGCAGGACTCCATAGTCTGGTTTATCTTTGTCTCCACAACACCTGCGTAATAGTTTGGTCTGTGCAACCTCTCAGGCGCTATCAAGGCATACTCATCGTGTATCAAATCATACCTTATCTCAGACATCTTCCACCCTGAATCTTCCTGTTAATTTTAACTGCCTTTCGAATCCCACAACCACGGCAAAACTGATACCCTGAATAGTTAAATCAAACCCCCTTTCGCTTTTGGATACGGTATACAAAGGAACACCATAAAGACCAAAGAATGTATCTAAATTAAACCTCAAAAACCTCTCTGTATAACCATCCTCAATAACAAACGCCTTCAACATCTTATCCTCAAATCTTTTCTCAAAATCGTGGCCGTTTATCTTGATGTTCTCTGGCTGTGCAAAATGGAGATTAAGCTCAAGGGCGTAAAGATAGGGCCTGGGGGCTTCGCTGTTGAGCTCTATCTCAAAGTCAAACCCGTTATCAGCAGTATAATAGACCTTTTTAAGCGTCGTTTCGTATTTTTCTTTATCGTATATGCCGCCCCTTCTTTCAAAAACCACCGTATCGCCATCCACAAAGCATTCAAAAGGCTGGTTGGCAAAATCGCCATACTCCCTGAAGCTGCATTGAAACAGCGTATCGGAATTGAATGTATCATCCGATATATGGTCAATAAATGAGTTTTTTATATACCAATCGTAAAACAGCACGCCTTTTAGCTCCTCGTTAAGCTCATCATGCCTTGAGTGTATCGTATCGATAGCACCCTCATGGTTTTGAACATTGACCGTATGGTGATAGACCTCTCTGTATCTTGTCAGGGCATTCTGAAAGTTAAACATAGACCTCTTATCGTCAAGCTCCACTAACTGACCGCCGTATCTGCTATCAAAAACAGCCACAATATCGCTTCTTACGACCTTTACCTCTTCATAGCCATCCAAATTTATATCGCCAACCTCAACGGTATCCCTGTTGTATCTTATGTTCTCGCAGCCAATCAGATACCTATAGGCATTATCCCTGAGGTTGGGCAGATAAAGACCGCCAAAGATGCCGTGCCAATACACATCGTTTGTCTGCAGTTTATAAAGGTTTTCAAGATAAGACCTTGTGCGTTTCTTGTTCCTTGAGGCCTCTATCATCCTCTTATGAAGCCTGTTCGATTCGTAATACTTCACAAAAAAGTTCTTCCATAAGCCGCTCTTTATAAACCTATCTGGATTAAAACCATTTTCATTAAGCAATCTTCTAATCCCTTCCACCTCAAGCGATTCCTCATAAAGAAGGCTCCACTGACCCATCTCCACATACGAGGCAGTCGGCAGATATACAAGCCCTTTTGGTCTATTGTTATTGAAGAATTCGCCGAAATGGAGCATCTTTATGTTCCTTTCGCCTATACCCTCTAAAAAGGCCTCAAGCCAGCCGCTTTCATAGACCCATTGATGGGTTTTAGGCCACAATCCAAACTTCTCAAGATCATCAAAAACAACACCAACATCCAAAGACTCAATCAAATCCAGCGCCTTATCGGGTTCAAAGAAGGGCAGGGCATACCTCAGCTTTCTCGATATGGGAAAGACGCCTATGCTCTCACCGTTAAACTCCGTTAAATAGTACCCATTAAGCCTGCTGCTATCCAGTCCGGCCAGGATAAAATGATAATCATCTAAGGCCAAATACTCAATGCCGCATTTTTTTAGATCCCCGATAATTGCATCATCCCAAACCCTTTCGGCCAACCACAGGCCCTTTGGGTCGAAGTTGAAGTATCTCTTCAGGGTGGAGTTTAGTTTCTTTATCTGGGATACCCTATCATCCGAAGGAATGGCGGGCAATACGGGCTCATAAAAGCCACCGCTAAACAGCTCAACCTGTCCTTTCAAAACAAGCCTCTGTATGATTTCATACATCTCAGGATAGTCGTTTCTTATCTTCTCCAAAAGCCAGCCACTGCAGTGAAGCGAAAACCTAAAGTAATCAAACCCCTCCACCATCTCAAAAAACGGCATATAGCAAAGCCTGCAGGCTTCATCTACGGCTTCTGAAAAGTTATCCACCGGCTGGTGCATATGAAAGCCAAAAAGCAACATAAAAATCCCCCTTTTTTATACGAACCAGTTGTAGGAAAAGTCCCTATCGAGCCTCACCTTAAGCTCAACAAGGCCTGGCAGAATCTGTATAACCCTTCCATCTATCTCAAACTCAAAACGGAAATAGACCTCGCTATCGGCCATTAATGTCTTGGATACGGCAAGCTCGACAATCTCATAGGTTGCAAGCTGGATGTATTTATTGAATATAGCCTTAGAAATCCTCAATTTTATGGGCTTTTTTAAGCAGCTGCAATAAACCTTAATCACAGCCACCCTCTTCAGCCAATCGATATTGCCATCAAACCTAAAAAAGACCCATTCATCGTTCTGACCGTAAAAGAGCTTATGTATCGGCTTTAGGGATGTATCCATAACGCTGAATGTGGCTGTTTCGTTGATCATACCGCTGCCGAGCCATTCAAAGAAGGATGTGATCTTGCCATCTATGACGGGACAGATAAAGTTTTTAGGCTCAACAACCAATGCATCAAGGGAGGATTCATCAACTATAGGCTCCAATAGGGCAGGGGGCGGCTGTATGCCCATAAGCCTATAAATCTCTATGAGATTTTCCCTAAACAGGCTATCAAACTCGGCCTCGTGCTCACTGTGATGCCCCTTGCCATACCACCAAAACCAATCCGAGGCTTCAGACCTCAAAAATAGAGACTCCGCCTGCTTTATTGTCTCTTCTTTTAGTTTATCCTTATGCCTCAAATAATCCCTCTTCGTATTGAATAAAAGCTCCCAAGCCCTGTTCTTCTGCTTATCGCCTATCCAGGTGTTGAAGTTTGAGAATATCCACGATCCGGGCTTTATATCATCAAGCGAATCCAAAGCCTCAACATCATCGAGCAATACGGTCTGTATGCCGCTTTCGTTTATTTTATCATAGAGGGCCTCAAGGAACGGTTTGCCGTTTTTGTCGTAATACTCCCAGGCGTTTTCACCATCGAGGATAACAAAGGCAATACCATCAGATTTTAAACCACTTAAGAAATCAGATAGAGCAGCATCAATATCCATGGAATGATACCTAAAGCCAATACCGTCGCTTAAATACCTGTCTCTGAAGAATATCCTAACACCGTTATACTCATAGGCCTTATAGATACAATCCCTATCCTGTATACCCAAACTCCTCTTTAGTATATCCTCATCTGTTGCAACCCACTCGACAGAAAAATCCCTATACATCATAAGGCTATCCTTGCAGATAGCACCCTCTGCAGGCCACAGCCCCTTGGGCTTAAAGCCAAATGTCTCCTCAAACAGGCCAATAGCCCTCTCCACATGGAGCCTTGCATCGTCTTTAAGTGAAAGGATGTTCTTGGGCAGCTCAATAGACTCATCCGCCTTTCTTGCAACAGAGGCATCAATAAGCAGAGGCAGTATGGGATGGGCAAACGGCGTTGTGGATAGCCCTATCTTCTTCTGCTTAGCAAGATCGGAGTAAATATTAAGCACCTTCGGCAGAAAGGCCAAAAGACTGCCCATCAACCTATACTTATCCGTCTGACTAAAACCCCTTCCTTTCTGAAGCAGCTCAGCCACAACGGCATCGTTTTCCCTTAAATAGTTGCCGCAGAAGGCAAGCATAAAAACGACTTCTAAATCCAACAGCTCGCTGTCTGTGTAAGATGCCTGCCCATACAGCTCATCAAATCTTTTCAATGGTTTCACCATCGTTTTATACGGTGGGCTTTTGCATATCTTCACAACAAATCTTCTTTCATCCTCGGATAGGTATATAGGCTCCTTCATCCATAGACCCAAGAACAGATCGGCCTTTTCCTTCTTTTTCTGGTATGTATTGATCTGGTTTATCAGGGTTGGTGTGATATTGAATGTTGCCTTTATGTTGTGTTGTGCAGCCAAATAGGGCATATCAAAGTAATCCTTTATGGTATGAAGAAACACCCACGGCATCCTGAATACGCCATCAGTAGTCTGATAGCACGGCTGATGCATGTGCCACAAAAAACCTATACGCTTCATACTTCCTCTATCCATTCCTTAATCAGGTCGGAATAGTACTTAAACATACTCATGCCCGTCTTCTCGTCGTTTGCCTGTATGCAGACATCTAACTGCTCCTTATACGGGTTGGGCATGATGAATATCCAGTTTATGCTATCCTCCCACATCTTTATGCCATCCACGGTGGAATACCGCTTGGTCTTTGCAAGCTCCAAAAACCGCTTCATTATCCTGCCTTTTTTAAGCTGAGGGCATGGGATGTAAAACTCGCTGTAAAAGAAATGGCGTATACCACCACCAAGCTGGGACAATTTAACGCCGTTTTTAGCCAGCAACTCAAGCAGTTTCAAAGAGGCAAAGAGGGCATCCCTGTATAGGGAAAACTCAGGAAACGAGCAGTTTCCGTCGACCTTTGATATGAGGTCAAAACCTTTTAGCTCCTCTATGGTAAAGTCGTTGTATTTACCCCTTCTGATATTGAGATGCTTAAAATAGCCGTCATTTAAATCGGGCGACCAGCTCGGAAGGAGCACATTAAACCTCTTGTTCAGTCTGCCTGCCTGTATATCCATAAGCTCCAACACTGCATTTATACTCTCCATCCTGTCCAGAACCCTTCCCTTATCATCAATCAATAGCCTCCTCTGGGTATGGGGATATATCAAAAAACCCACATCCAACCCTAAGGATGAGACAATCTTAGAAACATCCTCTTTCGATTTTTTCTCATAATACTCCAAATTGGACAGCTTAATCTCGTCAAAGTGGGCATTGAGGATGATGTTTTCTATCTGGAGCGCAGATAACACCTTGGGCACAATCTCTTTGCCTATGCCATACATCAAATCAAACACCGCCCTTATGCCGGAGTCGTTTATGGCCTTGCTGTCTATCAGCTGACTTACCCTGCTTACATACCTGTTATAACGCTCCTCTATTATCATCTCGTTGTCGGTGATACTGCCTATCTGGGTGTGGTCAACCCGCCTGAAATCCTCTTTGAAAAAGGATTTATCCACAGCCTTACTGCTTGAGGATTCAAGCTTTAAGCCGTGCTCGTTAAACAGGAGTATCTCCATACCGGCAGGATCCGACGGATTCCTCTTAAAATAAACACCCCCCATGATAGAGCTATCCGAGGCTATGGCATACCTCAAAACCGTTGGGGGCACAACCCTTAAGTCAATCACCTGAATCCCCACAGACAACAGGCCTCCAACAAACGCCCTCTTTATCATCCTGGGGGCCTTATCGTAATCCCTTCCGACGATAACTTTAGAACCCACGGGCAGCTGAGAACCGAAGGCCTCACCGATCTTGCACGCCACATCACAGCTAATCTCGACATTGACCTTGCCCGAGATGACTCCGTTCTCAAATAGCGTATTTCTGTATCTATCACCCCAGATGACATTGTTGTTAACAATCGATGCGGCATCTATCTTTTTATCGGGCCATACAACCACATCCTGCTCAAAAACACTAAATGGCCCAACCTCACACCCCTCAGAGAGTATCACGCCGGCCTTGGCCACGACATTTTTACCAACAACAACGCCGTTGCATACCACCGCATTATCTAAAAAAACACCCCTGTCTATCTCGACATTATCCCAGATTATCGAATTCCTTATAACACAATCAGGGCCAATCCTGGTATTCTTGCCAACAGCCACATTGCTAAGCAGGCTCCCTTTGCCTACCTTAACACCATCAGCCAAAACGGCAGTCTCTAAAATCCTAACACCATCTTCTAACTCCACATCACCATCTATATACAAAACGCCCTCTTTCTGGGGTATCTGCTCAAATAGGAATGGAAAATTGAGTTTCTTTGAGAAGATGTCCCTATGGACAAACCTATAGCTGTCTGGATTGCCCACATCCCTCCAATACCCATCAAAGTTATACCCCATAATATCCACACCTTCCCTCATAAGCAGCGGAAACAGATTCTTGGCAAAATCAAAGGCGCTCTTTGAGGGGATATAATCCAAAATCTCAGGCTCTATGACATATATGCCGGTGTTTATAGTATCGCTTATAACCTCACCCCAGCTGGGTTTCTCAACAAATCTCTCTATCTTTCCATCCTCATCGGCAATAACAACGCCAAATTGCAAGGGGTTATCCACCGATGTCAGGCCTATGGTTATCTTTGAGTCTCTGCTTTTATGAAACTCAACCATACCCCTTAAATCAAAATCGCTCACCACATCCCCACTCATCACTATAAACGGCGTATCCAAAAACTCCCTTGCCTGCTTTACAGCACCCGCAGTGCCGTAATCACCATCGGGCAATACATAGTGTATGTTGACATGCCACTTTGAGCCGTCTTTAAAATAATCCCTTATGACATCGGGCTTGAAGTACAGCAAAACCACTATATCCGTTATACCAACAGAGGCCAACGCCCTGATTACATACTCCATCATGGGCCGATTGACCACAGGGAGCATGGGCTTTGGTATGGAATGGGTTAAGGGTTGCATCCTTGTTCCAAATCCACCTGCCATAACAACGGCTTTCATTTCTTGCATAGCATACCTCTTTATTTTTTGGTATTATATATCAGAATACACCTTTTACGGGAGTTGTCAAGAAGGTAAGGCGACCGGCAATCTAATCTTTTCTTGGGCTAAAGACTTACAATATAACTACTTCTCCTCTACCTTTTTCCTTAGCCTTATACAGAGCCCTATCTACTCTTGATAATATGCTGTTTATATCATCGTCCTTTCTTATTTGTGTTATTCCAACAGAAGCAGAGCATGATAGGTCTGTAATGCCATCTTTATCGAATGTCAAAGCCTCTATTTTTTCTATCATCCTTTTGGCTATGTTTTTTGCCTGCTCTGCTTTTGTATCTGGAAGTATTATTATAAATTCATCCCCTCCATACCTAACAGCTGTGTCTGATTTTCTTACATCATCGAGTATGCTCCTTGCTATAGCCTGAAGTATTACATCCCCCATGATGTGGCTGTATGTATCGTTTATCTTTTTAAAGCCATTTATGTCTACCATTATCACACTAAAGATCCTTGAGTATCTGTAAAACTCATAGATTGCGTTGTTTAAAACCTTCTCCATGTATCTTCTTGTGTAAAGGCCTGTAAGCTGATCTATGTTTGAGAGCTCTTTGGTGGTTTTTAGGATTTCTTCTTGCTTTTTAAGTTTCTTTATAGCCTCTTCAAGTTCATTTAGCAGTTTAATGTTTGTGTGTAATGTGTTTTTTAGATCTTCTATTATTTCAGGCGGTGTATTGTTTTTATGGGAGTCCAGAGATTCCAAGGCTTCTTTGTAGGCCTCGTTTCCCTCTTCTACGCTGTTTTCTGCCTTCTTTATTGCATCTTCTATTTTTTTGGTAATGTCCAATACGGCAGACTTGAGTTTTTCTAATTTTTTCTGATCTATGCTAACGCTATCATAGCCGTATATACATCTGCGTATCTCTTTTTCACTTGCACCCATATCAAGGGCTGTTTTTATGAATATTTTGTAGTAATTGAATGGTGTAAGCAATACATTTTTTTGAGCTGCCCTATAAAGGGCCTCTCTAACAATACTGGATGCATTGACCGGACAAAAAATATTCTTAAAATCCACGCTATATCTCCTAAGATTAGTTTTTAAGATGTTATTTAAGGTGATCTTTGAGCTTTTCCTCAAACATCACCTCAGGCATGGGTTTTGCAAAGTAATACCCCTGTATGTAATCTGCTCCCATGGTTCTAAGAGCGTTGTATTCCTCTTCCGTTTCCACTCCCTCTGCTATAGTTTTTATTTCTAAGGATTTTGTGAGTTGTATTATTGCTATGACTATAGACATATTCTTTCTATTGTTGTGTATGTTTCTTACAAAAGACATATCTATCTTAACTATGTCTATAGGAAATTCTTTAAGCATGCTCAAGGAGGCGTATCCCGTTCCGAAATCATCTATAGATATCATTGGAGGATGCTCGATGTTCTTTAGCTTGTCTATAATCTTTCTGCTTTTTTTCACATCGCTCATTAGAGTTCTTTCCGTTATCTCTATAGTCAAATAACTCCCCGTCTCAGAACATACCCTTATTATCTCATTTATAAACTCCTCATCCTTAAAGCTTGATGCAGATATGTTTATGGATACATGTTTTTTCCATTCCTTTATCTTCTCTTTTACCTCATGGAGAAGCCACATCTCAAATGGTCTTAAGAACCTGCTTGTTTCGAGATAGTCTATAAAAGAGTTAGGATAGTAAATATTTCCATCTTCATCTTTTATTCTCACTAATGCCTCTGCACCAAATATGCTATTGTCCCATGAGTCAAAGTAAGGTTGATAATGAAGGAAAAAGAGAGAGTTCCTAACGGCTCTATCGACAAGTGATTCGGCAAATATATATCTTTGCACATTCTCATCAGCTATAGGGCTATAGAATAAAGCAATGTTCTTGCCTTTTTTGGATGACCTGTTAAGCGTGATGGATGCTTTCTCCATTAGTTCTCTAATGTCTCTTCCGTCTGTAGGATATATGGCAATGCCTGCATTGGCAGACAAAGATATTTCAGTGCTGTTTATCTTAAATGGACTCTCGAATGTTTCCATTAATTTAGCAGGCAGAACAGCTATGTTGTTTTTCTCATCAAACGCATCCACAAATAATCCAAAATCGTCTCCTCCTATCCTCGCTACGCAGCTGACCAGGGGGAATTCCTCTTTAAGTCGTTTTGCAACAGCTTTCAGGAGTTTATCCCCAAACTCAAATCCGTGAGCCCTGTTTATATAGCTAAAGTTGGAGATGTCGACCAATATAAGAGCACCCAGATCTGTGCTTCTGAGTTTCCCCTCCACCGTATATATAAAGCCGTTAAGATTTAAAAGACCCGTTAATGCATCCTCAAACTTAAGCTTCTGGGCTTCTCTTGATAGTTCCTTTTCTTTGGTTATATCCCTTCCTATGGCTATAAACCTCTTTATGTTGCCTGGTAATACGACCGGTATTATCTTATCCTGTATATGGAATATAGTTCCGTCTTTTCTTCTGTTTGCTATTACCACCTCTACCGTCTCTCCCTTTAGGAGCCTATCCCATAGGTCTTTGTAAAAGCCTTTATCATGCAGCCCGGATTTGAATATCCTTGGATTCTGACCTATAATCTCATCCCTGCTATAACCGCTTATCTTTTCAACAGCCTCATTGATAAAGAGTATCTTTCCGTCGATATCAGTCATTAGAAACCACCAGTCTGATGATTTAGCGGCTTCATAGAAGGTTATACTCTTTTGAACCTCATCTACTCTTCCCAAAGAGAAAGAAAGATCCCCCTGTATTTCTTTCAATACATCATAAGCACTGTTGTTTATAAAATTTTTGTCTGTGTATAGAGAAAGCACAGCTTTGCTTTTAGTTTTCTTCTCAAGAGGCATGGAGCAGGCAGAAACAAGGGAGTGTTTCTGCATCAGGTTTCTTACAACCTCATTGATAAATGGACACTTATTGACATCTTCTACTATTTTTAGCTCATTGCTTTTTATGCACATAGATGAAATCTCATAATCCTGAGCATTGATGACAAAAAGCTCATCCACATATTCTTTCTCATCCCCATACACAAAAACAGGTCTTAAAGAGCCTTTATCATCCACCTCTCCTACCCATGCAAGCTTCATTCCGTATTTGTCAACGAATGTCTTGCACACATTGCTATAAAGACTAAAAACATCTACAGACTCCGTTATTATGTGATTAATGTCTTTCAAGGCAGAATAGAACACAAGCATTCGTTTTTCCATTGTGCTATCTGCTATAATCATAAAGCCTGTAGGCTTTCCTTCATACATTACGGTATCTGCGGTGAAGTTTAGAAACAGATAACTGCCATCCTTTCTAATACACATCACATTCCTGTAATGACTTTGACCTCTTTTGCCTGATATTCTTTCGGATAGGATCTTTTTGAACTTATCCCTTAGGTTTTTGTGAACCAAGCTTACTATAGGCATGCCTTCAAGCTCTTCCTTTTTATAGCCAAAGAGCTCGCATAAGTGATCGTTAGCATAAATTATCTTTTCTCTGTATAAAGCAAAGCCTATTTTCTTGGAGTCTATTATGGCTTTTCCAAGTCTATATAAATCTTCCTTGTTTAAGGATTTCAGTATTGTATCAGCCATATACCGATAATCCTCCATAATAATAGTTTTAAACCTTAAATACCCTTACAAGCTCTGTAACCTTATCAGACATATCCTTTATCTCTTCCGATATCCTTGCTATATCTTCAACTGCTCTTGCATTCTCTTTTGCTGCCTCTACTACATCTTTAACTTGTGCTTCAATCTGGGCTACCGTGGCTGAAAGCTCTTCTGTTGCAGCCGATGTTGTATTCAACTCATCTATTACGCTATTTGCCTTGCCAACCACCTCTTCCACATGCCTTTTGTCCTCTTCTGCTTTTCTTTCTTCTTCTAAAATCATCTCGCTTGCAAGGTTGGTCTTTTCCACGGCAAGTTTAGTATTAGTCTGCACCTTAGAGATCATGTTTCTTATCTCTTCTGTTGCCCTCTGAGTCTTCTCAGCCAGCTTTCTAACCTCATCGGCAACAACGGCAAAGCCCCGTCCTGCCTCTCCAGCCCTTGCCGCCTCAATGGCAGCATTTAGCGCAAGCAGGTTGGTCTGGTCTGCTATTTCGTTAATTACTCCTACTATTTGCCCTATCTCTTTACTTGCCTGGCCAACTTGAGATATCTGTTCTATCGCCTCTTTTGCAAGTTTGGCGTTTTCTCTCATTCTTTTGACTCTTTCCTCTATATCCTCAAGCATATAGTTGTTGACCTCTCCAACCTCCTGAGCAAGCATGTTTACATTCTCAGCAGCCTGGGCAACATTGTGTATAGCCTCCACCGTGTCCTTAACGGCATTGGCCATTTCTTCCATGTTGCGTGTGGTTTGCTCTGTTGTTGCAGAAATCTGTGTAGCAGTGGAGGCAAGTGTGGTGGACTGTCCGCTTAATTCCTCTGCATTCTGCCTAAGCTGCAATACAATATTGCGTATGCCGTCTATTACCCTGTTTATACCGCTTTTTAGTATCCCTATCTCGTTGCCTGTAATAACCTCAAACTTCTTTGTAAGATCCCCCTGGGCTAAGTATTCGGTTTTCTTTACTGCATTTATAAGTGGGCTAATGATGTATGAGCTTATAACAAAATACAAAACTATCATGAGTGCTATGATAAAGAGCTGAGACAACAAGGCAATTATTATAATGGCTTTGTTGTGCTTTTTAATCTTTTTAGCAACATCTTTTACTATATTCCTTTGTTGTCTGATTATGTCATCCATCTGTCTTGTTATTTCTCTTACCTTTTCATCACTCATTTCAAGTAGATTCTTTAATTTCTCTTTGCTTAATCCGCTCTTATGCCCATTAGCCATGTCTTTGCTTGTGTTGTATGTATCCCTTAATTGCTGTTTTAGGCCTGTTAGCTGTTTTGCGAGATTGGAATTTGCACTGGTAATGGACAAACTCTTTTTTATACCGTTCTCTGCTTTGGCCATATACATGTCTGCCTTTGAGAAATCTCTTTGATTAAAAGTAAGGGCAGCCTTTTTGAAGTATGACACCATCTGTGATATATCATACTTCACGCTCTCTAAGGATATAAGGAGTGTCATCTCTTGTTTTTCTAACCCTTCTATTCTCCTTGAGTTGTCCAAAGAGAAGAAGAAATTAAAAACCAAAGAGGCTAAAGAAACCAAAACAACTATTAGGATAGAATAAAAAAACAGTTTACGAAGCGGTATATCTTTCATATCAACCTCCTAAAAAATTTTTATATAATTTTACAGATAATGTGTTGGGGGGGGGGAACGGAATTTTGAGGTTTTACGCACAAAATCTCCTTTCTTTAAAAATAGAAGCTCAAGCTTCACCAGCATTTACCTTGCTTTTAATTTTAATATCACTATTTATTTTTAAATGCAATGTATTATTTATTTACTCTATATTTACATTTTTTACATACTCAGTATATTATTTAAAAGATAGTTAATATAAGATACATCTTGTATATGCAGTTAACAGGAAGTTGAATTAAAAAATAAACTTTACTTTAGGATTTAAATATGTAAAATTTTAGAATGGAAAACAACTTCAAGAGAAGCATCGTTGCTGTCTCCATCTTGTTTCCAGTAATACTTATCATAGTGGTTTACTTTACATATGAGCGGAATATTTACATGTTAAAAGACGAAATCCTTAACGAATACCTATCGGTATACATAGACACACGAAAGGATCATTTAATGGATTTGGTGAATCATGTGTATAACGACATAGATTTAAAGAGAAAGAATCTAAAAGTTAAAATAAAAGCAGAGATAGAAAACTATATGAAGATCACCGAAGATATTATAGACAGCCTAAGGGGCAACAGCAATAATAAAAAGATAGTTGCCGTCTTAGACAGCATAAACAAGGGACTCTGCGGAAGGCATATAAGGATATTCGTGATTGATGAGAAAACAAAGAAATTTATAGTGAAGCCATGCTTAGGCATAACTGAAAAGGCCTTATTGAAGGGAGATAATCCAAGATTCATCTCAATACACAGGCTATACAAACCAAAGGGATGGATAATAGGAGCAGTTGCAGACTATGAGAAATTTGAAAACGATTTAAAAAGATGTGGTCTGTCAACCTTTTTTTATACACCCAATTAGTCATGTTTTTTAAAAAACCCCCCCTCTTTTTTAATCACACTGCCTCTTTCTGCTCTACTTGTTGTGTTTCTTCTTCTCTTTTGTCAGTATTTCTGTAGTAGTTCTCCAAATACTCCTCAGGAGTACACCAATTCAGTGAGGAGTGGATCCTTTTCTTGTTGTAGTACAACTCTATATACTCAAAAACCTTGATTTTAGCTTCTCTTTTTGTTTTGAAAGCCCCATTTGATAGAAGCTCACTCTTTAGGGTTTTAAAGAAGCTCTCAGCGACAGCATTATCATAGCAGTTGCCCTTTCCGCTTGTGCTTTGTGTGATATTGAAAGCTTTGAGTATGTTTCTGAATTCTTTGGAGTGGTATTGAACGCCTTTGTCTGAGTGGAATATGAGTTTTTCTTTTGGTTTCCTCTTTCTCATTGCCTCATATAGGGCTTTTATGACGGTATTCTCCGTTTTTAGGTTGTATGACCTGCTCTCACCCACTACCTCTCTGTTGAACAGGTCTATTATTGTGGTTAAATAGAGCCAACCCTCTTTGGTTGGGATATAGGTTATATCAGATACCCAGACCTTGTTGGGTGAGTCAACAGTAAAGTCCTGATTCAACAGATTGGGCGGATATTTATCTATTTTTTCACTGTTTTTATTTTCTGGGTATCTGTGTCTTTTGTATCTTATGCTGATAAGATTGGCTGACTTCATTAGCTTCGCTACTCTTCTTCTTGAGCAGGTTATGTTTTCTTTTTTAAGTTCTGCATGGATTCTGCTTGAGCCGTACCTTTTCTTGTGGAGATAGAATATGTGTCGTATTCTCGAAAGTAGAAACTCATTTTCCTGTTTTCTTTTGCTTTGTCTTCTTCTTAGCCATTTGTAGTAGCTATCCCTTGTAATATCCAGTACTTTTGCCATCCTCTCAACTGGAAATTCATTTCTGAACATCTCTATAAATCTGTATTTTTGTTCTGATGAGTTGAGAAGATGGCGAGTGCTTTTTTTAATATGTCTCTCTCCTGCCTCACAATTCTCAACTCTCTTTCTAAAGCCTTTATGTCTTTTCTATCCTCTGAGATGTTTCCTTTGCCAACAAAGGCCTTCTCTCCCAACTTTTTGTATTTTGTTCTCCATTTGCAAAGGAGAGCATAGGGGATATCCATCTCCTCTGATACCTCTTTGACAGTCCTGTCTCCTTGAAGAGTAAGGAGGACTGCATCCAACTTGAATTCATTTGAAAACCTTCTCCTTGGTTTCATAAAAACTACCTCCTTAAGTTAGTGTATCATATGCACTAACTTGGTGTATACAGGATTGTAGCAGGTCCAGAGTATTATTTTAAAATCATAGGAACAAACAAGATAGCAAAGAAGATATCCTTTGTCAGGTATTACAAGCCCTGGCACTGGATGATAGGAACAGGCTTCTATATAACGGTTTTTGAGAATAAACTAAAAAGCAAAGATAAAGAGTTAATGGCAATAGTATCTAAAAGGAATAAGTGGTTTTTAGCTGCCCTCATCCTGTCCTTTGGCCTTATAATATCCATATTCATTTACTTGATATTGCTTTTCTTAAATAGAATAAATCAATACATAAAGAGGATAGAAGAAGACGATAGATTCAAACAGAAACTTATATACATGATACCCAATCCCATGTTCTTCTCAGATGAGCAGGGCAATATATTAGAATGCAACGAGGATTTTAAGGAGCTGTTTGGTTTAGACGAAAAAGACAACTGCAACATCCCTCAAGATAGCCTAAGAAGAATTGAGGATAAACTTAAAGAAATACTCAAGAAATCAAAGAAAGAGCATACAGAGATACCGGAGAACATAGAGATAGAACTACAGCTTGAAGACGGCATCAAATCCTTTGAGATGTATATATCACCCCTACAATACAAAAACGAGCTATCGGGTTATGTCTGCATTATAATAGACATAACAGAGAAGAAAGAGAACCAGGAGAAACTATACAACCAATCCATAAAGGATGAGTTAACGGGGGCCTTTAACAGAAGATACCTAAAGAGCCTATTCTCTGCAGAGCTCAAAAAAGCCAAAGACAAGAAGTATAAAATATCGCTGATAATGTTTGATATAGACTTTTTCAAAAAGGTAAACGACACATACGGGCATGATGTTGGGGATAAGGTGCTAAAGAAGGTCGTGGAGATAGCAGAAAAACACATAAGGAAAGAGGATTTTCTGTTTAGGATAGGAGGAGAGGAATTTGTAATAATGCTTGCCGGGGCCGATAAGAACAAGGCATACCACATAGCAGAAGAAATAAGGAAAGATATAAAAAGCTATGTATTTGAGGAGGGCTTTAATATAACCGTAAGCTTCGGCATAGCAGAAATAGAAGAGGACGATACATTAGACAGTGCTTTGAAGAAGGCGGATAAAGCCCTGTATGAGGCTAAGAATGAGGGAAGGGATAGGAGTAGGGTATTTTAGCTCAGAAACCTTTTTTCTTCTCATCTAAAGCCTGTTTAATCAAAAAATCAAGCCTCCCGCTTTTACTGTCTTCTTCAATCTCTCTATCCCACTTCTCCCAGTCTCTTTCAAGTATCCAGTCTCTCAGCTTGTAAAAGTCTTCTTTTGGCAAAGATTCTATAAACTCAATGGCTTCCTCAATGCTTTTCATATTGCCCTCATTCCACTCAAAGCCAGTGCAACAGCAGTTGAGCTGTTTTAGGTCTCCACTCATACGAAGAGTATATGTTCAAAATGCACAAAAAATCAAGAGAAAGGGCAGGTAAAATTACTTGTGTTATATTGCCATTGCCTTTAAAGACAAACTTAGTGGATATATCAGGTGAGATGTGCATAAAGGCTGTTTTACCAAAAACCTACACCAATCAACACCTCTTATATGTTGACTTTTTAAGGCTTTATAAATACACTGTGGCAAAAGAGTTGGAGGTGGTTAAGGTGTTGCCAAGTATGCAGGAGCTTGCGCCTATTTTAATACTGCTTATAATCATATTCGGAGCCAGGAAGCTGCCGGAGATAGGTGCCGGTCTGGGTAAGGGAATAAAGGAATTCAAAAAATCCATGAAGGATATCGACGAGAACGATTCAAAGAAGGAGATCGAAGAGGAAAAACCGCAGGATAAGGAATAAAACGGCTATGAAGGAAAGAATAGTTGAGATTGTTGAGGATTTCCTAAAAGAACACAAGCAAGAGGTAAATTACACCATAGAATACCCAAAGGAAGAAAAATTCGGGGACTATTCCACAAATATGGCCATGATACTGGCCTCAAAGCTGAAGAGAAACCCCAAAGAGATAGCCAAAGAGTTCGTCGATTTTGCCCTAAACAAATCAGATGGTCTATTTGAGAAGATAGAGATAGCAGGGCCAGGCTTTATAAACTTCTATATAAACAGATCGGCATTCAGCCAACAGTTAAGAAACATAGCCTGCGATGTCGAAGCCTATCTTAAGCCACAGCTGAAATCAACAAAAAAGATTCAGGTCGAATTTGTCAGTGCCAACCCAACAGGCCCTCTCCATGTTGGACACGGCAGGGGGGCTGCAATTGGTGATTCCATAGCAAGGATACTCTCCTTCTGCGGATACAAGGTTGAAAAGGAGTATTACATAAACGATGCGGGTCTTCAGATGCAGCTGCTTGGGCTTTCCACCCTGGTCAGATACAAACAACTGCTCGGCATTGATGAGGCGTTACCAGAAGAGGGATACAAGGGCGAATACCTTATAGATATAGCAAAACAGCTTATCGTGGAATACGGCGAAAACCTGCTCAACAAGGATGAGGATGAGGCCATCCAGATATGTGCAAAAAAGGCAGGCGATACAATACTAAACGACATCATGGAAACACTAAGGGAATTCAGGGTGGAATACGATAAGGTCTTCAACGAGAAGAAGCTATACGAAAACAAGGAGATAGAGGAAAGCATATCCCTTCTAAAGCAAAAGGGTGCCTTGTATGAAGAGGGCGGGGCGCTATGGTTTAGAAGCAGTCAATTTGGGGATGACAAGGATAGGGTCATAAGGCGCAGCAACGGCGCATATACATACTTTGCAAGCGATGTGGCATACCATAGAAATAAGTTTTTAAAGAGGAACTTCTCCGAGGTAATAGATGTTTGGGGTTCTGACCACCACGGCTATGTAAAACGGGTCAAGGCCGCCATTGAGGCAATGGGTATAGACCCAGAAAGGCTTAAGGTGGTTTTGGTTCAGATAGTAAACCTTCTAAAAGGTGGAGAGAAGATCTCCATGTCAACAAGAAAAGCTCAATTCGTAGAACTCAGGGATGTGATGAAAGAGGTGGGCGTTGATGCAGCAAGGTTTATGTTTCTATCCAGGAGCATAGACTCCCATTTAGACTTCGATCTGGATCTGGCAAAGAAACAGAGCAACGAAAACCCCGTCTATTATGTGCAGTATGCGCATGCAAGGATAAGCTCCATCCTCGAACAGCTAAATGAAGGGGTGGACAAGAACGCAGATACATCACTTCTGAAGGAAAAAGAGGAGATCGACCTGATCAAATCCATAATCAGATTCAAGGAGCTATTGGAGAAAGCCTGCATACAGACAGAGCCCTATTTTGTTGTAAAGGGGCTTTTGGATTTAGCAGAAAAACTCCACAGGTTTTACAACAAACATAGGGTAATAATAGAGGACGAAAACCTAAAAAGAGCAAGGGTATTGCTGGTATGGGTTGTAAGGGAGGTATTGAGAACAGGTCTAAACCTAATTGGTGTTGAAGCCAAAAACAAGATGTAAAGACAGGAGGAAGAGATGCCAGAGCCCGATAAGGATAAAATCAAAGAGATATTGGAGGGGCATAGCAAGAAGTTCTCAGCCGTTGAGTTGATAGTTGGGATTGCTGTAATCCTGGTTATCGGTGCAGGCGTGGGTTATGCGCTTTTTAAGATACTCTCTCCACCATCACAGCCTGAGTATGCCCACATAGAGGAGAACATACCATCGCAGGTCGAACCCACATACACGCAAAACCAACCGCAACAAGAGGCCGAACAGCAGCAACCAGAA
Organism: Hippea sp. KM1; assembly: GCF_000526195.1. Classification (NCBI taxonomy): domain Bacteria; kingdom Pseudomonadati; phylum Campylobacterota; class Desulfurellia; order Desulfurellales; family Hippeaceae; genus Hippea; species Hippea sp. KM1. The sequence continues at coordinate 1,044,376 of NZ_JAFP01000001.1, forward strand.
GCAATACAGGAGCCCATACAAACAGAAAGCCCATCAGAGAAGGCAGCCCAGACAGAGTCAATACCTCAGCAGGAGGAAGGTCCACAAATCATAAACACAACAAAAACCCAACAACAAACAGCCAACAAGCAATCAAAACCACAAACAGAAACCATACAAAAGCAAACAAAACAGACCCAGGTAAGCCACAACAAACCCAAAACAGAACGCTCTATACCCAAAAAGACCAAACCCCACAAAACAGTCATAGCACACACCAAAACAAAACACACCCATAGCAAAAAGCATCTAAAAAAATACATACTCCAGGTCTCATCAAACAGCAACAGAAAGCTTGCGCTGTTAACGGTTATAAAGCTAAGAAAGTGTGGCTATAAGGCCTTTACAAAGGAGATAGAGGTAAACGGCAAGAAATACACAAGGGTAATGGTTGGGCCCATAGAGGGGTATGAGGCGGCCAAAGTTGAGGCCAAACAGATAAAGAAACAGCTCCATCTGAACTATACGCCGATAATCAAGAAGTATGATAAAGTATCCTAATATAAACCCCAACATAATCACCATTGGCGGGCTTCACCTAAGGTGGTATGGACTGGCCTATGCATTGGGTTTTGTTGCAGGATACGCTTACTTAAACAGAAGGCTTAAGAAGCTAAACATAAAGGGTTTGATGGACGATGTCCTTTTGTATGCCGTTTTGGGCGTCATACTTGGGGGAAGATTGGGTTATGTGTTGATTTACAACCTCGGGTATTACATAAAACACCCGCAGGAGATCCTCTATATATGGCATGGAGGCATGAGCTTTCATGGTGGCCTGGTGGGTGTGGCAATAGCAGGTCTTCTTCTATCGAAGAAATACAACATAGACTTCTATACACTGGCCGATGAGGCTGTCGTTGTGGCGCCGATAGGGTTGTTTTTAGGAAGGATAGCAAACTTCATAAACGATGAGTTATGGGGGAGACCGACCGATCTGCCCTGGGGTGTGGCATTCCCATCGGGTGGGTTTATACCACGCCATCCCTCTCAGCTGTATGAGGCGTTCTTTGAAGGGGTTGTTCTATTCTCTATCATGATATTTTTCAGGGATAGGCTTATTGAGAAAAAGGGGGTAATGTTCTGGCTGTTTGTCTTTTTGTATGGTTTTTTCAGGTTTTTTATAGAGTTCACAAGAGAACCCGACCCACAGATAGGCTTCATATGGAAGCTAACGATGGGGCAGTGGCTGTGTCTGTCCATGATTGTTGTTTCTGCTATAGAACTATATAGAAGGTGGAATTATGATAAGCATAGATGAGAAGAAAAGATTAATAAAACAGAAAAAAGACGAAGTGCCTCCCCATGTCTTGGAGATGGGGTTGAATATGCTCTTTATAGAGCCCAAAGAGATCATAGATAGAATAGAAGAGGGCAAGCAGATAGAGCTAATAAAATTGGACAACCTGGAAAATTCAAAAGCAGATACCGTATTGATAGACATCAGGGATATGCCTTACTCCTCAGAATTGGACACCATAGCCTCAAATAAATCCATAAAGCCAGAGTTGGGCGTCATCGTCTATGACATAATACTTGAGGAATATCAGGTTTACCTCCACAGGATATACCAAACCGATGCGATAGTATTCCCCTTAAAACCGCTGAATGAGAAAACCGCCGAAAAGATAATATTCATCGCCAATTCGATGGGCATATTGCCGATACCGTTCATAGAGAGCCTTGATGAGCTATCAAAGATAAAAGAGATGTCATTCGTTGATGTATTGGCCACTAACGAATCAGATATGGATACGGATAAGCTCCTGCTTTCCATAGATCTTGAAAAGGAGATAGTAAGGTGTTTAAAGAGGCAATAGATAACGCAAAGAAGATCCACTTCGTCGGTATTGGTGGTGTGGGCATGAGCTCAATCGCACAATACCTTCTGTCCAAGGGATATACCATAACGGGCTCGGATATAGAGGAAAATTCCTATGTGGAGAAGCTAAAAAGCCAGGGCGTAAAAATCTATATCGGACACTCACTGAGCAATATAGAAGAGGATGTGGATTTAGTTGTTGCATCCTCAGCCGTAAAAAACGACAACATAGAGCTCGTTCAGGCCGACAAGCTCAACATACCCACCGTAAAGAGGTATCAGCTGCTGGCGTATCTTGTAAACAACTCAAACTCCATAGCCGTTGCAGGGTCTCACGGCAAGACCACCACAACATCGCTCTGCGCATCGCTTCTAAAGAATGCAGGCTTAGACCCAACGGCCATAATAGGCGGCAAGCTAAGAAACATAAACAACAATGTCATAATAGGAAACGGCGATCATCTAATCGTTGAGGCAGACGAAAGCGACGGCGGGTTTTTACTTCTGAATCCAAGAATAGGCATAGTCACCAACATAGACAACGACCATCTGGGATTTTATGGAAATTTTGACAACGAAAAACTGGCGTTCTTCGACTTTATGGAGAATTCGGAGAAACTCATAATAAACTTAGATGACCCCATCATAAAACAGTGGAAAAATCCGCAGAAGAAGAGCGATCTTATAACCTATAGCATAAAATCAAAAAAGGCCTGCGTGTATGCATACGACATAGAAGCCACAGCATTGGGGAGCAGATTCAGCGTAAAGACACCATCAAAGAGAATAGAGGATCTGAACCTAAAGATCATAGGCCAGCACAACATATCCAATGCCTTAGCGGTTATCGGCCTTGCAGAGATTTTGGGTATTGATGAGGAGATAGTAAGACACACGCTGATGCAGTTTGAGGGCGTGGATAGAAGGTTTACCTATATAGGCGATTATAATAAGCTAAAGGTGTTCGATGACTATGCCCACCATCCAACAGAGATAAAGGCGACCCTGAAAGCAGCAAACCTCATAAGCAAGAACATCTATGCCGTTTTTCAACCACATCGGTTTTCACGAACGGCTTATCTGATGGATGAGTTTGCAAATAGCTTTAAGAATGTAAAGAGGGTCTTCATCCTGGACATATACGCAGCAGCCGAGCCGCCAATGGACGGTATAGACTCGCAGGTGCTAACCCAGAAGGTAAACGAGATATCGGCAAATGCCGTCTATATAACAAACGAGGAGATGCTAAAGAAACATTTGAATCAAATAGACGAAGAGGGCGTTTTGGTGGCTTTGGGTGCCGGCAGCGTGAGCAAGATAATAAGAAAAATAACCGATGATTACAAAACTTCTGCCGCTTGAGAAGATAACGACAATAAGACAAGACGGTTCTATTTGGGTGCACCATATAGAAACAGAGGACGATTGCAAGATGGCCGAAATGGTGATTGGCCATGGAAGCAACCTGCTCATTAAGCAGGCCAGGGAGGTGTATAAGCTCTCAGAGCGGTTTAATTACATAAAACAACAGGGCGACAGATTACTCGTCGGCGGGGCAACGCCGATAAGGCAAATACTTAGATACTGCCTTGCAAACGGATTAACCGGTATGGAGTTCTTAACGGGTGTCCCTGCCTCCTTGGGGGGTGTTGTGTATATGAACGCAGGGGCCTTTGGCGACCAGATGGGCGATATTGTTGATTATATAAGGGTATTTGATTTAAAAGAGAAAGCTTCTAAACTTGTCAACGGCATACGCTTTTCTTACAGAAACACCAACATAGACGGCATCATACTTGAGGCGGCCTTAAAGCTAAAACGCAAAGATAGGGGCCTGATAAAGAGCAAAATGGAGAATGTTATAAAAAGAAGGTTAAAATCCGCTCACATAAAAAACACCTTTGGCAGCGTATTCAAAAACCCGCAGGAAAAACCGGCAGGGTGGCTAATCGAAAGGGTAGGGCTAAAGGGTTTTAAGAAAAACACCGCCATGATATCGCCAAAGCATGCAAATTATATCCTGGGGTTGGGCAGGGCAAGGATAGATGATATACTCTATTTGATAGATATGGCCAAAGAGAGGGTTTTGAAAACCTTTGGCATTGAACTCTCAGAAGAGGTGGTAATACTATGAAGGTGGCTGTAATTTGTGGGGGAAACTCCTCAGAGAGGGAAGTATCCATAATCACGGGCAATGCCGTCTATAACGGCCTGCTTAAGAACTTCGAGGCGGAGTGTATCGTATGCGATACAGCCAAGGATTGCATAAATAAGGTGCTAAAGAGCAACGCATCTGTGGTTTTTGTTGCCCTTCACGGTGGATTTGGAGAAAACGGCCAGATTCAGGCCACATTTGAATCGTTGGGCATAAAATACACCGGCTGCTCCTTTAGCGAAAGCAACATAGCCATGAACAAGTTTGCCACAAAATCCATACTCAAAAGCATGAACATCCCCACATCACCCTTTAAGCTGGTAAGAAGCTTAGAGGAACTCCAGCAGGTCGATTTCTATCCCATCTGCTTAAAGCCCAATGCAGAGGGCTCAAGCGTGGATGTGAATTTTGCAGATACAAGGGAACAAGCAACAACAATAGCAGAAAAGCTGCTCAACAAATACGGCGAGATTTTGGTGGAGAAGAAACTCAACGGTAAGGAGCTAACCGTAGGCATTCTATTTGGCAAACCGTTAGAGGTTATAGAGATAAGACCCAAGAAGGGTTTTTATGATTACAAAAACAAATACACTCAAGGAGCAACAGACTATATAGTGCCTGCACCCCTGCCTGAGAACATCACAAACCTAACAAAGCAGATAGCAAAAAGGGCGTTTTATGCAATAGGTTGCAAAGGGTATGCCAGGGTTGATATGATATTGGAAGGGAATGTGCCGTATGTGCTTGAGATAAACACCATACCCGGTATGACACCCACAAGCCTGCTTCCCAAGGCGGCTCAGGCTTCAGGCATAACATTTGAGGAGCTGGTAAAACTGATTGTGGAAGGGGCATGTTAGATTACAAAGACCTTAAAAACGAAACAACAAAGCAAAAAAGGGGCATAGACATAAAATTCCTTATCAACATAGCAAAACTAACCGTAAGCCTTGTCGCATTAGGGGGCTTTTTTGTTCTGTTGGCTTATGGATACAACCAATACTCATCCAGGTTCGCAAAACTCAGATACATCGTCATAGAGGGCAATAGTGTATTGCCCAAAAAACTAATAAGCAGCCTGACAACAAAGGGAAAATCCCTCAAGCTTAAAGAATACAGAGAGGATTTAATATACCTAAACCTCATATCCAATCCATGGATAAAAGAGGCCCACCTGGCCAAGATATTCCCCGATACGATGTATATAAAAATCAAAGAAAAAGAGCCCAAAGGCATGCTGATCTTTAACAAAACCACATACATCATAGACGAAAACGGCTCTGTTATAGACACATACAAACCGTATTTAAGGCTGCCGTCTTTGAAGAAGATCACCATAGACAAAAAGTCGTTCTTAAACAACAAAACCCTGCTAAGATCCGTAATGAATATATATGAAAAATTAGACAAAGTGGAAAAAATAAATTATATTGAAATAGTGTCTAATAGCTATCAGCTGGTTCACTTTAAAGGTGGTTTGAATGTCGCCGTTAACAGCTTTGATTGTCCTGAAAAAGCCATAGTGAGATTGAAGGAAAAGTGGAGTTATCTGTATTCTTTAAAAGATAGATTGGACAGTGTCAGTATTTGTTTCGACAACAAATTCGTTTTAAGGTGGAAAAAAGGAGTTAAAAGGTGAACGAGGTAAACCAGAGGGATATTGTTGTAGGGTTAGACATAGGCACAACAAAGGTATGCGCTATTGTTGGCAAGAAGACCCCTGAGGGTCAGATAAAGATCATAGGCATAGGTCAGACACCGTCAAAGGGCCTTAGAAAGGGAGTGGTTATCAACATAGACGAGGCTGTCCTATCCATAAAGAGGGCTGTGGCCTATGCAGAAAGAATGAGTGGCATAAAAATAGACAGCGTATGGACAGGCATCGCAGGCGGTCATATCCGCTCATACAACTCAAACGGCGTGGTCGCCATAAAGAACATGGAGGTATCTGAATCCGACATAAGAAGGGTTATAGATGCGGCCAAAGCCGTTGCGATACCACCCGATAAGGAGATAATCCATATCATACCGCAGGAATTTATAGTGGACGACCAAAGCGGCATCAGAGACCCCAGAGGGATGAACGGAACAAGGTTAGAGGTTAAGGTCCACATAGTAACCGGATCTGTCACAAATGTGCAGAACATAATCAAGTGCTGCAACAGGAGCGGGCTTAGGGTAAAAAACATCGTCTTACAACCCATCGCATCGAGCTATTCCATTCTCCTTCCAGAGGAGAAAGACCTTGGTGTAGGTTTGATAGATATTGGTGGAGGAACAACGGATGTGGCTATATTCGCCTCCAATGCCATAAAACACACATCGGTTTTAGCCATAGGTGGCGACCATGTGACAAACGACATAGCCATAGGCCTAAGAACCCCGTTTAAAGAGGCTGAGGAGATAAAGAAAAAATACGGCTGCGCCTTATCGGATATGGTGTCTGAGGATGAAATCATAGAGATACCGGGTATAGGCGACAGAAAATCCAGGCAGATACCCAAAAAACTCCTAAGCGAAATTATAGAACCGAGAATGGAGGAGATATACTCCTTAGTCAGGGAAGATTTAGAAAAGAGAAACCTCATGCCGCTTCTTGCCGGCGGTATTGTCATAACAGGGGGCTCTGCCTTAATGAGCGGGGCTTTGGAGTTGGCCGAAAGGCAATTTGAGCTCCCGATAAGGCTGGGTAAGCCCCGAGGTATAGTTGGATTAAAAGACGCCGTTGACAACCCGATGTATGCAACAGGCGTTGGGCTTGTAATTTACGGATTTACAAAGGAAGAAGAGGAAGAGGATCTGAATTTAGAGATAGGCAAGGGCAGGGATGACGATAGCCTCTTTTCGGTTATCCTCAAAAAGATGAAAAGCTGGGTTAAAGAAATGTTTTAATGGAGGCATAAATGGCTAAGCAGGAAAAGTTGGACTATTCTATAGGTGCGATAATAAAGGTTGTGGGCGTTGGCGGCGGCGGCAGCAATGCCGTTAATACCATGATTACCCACGGTATAAAGAATGTGGAGTTTATCAGCGCAAACACCGATATACAGGCATTGGGCGTATCGCTTGCCCAAACAAAGCTCCAATTGGGTAAAAAGCTAACAAGGGGCCTGGGTGCTGGAAGCGACCCAGAGAAGGGCAGAAGGGCGGCAGAAGAGAGTATAGAGGAGATAGAAAACGCACTGGCCGGCTCCGATATGGTCTTTATAGCAGCCGGTATGGGTGGCGGCACAGGCACGGGGGCATCACCCGTTATAGCCAAGGTTGCAAAGGATATAGGCGCTCTTACCATAGCCGTTGTAACCAAGCCATTTGACATGGAAGGCAAGATAAAGAAGGAAATAGCCCTAAAGGGCATTGAGGAGCTCAAAGGCATTGTTGATAGTATAATCGTCATACCCAACCAGAAGCTTATGGACATATACAAGAACCTGCCACTGCTTGAGGCCTTCAAAAAGGCAGACGATATACTCAGGCAGGCCGTGCAGAGCATCGTGGAGCTTATATACAAACAGCCGAATTCACAGATCATCATGAACATAGACTTTGCAGATGTTGTTTCTGTAATGAAAGAAAAGGGCGTCGCCTTGATGGGCGTTGGTGAGGCATCCTCAGAAAACGGTGAAAACAGGGTAAAAAGGGCCACAGAGATGGCCATATCCAACCCGCTACTGGAAAATACATCCATCAAGGGCGCAAAGGGTATCTTAATGAACATAACAGCCGGAAAGAACTTCGGCCTGGATGAGTTTAACGAGGCAACCTCTATAATCGAGCAGAACATGAACCCAAAAGCCCTATTCAAGCACGGATTTGTTCTGGATGAAAGCATGGGAGAAAGGGTAAGGATAACCATCATAGCAACCGGTTTCAGCGAAGCAACAGCTCAGCAGCAGAGCAGAAATATAATAAACAGGCCGGGGTATAGAAAGCTGGATTCCAAAACACTAAACGAGATTAAGAAGGAGACGGCTATCCCGATAGATGATGAGAGGGATATACCGGCATACATAAGAAGGAAAAGGGTCGAAAATTGATAGAGTATGCTATCGCTCTGCTGGGTTCATTCCTCCTGGGCAGCATACCGTTTGGATGGATCATTGCCAAGCTTAAGGGCATTGATGTAAAAAAGAAGGGCAGCGGCAACATAGGCGCAACGAATGTCTATAGGGTCGTTGGAAAAAAGGAAGGGGCCTTAACCCTTCTGCTTGACCTTCTGAAGGGCACTTTGGCTGTAACGGTCTTCTCCTTAGTCTATAAAAACAACGCATACATCCCCTATCTTAGTGCTCTTGGCGTTGTTTTAGGCCATGATTTCAGCGTATTTCTTAAATTCAAGGGAGGCAAGGGCGTGGCAACAACCTATGGCGCCACCCTGATAATATATCCCTTAGCCTCAGTTTCCGGTATGGCCATATGGATTGCCATATTACTGTTGAGCAAATACTCATCCTTGGCAGCCATAGTGTCATTTGGGATTTCAACGCTTGTTGCAATAAGCAGCAACGACTATTTGGTTAGGATTCTCTTTATAGTGTTGTATGGTCTAATGTTAATTAGACATAGGGAAAACATCGCAAGGCTATTTTCCAGACAGGAGAGTAAGATAAATATTTGAGTTTTTACAAATAATTGTGTATAAAGGTCGTGGCTTATGGCGTTAAACAAGAGAGAGATTGAGCTTTTGGCAGACAAGATAACGGTAAACCTCATCAAAGACGGCAACATAAAGCTAAACAAGGATATATCCCTCCTAAAAACCATAGCAAAGGAAGTATTAGAGGAAGACGCACAAAAGGAGAGGGAGATCGACCTAAAAACCAAAGAACTCTTAAAGGAATACTCCTCAGAGATCGAAAAAGAAGGGGCCGATACATCCAAGCTCTTCATAATGGCCAAGAAGAAGGTAGCAAAACAGGAAGGGTTCTTGCTATGAGATACAGCAGCGCAAGGATAAGGCATCTGGCAAAAAAGATAGTAAAAAGGGCAACAGAGGAGGGCATCATAGAGATTACAACAACAGAAAAACTCGTAATAAACACCATCTCAGAGACGATGGAGAAATACTTTTCCATAGAGGATGAGGTTTACAACAAGGTCGTGGAGGAGTTGCAAAAGAGAAGCAAGAAGCTGATACCCGGCAGCATGGAGTGGAAGGTGGCTTTTAACAAAGCCTATGAAGAGGAAATGAGCAGAAGGTTGTTGAAATGAAAAGGGCCGTTTTGGTTTTAGAGACGGGCGATATATTCGAGGGTGTTAGTATAGGCTCAGAAGGCACCACGATAGGTGAGGTGATCTTTAACACGGCCATGAGCGGATATCAGGAGATATTGACAGACCCCTCATACAAAGGGCAAATCGTAAACATGACCTATACGCAGATAGGCAACTATGGACTAAACGATGACGATAATGAGTCAGACAGGCCGTGGGTTGAGGGATTCATAGTAAAAGAGGCGTCGGCCATACACTCAAATTTCAGAGCCAAAGAGACGCTAAATGAATACCTAAGGAGATACTCGATAGTAGGCATCTCCCAGATAGACACAAGAAGGCTAACAAAACTCTTAAGGGTAAAGGGCTCCCTAAAAGGTGGTATAACAACGGAATCCGATGTGGATTCGCTCAAAAAAGCCATCGAGGAGTTTCAGATTGTAAACAGGGATCTGGTGCAGTTTGTAAGCACAAAGGAGCCATATATATTCAACGAGGGTTTGTTCAGGTTGGGATATGAGAAAAAAAGAACAAACAGGGTAGTTGACAACAAAAGGGTTGTGGTTTTGGATTTTGGCACAAAGAAGAACATACTAAGATATTTAGTGGAAGTGGGATTCGAGGTGGTTGTTGTAAGCGCCTATTCCTCGTTTGAGAAGGTAAAATCCCACAATCCGGATGCCATCTTTCTATCAAATGGGCCTGGCGACCCAAGGGGTATAGATGAGAAATGGATAGCTGAATATAGAAAGATGTTAGCTGAATACCCCAGCTTTGGTATATGCTTTGGGCATCAAATCATTGCACGATCGTTTGGCATCGATATATATAAGATGAAGTTTGGCCATCACGGCGGCAACCATCCGGTTAAACAGATAGAAAAGGATAGGATATTCGTAACGGCTCAAAACCACAATTATGCAGCAAATGAGAAGAGTTTACTTGAAAAAGGATTCAAAATAACATATAAAAACCTTAACGACGGCAGTGTGGAGGGTATGAAACACACAGAGCTGCCCATAATGTCGGTGCAGTTTCATCCTGAGGCTTCTCCAGGTCCGCACGATGCTGAAGGGATCTTCGAGGAATTCGCCGAGATGGTTAAAGAATTCTCTTAAAAAGAGAGGTGTTTAAGTGAGAAAACAGAGAACAATTAAGCAGGCCATAAAGGCATCGGGAATAGGTTTGCATACAGGCAAAAAGGTGGAGATAGAACTTAATCCTGCAGAGGAAAACAGCGGTATTGTATTTTATAGAGAGGATAAGGGGCAGACCATAGAGGTTAAGCAGGAGAATGTCGTTGATACGACACTTGCAACGACGCTGGGCAAAAACGGTGTATTCATAAAAACCGTTGAGCACTTACTTGCCACGCTGTTTGGTCTTCACATAGATAATGTCTTTATCAGGCTTTGGGGCGAGGAAGTGCCCATAATGGACGGCTCTGCGGCACCCTGGGTCTATCTGATAAAGACCGCAGGCATAGTGGAGCAGAAGGCATACAAGAAAGAGATAATAATCAAAAAACCCATAACCATTAAGGAGAAGGGCAAATTCGTAGCCCTTATACCATCTAAGGAGTTTGAGATTCATTACTCAATCCACTTCGATAATGCCTTTATAGGCAAGCAAAAGCTAAGCCTGACGATAAACGAGCGCACATTCATAAGGGATATAAGCAAGGCCAGGACATTCGGCTTGTTAAAGGATATAGAGTTTTTACAATCACAAAACCTTGCATTGGGTGGAAGTTTAGACAACGCCATAGTAGTTGATGAATACGGGATTGTAAACGAGGATCCATTAAGATATAAGGATGAGTTTGTCAGGCATAAGATACTCGATGCTATAGGCGATCTGTCCATATTGGGATATGACATCAAGGGCAAATACCTGGCGTTTAAATCCGGACACGACCTCAACAATAGATTGATAAGAAAGCTGATTGCAGACAAAGAGGCATACGAGGTTGTAGGCAACCCATACAGGGAAAGGGTTGTTGGGTCTTTAGTCTGGACTGCCAATGAGGGAATGTAAAAAAGTTTACATAATATAACTTATCGGAACCAATCTAAAACACCCAAATACATATGGAATTAACCCTCAATAGATTCAAGGGATTTGATATATATCAACCAAAATACGGCTACCGTTTCTCGGCAGAACCCTTTGTCCTAACCAACGGATTGGAGTTCAAAACACCTAAAAAGGTTGTCGATTTTGGCAGCGGTTGCGGCATAATAGCCATCATAACAGCCTTAAAAAACCCAGATTCGTTTATCTATGCAATTGAGAAAAACCCAGAATACATAAAGATAATAGAGAAAAACCTCAGAATAAACAACATAAGCAATGTAGTGGTCTTAGAAGATGCAAAGAGCATTCCACCCAACACCATAGATTACTTTATAAGCAATCCACCTTATTTTAAAAAAGGGAAGTTCAGACCATCTGTAAAATACCCTAACGAGAAGTTCGAAACAGGCGGGTCAAATATGTTTGTGGCCGAGGCAAGGCGGCTATTGAAAAACAAAGGCACATTGAGGTTTACATTCCACCCATCAGCCCTTGTTGAGCTGGTATATACACTAAACTCCAACAATTTCGGCCTAAAGGCAATCCAGCCCGTTTATGGAAAACTCAGCAAAGATTCACCCTTTATATTAATAGAGGCCAAGCTCGCATCAAAAGACTATATAGAGTTCAAACCGCCTATCGTTTTAAAGGAATTAGAGCCGTCGATTTAAATTTTAAGAGAGTATATCCAATACCCCTTTTGAGATCTCCTCTACAGACAGGCCGTATTTATCTCTCAGGATCTCCTGGCTGCCGTGTTCTATAAATAGATCCGGCAGAGCAAAGGACTTAAACCTAACACCCATGCCATTTTCCATAAAGAAGGAAGCAACAGCCTCACCAAAACCACCAAGCTTCACATTCTCCTCGATCGTTATAACAGCCCTATACTCAGAGAGGCTCTGAAGAAGGTCATAATCCATAGGCTTAACAAACAAGGCGTTAATCAGGGTTGAACCAACACCGCTTTTTTCTAACTCAGCACCGACCTTAAGGGCCGTCTCATTGCAATTACCCACAGCCAAAATCGCAACATCCCTGGAGGATGACTCCTTTAGCGTCTGCCACTTACCCAACTCTATCCTGTCTATCCTATATTCATCGCCTACAACAGCGCACACGCCCCTGGGGTATCTGATAGCGATAGGCCCTTTATCATAATCGACAGCAAACTCCAAAGCCCTCTCCAATTCATAGGCATCCTTTGGCGCCATTATGGTCATGTTGGGCACTGCCCTCAAATAGGATATGTCGAACACACCCTGATGCGTCTCACCGTCATCACCAACAATGCCGGCCCTATCAATGGCAAAAACCACGGGCAGATTCTGCAGGGCTATATCGTGGATTATCTGATCATAGGCCCTCTGCAAGAATGTTGAATATATGGCAACAATCGGCTTTATGCCCTTTATCGTCAGACCGCCAGCCATGGTAACGGCGTGTTGCTCTGCTATGCCCACATCGAAGACCCTATCTGGAAACTCATCCTTGGCCTTCTGAAGACCCGTGCCCAAAAGCATAGCAGCCGTTATGGCAACGACATCCTTTCTCTTTCTCATTATATCAACAACCTTATCCCCAAAGACCGACGAGCAGCTTTTCTTAGCTGTTTTGGACTTTATCGGCTCTCCTGTTTCTATATTAAACCTACCGATACCATGAAATAGCGACGGATCCTTCTCTGCAGGGGCATATCCCTTACCCTTTGTGGTTAACACATGGATAAGAATGGGGCCTTTGAGTTTTTTTACATTGCGGAATATCTTTATCAGATCCTCAAGATTGTGGCCGTTCAAGGGCCCAAAGTATTTAAAACCCAGCTCCTCAAACAACAAACCGGGCGAGAAAAACTTAAACGACTCCTCGATCTTCCTTGCCAGCCTCAATGTAGGCTCGCTGGGCAATGGCAGTGTGTTTATGATCTTCTCAATCTCATCCCTCAACTTGTTGTAGATGGGGCCGCTCATCTTTTTCGACAAATAGGCAGACAGAGACCCCAACGAGGGAGAGATAGACATGTTGTTATCGTTGACAATCACAATCAAATCCGTATCTATATAACCGGCATTATCCAGCCCCTCATAGGCTATACCGCAGGATAGCGAACCATCACCTATAATGGCAACGACATCCTCATCTTGAGACAGCAGATCCCTTGCCAATGCAATACCCAAAGCGGCCGAGATGGATGTGCCGGCATGCCCTACATTGAAGACATCGTAAGAGCTCTCCTCCCTTTTTGGGAAACCGCTTAAACCCCTATACTGCCTTAAGGTGGGAAACCTATCCTTCCTGCCTGTGATTATCTTATGGGCATAGGTCTGATGCCCAACATCCCAGACAAGCTTATCCTCTGGCGTCTCAAATACATAATGGAGAGCCAGCGTCAACTCAACAGCACCCAAAGAGGAGGCCAGATGCCCCCCCGTTTGTGATACCGTCTTTATTATATATTCCCTTATCTCCTCAGCTAAAACCTTAAGTTCATTAATCGAAAACTTCCTAATATCAGATGGATAATTAACCTTTTCCAACAACAAGATTATTTCCCACCCTTCTTCAGGATTTTCTTAGCCTCTTTAGCCTCGGGCGTATTGGGGAACTGCTTTATAACCTTCTGAAGCAGGTAGTTGCCGTCAACCTTATCGCCCATCCTTATGAAGGCTATACCCTCTTTAAGCGTTGCAGCAGCCACCTTATCGCTCTTTGGGTATGTATTTACAAGATAGTCGTAATTGATTATAGCCCTATCGTACTGACCCTTATTAAAATAGCACTCTGCCAGATAGAACACAGCATCATCAATCCATTTGGATTGCTTGTATTTGTTCTTGAATGCCTTAAAGGCATCAATAGCCGCATCGTATTTCTTCTTCTTAAACAGATCCAACGCCCCTTTAAAGGCCACCTCGTCCTCTTTAAGTTGAACCTTTGGCTTGCCCTGCTCTGCCTGGCTTTGGGTTGAAACATCCTTTTGAACTGGCGGTTTGGGTTGTTCAGCCTCAGGCACACTGGGCTTTGCAGGCTCAGTCGGGGGCTTGGGGAGAGCTATCTGTTGTTGGCTGGATTGTTTAAGCATCAGTTGGTTTATCTGGTTCTGCAGCGTCTGCAATTGATGAACAACCGTATCCAACTGCCCCTTTATCTCACCGTATTTAACCAACAGGTTTTCCATCTTAAGATAGAGTTGTGCCTGCTGCTGCTGCAACAACTTTATAGCCTGCTCGTTCTTTATGACCCTAACCTCCAAAGAATAGGGGTTCTCGTTCTGCCCCAAGGCAGAACCACCCCACAAAAGGCATACGGTAAGTATCGCCAACAATACCCTTTTCATTCCCTCATCCCTTACTTAGAAAGGATAACAAAGTGATCCCTTCTGTTTTTAGCCCAGGCATACTCGTTGTGTGCAGGGTCAAGAGGCCTGCTCTCACCGTAAGAGATGATATCTATCCTGTCTGGGCTTACACCCTTTGAAATCAGGTATTTCTTTGCAGCCAATGCCCTCTTCTGACCCAATGCCAGGTTGTACTCAACAGTGCCCCTCTCATCGCAGTTGCCCTCTATCCTGATCCTTACGCTGGGGTGCTTGAGCATGTACTGGGCAATACCGTCCAATACAGCAGGAACATTCTGTTTAATGCCCCACTTGTTGATATAGGTCAGATCATACTTGTCAAAGTTGAAATGGATATCTGTGAAAATGGATTTTACATCCACCTGTTTGGCCTCTTTTGTGGATGTAGCCGGTTTCTCCACAACGACCTTCTTGGGTGCATTCTGCACGCCCTTATTCATACACATACAACCACTCATCAAGAATGCCACACCTATCAAAGAAGCGCCTGCAAGTTTTGCCTTTCCCTTCATTTTCTTCACCTCCAACATTTATTTTTCTAATATAACAAAGTGATCCCTTCTGTTTTTAGCCCAGGCATACTCGTTGTGTGCAGGGTCAAGAGGCCTGCTCTCACCGTAAGAGATGATATCTATCCTGTCTGGGCTTACACCCTTTGAAATCAGGTATTTCTTTGCAGCCAATGCCCTCTTCTGACCCAATGCCAGGTTGTACTCAACAGTGCCCCTCTCATCGCAGTTGCCCTCTATCCTGATCCTTACGCTGGGGTGCTTGAGCATAAAATCGGCGATCCTATCCAGGATAACGGTTGGGTCTTCATCTATACCAAACTGATTTATCGGCTCAATCTCAAAGCTATTGAACTTAAAGTGAATATCGGAGGCGATCCTTTCAAAGCTCTTTTTGGCCTGCTCAAAGGAACCAAACTCACCCTCTATGGTGTTTAATGATGGGTATTTCAGTGTTGTCGATTTAACCTCTGGGTTTTTTACCTGATTGGCAGAACCCCCCTGCCCTTTTACATACTTAGGCGATGAGGAACAGCCATAGATAAACAGACCCACCATCACAATCAAAACGGTTAAAACTCGCCTCATTTTACACCTCTTTACTGCAATTTAGAGCTCACGCTCAGCCCATTATATATTAACTTACTCTCTATTGCAACAGCGTAATTACCGTTTATGGTATTAACTATAAATATGGCATTCTTATTACCTATCCTGCCTGTTAAGGCCACATACCTGGAATCGTAAGCCCAGCTGGGCGAATCTAAGCTATTACCCTTCATAATAACCCTGTCATTACTGCCGTCTATGTTCATAACCTTAAGATAGGTCGTTCCATTGTCTATAGATATGTATGCAATCTTTTTACCATCCGGTGATACAGAAGGGCTTGAGTTATACTTACCACTAAAGGTCAATCTTTGAGGCTGCGTCTGTGGGTTTAGACCCTTTATGTATATCTGCGGATTGCCGTCCCTATTTGAGACAAAAACCATCTTGGAGAAATCTGGAGTAAAGGAGGGTGAAACATTTATACTGGGGTCGTTTGTCAGTTTCTTTAAAACCCTTCCTCTACCGTTTACCACATATATGTTAACACTGCCATATCTATTAAAAGGAATAGCAAAATAACCCATATACCTGACAGCTGATATGCTGAGATTGGAGTTGCTAAAAAGCTTGGTCAGCCTGCCGCTAAAGACATTGAATAAAAACAGAGCCGGTTTGCCGTATCTGTAAGAAAGGAATGTTAGGGCATCCTCAGAGACCCATTTTGGCAATATGTTAAAGCTATGCCAGTTGGTTATCCTAACCAGATTCTTGCCATTGAAATCGCACACATATATATCGCTTATCCTCCCATTCCCCATAGCAAAAGCAATCTTACTCTCAAACGGGCCATACTCCCCCGTTATATACCCTATAAGCTCATCCACCACCCTGTTGGCAAGCCAGCCCAAAGAATAGCTATTTGTGGTGTATGTCTTATCCAGAACAACAGACCCCCTCATCACATCGGTGATTCTTATATTGACATATATGCTCCTTCCTTCTGCATGCGCATCACCGTATATAACATAGTTGAGATTATCCATCTTGGCTATACCGTTTACAACATTAAAAGGCGCATCATAGGAAAAATGTTGGCTTTCATCCCAGCTAAACAACCCGGAGATCCTCAAATCCCTCTTCAGTGCTGTTAAAAACCTACCAGAGATATCAGGCTCTGTGTTCTTCACAAAACCCCACAGGCCTATACCTATGGGCTTGTGCTTCGGATTGGAGATCTCTATCTTGAACAGATCCGCTCTGGCTGTAAAACTCAACAAAAAGCCCATTATCACAACAATACCTATAATCCTTCTCATTGCTTCTCCTTACTGTTAAATGTTATTTCAAACACCACAACGCCATCTGTTAGTATATCCTTTGGCGGCTTTGCAAAGGGTTCTGCCGACTTGATAGCATCAATCACCGTCGAATCAAAGTAAGCATTACCCGAACTCTTTATCATCTTTAGGTTAATCAAATTTCCCATGTAATCAAGTTTTATTTTTACCACAGCCTCAAAAACCCTATCGCCTATAATGGCCTTTGAAACCCCCCAATGGTTATAAATGGAGCTTGTGATTATATCCCTATACCCCTGCGAGAGGGCCTTTTTGTATTCCATCTGGGCCTGCTGCTGAGTCAGTATGCGCTTCTTGAGATTTTCAATCTTCATCCTCAAAAGCCTCTCCCTCAACTGCTCCACCCTGGCCTGTTGCCTCAATATCCTAACCTTCTTTTCAATATCAATTGCCGGTTGTTTCTTTTCTGGTTTAGGTTTTGGTTTGGGCTTGGGCCTGGGTTTAGGTTTAGGCTTAGGCTTAGATTTAGGTTTAGGTTTTGGCTTTGGCTTGGGCTTTGGCTTTTGAGGCTTGGTTTTTGGCGCATTGGCCTTATTCGATCTATGTGTCTCCTTTTTTATCTTGACAATATCAACCGTATAAATCCTTGTCTTTTTTACAACCACAGGATGGTTTTTTATAAACAGAACGAAGATAAGGATGAAAATCAGGTGAATGACAACGGAAAAAAGAAAACTAAAAAACTTCATTGTCGAGGTTGAGTGGCAAGCCCTATCCTTGATATACCAACAGTCTTGATGAGATCTATCAAGTGAACCACAAGACCATAACTGACATCTCTATCGGCCTTAATGATAACGCTTCTATCCTTGTGAGCCTTCAAAAAATCGGCCAGGGCATCCATGGTAATAGGGAGCTTATCCAAAAAATAACGCCCCTGCTTATCAATAGAGATAATTATATTCTTCTTCTCTATCTTTGTTGCGCCGGATTTGGTCTTGGGTAAGTTTACTTTTATGCCTTTAACAAGCATGGGTGTTGTCACCATGAATATAACAAGCAATACCAACATAACATCCACTAAGGGTGTAATATTGATATCGCTAAATGTGCCTCTATTGAGCCTCTTTCTCATCTTTTAGACAAAGCCTCTAAAAAGCCATCCAGCTCGTTGAGTATAGCGGTTAGCCTGTTATGGAGGATGTTGTATCCTATAACGGCAGGAACAGCCACAAATATACCCGCGGCCGTCGTAATCAAGGCCTCAGATATGCCAGGTGCAACCGTGGCTATGGTTACGCTCTGAACATTGCCTATGTTGTTAAAGGCGTTGATTATACCCCATACGGTTCCAAACAGGCCCACAAACGGTGCTGTTGAACCGACAGAGGCCAACCACGAAAAACCACCCTCAAGCTGCCTGGATAGAACCTCAAAGAAGGTGAAGGCGGACGAGGAAGACTCCTTATAGAGCAGGTATAGCTTCCCCGCCACCGAATCGGAAGCCTTGGCAAAGGCCTCCAAAGAGGCCTTATCCCTGGTCTCTATAAATTTAGACAGAAAGACCCTATTTTTTTTGTCTATACCCTTCAGTTGCAGCCATTTGTAAAACATAAAAGCCCACGAAAACAAAGACATCACCGCAAGGACAACAATTACCGCTATGGCAATCCCGCCCACATGGGAAAACCCAAAGTAAACGCTATTCATTTAGATACCAACTCCACCATTTTTTCGTATGTTTTAACCTTTCTCTTTATTAGCTCATAATTGGCACTATCCGGCTTCATCGAGGCAAGCTCGCTTTTGTATTTCTGCAGCTTTTCTTTAGCCTCAGCCTCATCTATCTCCTCTTTCGATAAAACCTCATCGGCTATCACAACTATATTATCCTCGGTTATCTCAAAATACCCGCCTACGATGAGAAACCTCTTCTTGTTGTTGTCATTGATATGGACATCCACCAAACCCACATCCAACACCGTAATAAAACTCTCATGACCCGGCAATACGCCGAACTCACCCTCTTTACCCGGTGCGGATATGTATTCAATCTCCCCCTCATATACACTCTTAGACGGCGTAACGATACTGCAGTTCAACGGCACTTCATCCTCCTATACAAGTGTTTTAGCCTTTTCTAACGCCTCCTCAATAGTGCCAACCATATAGAACGCCTGCTCCGGTATGTCGTCGTGCTTACCATCTATTATCTCTCTAAAGCCCTTTATGGTCTCCTGAATCGGCACATATTTACCACTCATTCCAGTAAACTGCTCTGCAACGAAGAACGGCTGGGACAAGAATCTCTGTATCTTCCTTGCCCTGCTGACTATAACCTTATCCTCCTCAGAAAGCTCCTCCATACCCAATATGGCGATTATGTCTTGAAGCTCTTTGTATCTCTGTAGAATCTCCTGAACCTGCCTTGCCGTTTCGTAATGCTCCTTGCCAACAACAGCAGGATCCAAGATCCTCGATGTTGAATCAAGCGGGTCAACAGCAGGATAGATTCCAAGCTCTGCAAGCTTCCTTGAAAGAACCGTTGTGGCATCTAAGTGAGAGAATGTTGTTGCAGGTGCAGGGTCTGTCAGGTCGTCTGCAGGCACATAAATGGCCTGAACAGATGTAATAGAACCCTTCTTTGTTGAGGTAATCCTCTCCTGCAGCTCGCCCATATCCGTTCCCAATGTTGGCTGATAACCAACAGCAGATGGAATCCTTCCCAGCAGTGCGGAAACCTCAGAACCGGCCTGGGTGAAGCGGAATATGTTATCGATAAAGATCAACACATCCAAGTGTTTCTCATCCCTGAAGTATTCAGCAACGGTAAGGCCTGTTAAACCGACCCTTGCCCTTGCTCCGGGCGGCTCATTCATCTGACCATATATCAAGGCAGCCTTATCCAAAACGCCAGATTCCTTCATCTCGTTCCACAGGTCGTTTCCTTCCCTTGTCCTCTCACCAACACCGCAGAAGACGGAGTATCCACCGTGGTGCATAGCAACATTGTGTATAAGCTCCATAATGAGAACCGTTTTACCGACACCAGCACCGCCAAACAGACCCGTCTTACCACCCTTGGCATACGGACACAGAAGATCAATAACCTTAATGCCCGTTTCAAACATCTCAGAGCTTGTGGACTGCTCATCCAAAGGCGGCGCATCCCTGTGTATAGGCCATCTGACAGAAGACTCTATCGGCCCCATCTCATCCACAGGCTCACCAACAACATTCATTATCCTTCCAAGCACAGGCTCACCGACAGGTGTTGTTATGTAATCGCCTGTATTTTCAACCTCAGTGCCCCTAACGAGTCCGTCGGTTGAGTCCATAGCTATGGTTCTAACCCTCTTTTCGCCCAAATGCTGCTGAACCTCTAAGATCAAATCGGCCGTGGCCCCTTCAATGTCTTCCTTCTTTATCTTTAAAGCCGTATATATAGGTGGCAACTCACTACTCTCAAACTCAACATCCACCACAGGTCCAATTACCTGAACTATCCTACCCTTTTCTGCCATAGTCTTCTCTCCTTCTCCTTTTATTGTTTCATAGCTTCAATACTTGTTGTTATCTCAATAAGCTCTTTTGTAATCGATGCCTGCCTTGCCTTGTTGAATTCAAGTGTCAGATTCTTAATCATCTCACCGGCGTTGTTCGTTGCAGCATCCATAGCAGTCATCCTTGCAGCATACTCACCCGCCAAAGACTCAAGCATACTGCCGTATAGCTCCATCTTCACATATTTAGGCAGAAGCTCGTTTAATACGGTCTCCTTATCCGGCTCAAAGGAGAATTTCTCAACCATCTGTTCGCTTGTCGGCACCTTATCGCCTATGTAAACAGGCAACACCCTCTTTACCGTAACCTTTTGAACCAATACATTGACAAACCTGTTGTAAACAATATAAACCTCGTCGCTCTTCTCATCGGTAAAATCGGCAATGACCTTCTCCATTATATCGCTTGCAACGGAAAAATCGGCTTTATCCTTTAAGATGTCGCTGTATGCCTCTTTGGGCTGTATCCCCCTGAACTTAAAGTATGTATGGGCAAATCTGCCTACCAATATCAGGTTAACATTCTTTGAGGCAAACTTGGTTTTTATAAGTTTTTCGGTCTCCTTAAGAACATTGTGGTTAAAGGCGCCGCACAACCCCCTATCGGATGTAAGGACGATCAGATCGACGCTTTTGACATCCCTGAAGCGCAACAGCTTGTTATCCAGGTGCGATGAAGAGCTGACCAATGATCCAATCATCTGCTCAAGCCTATTCCTGTATGGCCTAAACATCAACGCCGCCTCTTGCGTTTTTCTCAACTTTGCGGCGGCGACCATCTTCATGGCCTTTGTTATCTGTTGCGTCTTCTGAATGCTGGTTATCTTTCTTTTTATATCTCGCATGCTAACAGCCATAGTTCTGCTCCCCTCTTAGGGTTTAAAAACCTTCTTGAATTCCTCTAAAGCCTTATCCATTTTGGCCTTCAAATCATCATCTATCTTCTTCTTCTCCTTTATGTCGCTCAATACATCTGGATGCTTGGCCTCAACGAATTTATACAACTCGGCCTCAAACTTCTGGACATCCTCAACTGCAACATCATCCAGATAACCGTTGTTTCCGGCATAGATTATCAAGATCTGCTTCTCAACGGGCAACGGCTCATAGGGTGGCTGTTTTAGGATCTCTGTCAGCCTTGCTCCTCTGTTTAGCTGCTGCTGCGTAACCTTATCCAAATCCGAACCGAACTGGGCAAACGCAGCCAACTCCCTATACTGAGCCAAAGCAAGTCTCAACATTCCTGCAACCTGCTTCATTGCCTTGATCTGGGCTGCACCACCGACCCTCGAAACCGAGATACCGGCGTTAACTGCAGGCCTGATTCCGCCGTAGAACAGGTCGCTTTCTAAGTATATCTGACCATCCGTAATGGAGATAACATTGGTCGGTATGTAGGCAGAGACATCTCCAGCCTGTGTTTCAATAATAGGCAAAGCGGTTAAAGAACCACCGCCCAGTTCATCTGAGAGTTTTGCTGCACGCTCAAGCAGTCTTGAGTGGAGATAGAAAACATCTCCTGGGTATGCCTCCCTGCCGGGTGGCCTCCTCAGAAGGAGTGAAACCTGCCTGTAAGCCTGGGCGTGCTTTGTCAAATCGTCGTATATTATAAGTGCATGCATTCCGTTATCCCTGAAATATTCACCCATAGCAACGCCAGCATAAGGGGCTATGTACTGAAGCGGTGCAGGATCCGATGCCGTTGCAGCAACAATCGTTGTGTATTCCATAGCTCCCATCTCTTCGAGCTTCTTCCAGATCCTTGCAACCGTTGACCTTTTCTGACCTATAGCAACATAGATGCAGTAAACATCGGTATCCTTCTGGTTGATTATCGTATCTAAGGCAATCTGCGTCTTACCAATCTGCCTATCGCCGATGATAAGCTCCCTCTGGCCCCTTCCGATCGGGATCATGGCGTCTATTGCCTTAATACCCGTCTGGAGAGGCTCCTTAACCGATTGCCTCTGAACGATTCCAGGGGCTTTAACCTCTATCCTTCTGTGATGCTCACTCTCTATAGGGCCCTTTCCGTCTATAGGCTCACCCAAGGCGTTGACAACCCTTCCAACAAGGGCCTTACCCACAGGAACCTGGGAGATCCTCTTTGTCCTTTTAACCTTATCGCCCTCTTTTATATCCTTATCATCACCCAGAACAACAACACCGACATTGTCTTCCTCAAGGTTCAATGCCATACCTATGACACCGTTTTCGAATTGAACAAGCTCGTTAGCCATGACATTGGAAAGACCGTAAACCCTTGCAATACCATCACCCACACTCAGAACGGTGCCGGTTTCGCTTATATCGATAAACTCTTTGGCGTTCTCTATCTCTTTTTTGATGACTTCACTGACTTCACTTGCCTTGATCTGCATCTACCCCTTCCTCCTTTATCTAAACTGAAAGTCTTAATAATCTCTGTTCTAAATTGGAAAGATAGGTCTTCATACTGCCATCATAGACCACATCCTTAACCTGAACAATAACCCCGGCAATCAAATCCCTATCGATGAAGAACTCAAATTCCACATCCTTGTTGAGCTTCTTGCTCAGTTGTTCCTTTAATGCCTCCTTCTGCTGCTGGTTAAGCTCAACAGCGCTCTTAACTATAGCCTTAACCCTACCCTTCCTCTCATCGACAAGCTCTTCGAATATCTCCACTATCTGCCTAAATAGGGCGAATCTTCCCTTCTTAACAACATACTTCAAAAATTCCCTCAAGGTATCATCATCCAACAGCTGATCTATAACCCTCTCCTTGTTTTCAAAAGGAACAACATAGGTGGCCAGATATTGAAGGGTTTGAGGATTTTCACCAAAGAAGGCATCAAGCTCCTTCAATGCCCTCAAAACCTCATCCTCATCAAGCCCTTTGTCAATACAGATACCCAACAGGGCCCTTGCGTATCTAATGGAAACCTTTCTATCAATCATTGCTGCAAACTCCTTATAAATTTGTCGTTGATCTTGGCATGCTCCTCAGGGGTTAGGTTTGAGAACCTCTCCCTTAAGTTCTTGATTGTTTCCTCACTCAAGTTCTTTAAAAGCTCCATCTTGGCCTTTGAGAGGATGGAGGTCTTCTCCTCCTCTATGGAGGCCCTTATTCTTTTGATAGCCAGCTCAAGCTCAGCTAAAATCCTCTGCTTCTCGTTCTCCGCCATGGACTCAAATGTCTCTATGATCCTCTTAATCTCATCCTCTAAGGCCTTGAGCTTCTCCTCTGTCTCCTTTAAGATTCTCTCTGCGTCCTCCTTTGCCCTCTTCGCCTGCTCAAACTCGCCTACTATGGACTCTTTTCTGTTTCTGAAGAATTCAGCTATAGGCTTTCTTAAGAAGTAATAGAGAATAGCGGCAAATAGAACAAAGTCTATAACCCTCCACAACATATGTGGCTCCATAGCCGCACCCTCTTCGGAGGCAAAACCCAAAGCAGGCAGAACCAAAACCAAAACAAAACCAAATGCCCATCTTAATAATCCGTTAACCATTCCAACCCCCTACCCTACAAGTTGTTTGTAAATCTTATTGGACAACTCTATACTATAATCCTTTGAGGATGCAAGCTCGATCTCGATCTCCTTTTTAACCTCTTCCTCGAACTTACCTATCTCCTCAAAGGCCTTCCTGCTCTCTGAGCTTAAGGTCTCCTCCTTCTCCTTTAAGGCCTCGTTTACGATTTTGCTGTATGAGGCCTTGGCCTGTTTTTCCGCCTCATCGAGTCTTGAGGAGTATTCCTGCTCGTTCTTTTCGGCCTGCTGTCTTAAACTCTCAGCCGTTTTGGTAAACTCATCAATAACAGAAAGCCTCTCCCTGATCTTCTCCAATAGTGGCTTATAGAGAATGGCATTAAGCAAAACCAGAACAACCCCAAAAGCCACCATCTGCATAAAGAGCGTAGAATCGATATTTATCATTTCCAAACCTCCAACCAACCCAGTGTGTAAAAAATTTTCGGCTTAAAATACCATAAGCAAGATTTGATGTCAACTAATAGATGGCTATTCTATAAGGATACACTTAACCCTCTGTTGTATTTCATTAAAAAATGGTTCAATATCACCACCTGTTAAAGATCTCTCTATAGGCCCTCTCTCCTCTTTTGGTATTATTAAAACCTCAATATCATGCTCCTTTAGAAACCTCATCAGCTCTTCTGCTGTCTTCCCCTCCAGCTCGATTCGTTCAACCTCAACCTCGGGGTACTCCTTTTTGATCTCATGTTCAAGCTTTCTCATTATGGCATCGCCTATATTCTCCATGCTCTTTCTTAAATCATCCTTAACAAAACCCAAACCCTCGCCTGAATAGAAATCGGTATCGTTAATAAACAACAAATGTACTTTGTCTTTGTTGTTCTTGCGGGCTATCCTGGCTGCACTCCTTGCAGCCTCAACGCCTTTTTCCGACCCTTTTGCCACAACAACAAGCCCGTATTTAGCCATCTATCAACCTCCTAACAACAACCAGACCATACCTATAGCAACAGATATGGCCGTTGCTGGAACTCCGACTTTCAAAAATTCCTTAAATGTTATGGGGTAACCTGCCCTCTCTGAGATTCCAGCCGTCACAACATTGGCACTGGCACCAATAAGCGTTCCGTTTCCGCCCAAACACGCACCCAAAGCCAAAGCCCACCACAGTGTATTACCTGCATCCGGTATGGTCTTTGTAAGGTAAGCAACCACAGGCAACATAGTGGCGGTAAACGGTATATTATCCACAATGGCGGATGCTATGGCAGCCACCCAGATTATCAAGATAATAGCCAAAGGCAGGCTGTTGCCGGCCAAATCCTTAACCCAGTTGGCAACCATCATTATAACACCGGTTTGAACGCTTGCCTCAACAATAACAAACAGCATCATAAAGAAAACAAGGGTGGTCCATTCAACCTCATGCTCCATCATCTCTGTAATATCCACACCGCTAAACAACAGTATCAACGATGCACCTATCATGGCTGCAATGGATGGCTCCATATGCAAAAATCCGTGGGTTATAAACAGCAATATAACAAGACCCAAAACAAACAGGCAATACCTCAAAAGCTTTGCATCGGTAATCCTGTATTCCTCTTTGAGCTTCTCCAGCAACTCATCAACATTGTCTATCTTGCCCTTTTTATACTCCTTGCCGTAAAAAAACTTCATAACAAACACATTTACAACAAGTATAATCGCAATAACATCGGCAAGGTTTATAAGGAACTGATTGAATGTAAGGTGGGCATAAGAACCTATCATGATATTCGGAGGGTCGCCTATCAATGTTGCAGTGCCGCCCATGTTGGAGGCTATAACCTCTGGTATCAACAGGCTTAAGGGGTTTATATTCAACATCAACGCTATCTCAATAGAAACCGGCGCAATTAAAAGCATCGTTGTAACATTGTCCAAAAAAGCAGAGACCACGGCGGTAACGAACATCAATATAACGGACAACTTAAACACATTGCCCTTGCTCAATGCATATGATTTGTAGGCCAGCCATTGAAAAACACCGGTCTTCTTCATAACGCCTACTATTATCATCATGCTCATAAGAAGCAGGATAACATTGAAGTCAATACCCTTAACAGCCTCCTCAAACGACAAAATAAAATAGTTTTCATTGAAGGTTCCAAGGGTGTATGAGACAAACAAAAGCAAGCTCGCACCAAATAGGGCCGCAACGGTTCTGTGGAGTATCTCAAGTGAAATCAGAACAAATGTCATAACCAGCACGCCCAGGGCTATCCAGAAAGCCGGCGTTATAGCCCTGTATAGGGTCTCATTTACCGAGGATATGTATATATCGCTGCCGTCTTTGAGCTTCGAATGGAGTATGTTCTCTATCGGTTTTTCAACGGTCTTGTATGTGGTCTTATCAAACCTTATATACACATCCTTGGGGTTGATCCTGTTTCCTATCTCGGTCTCAACAAAGTATGTGCCCTTATCCGTTGTTTCTGTCTTTGCTATAACCTTGTGGTTGTAAATAATCTCAACATCCACACCGTCTATACCGACACCGTGTTCGTTTTTGAGTATACCCCCCACCCTGAGTGTGGCAGCATCAGCTACAGCCAAACCGACAAAAACAAACAATACAGCAAACAAAAGGAGTCTTTTCACCCGCCTACCCTCCTTAAAAATTCATCCAGCTCATTCAAATCATTCAGGACAAACTCCACCTTGTATCTATTGTTCTTAAACCTCACCTTAACAGAATGACCAACAGCACCCTTCAGCCTCTCTTCTATCTCCCTTAGCTGCTCTATCTGTTTGGAATCGTAAACCGCCTTCTCGGTATCCCTGACACTTAGCTTTTCTTTCTTTATCCTTTCTGCCAAGCGTACCTGCTCATCTTCATCCTTCAATGCCAACAGCGCCCTGGCATGCCCTGCGCTGATCTGGGAGTTTTTTATCATCTCTATTACCCTTTCGGGGAGTTTTAAAAGTCTCAGCGTGTTGGCAATCGTTGTTCTATCCTTGCCTATCCTCCTCGAAAGCTCCTCTTGTGTATAGCCAAAGCTATCCATCAACCGCTTATAGGCCAAAGCCTCCTCAATCGGATTGAGATCCTTTCTCTGGATGTTCTCTATAAGGGCGATCTCTGCAGCCTCTTCATCGGATAGCTCTCTAACTATAGCCGGAATAGAGCTTAACCCCGCCATCTTGGCCGCCAAGAACCTGCGCTCACCGGCAACTATCTGGTATCTGCCCTCTATCTCTCTGACTATTATCGGCTGTATGACGCCCTTCTCTTTTATAGAGTCTGCAAGCTCCTTGAGTTTTTCCTGGTCAAACTCCTCCCTCGGCTGAAAAGGGCTCTTTTGGATTAGATCCAGCTCCAAAATAGAGATCCTATCCTCATCGTCTATGCTGACATCGCCAAATATAGCCTCAATTCCCCTTCCAAGTCCCGTCTTTTTAGGCATACCTCAAAACCTCTTTAGCCAAAGATAGATAGCTTTTGCTGCCTGGGCACTTTATATCGTATGTAATGGCAGATTTACCGAAGCTTGGAGCCTCAGACAGCCTCACATTCCTTGGAATAAGTGTCTTGAATATGTATTTGGGGAAATGCCTTTTGAGCTCCATCTCAACCTGTTTGGACAGATTATTCCTCTTATCGTGCATCGTAAGCAGTATACCCTCGATCCTTAACGACGGATTAAAGGTCTTTTTCACCAGGTTTATCGTATGCAAAAGCTGAGCAAGCCCCTCCATGGCAAAATACTCACACTGAACAGGCACCAACACAGAATTGGCAGCAACCAAAGCGTTTATCGTTAAAAAGCCCAAAGAAGGGGGGCAGTCTATCAGGATGTAATCAAAGTCCTTGATATCCCTGATCAACTCCTTAAGTATTCGCTCCTTGTTCTTCTTATGCGACAACTCCACCTCAGCGCCTATCAGCGATATGTTTGACGGCACTATAAAGAGATTCTCCATCTCGGTGGGCGTAATCAGCGATTTAAGTGTTCTCTTACCAATAAGTGCATGATAAACACATATATCCTTCTCAATACCCAAGCCACTTGTGGCATTGCCCTGGGGATCCATGTCTATTATCAAGACCTTCTTGCCAAAAACGGCCAGCGATGCGCCCAGATTAATAGCCGTTGTGGTTTTGCCCACCCCACCCTTCTGATTGGTAATAGCTATAGTTCTCATCTTCTCACCATCTCAAGATAGCCAAGCATTTTTTCACAAGCATCCCTTCTACACAACCCAAAAGCGTTCTCAGACATAGCCTTTAATCTGTCAGCCGTTAAAGATGATATAAAAGTGTGGAGCGTTTTTCCACTTAAATCTTCGTCCTTAATTATAATTGACGCTTTATTATCTAAAAAATACTTAGCGTTATGGTATTGGTGGTCATAGATCGCATAGGGATACGGAACCAGAATAGACCCCAAACCGGCGCAGGCGATCTCACTCAAGGTTGATGCCCCCGCCCTGCAGATAATAAAATCTATGTTGCTATAGAAGGATTCCATATCTTCTATAAAATCCACAACCCTCCAATCCTTGCCATTTTTACCATAAGCCTCTTTAACCCTTTTGTAATCCTCAATGCCCGTCTGGTGGATAACATCTATATCTATATCAAACTTGGATAGCTCAATCATGGCATTATTAATACTCCTTGAGCCCCTGCTGCCGCCTACAACACCTATCCTCAGCCTGCCTTCAAACGACCTTTCTATCCTCTTTGTTTTTATTCTTGTGGGGTTGCCCACCACTATAGAATTCATCAAAAACCGCTGCGTATAATCAAAATTCACAAACACCAAATCAACCAATCTGGACAATAGCCTGTTGGCCTTGCCGGGTATGGAGTTCTGCTCAAGTATTGCACTCCTTTTCTTCAAAACCACACAGGCCAGCATAACCGGCAGGCTCACATAGCCACCAAAACCCACGCAAAAATCAGGTTTGACCCTTTTTACTATACCTATCGAGCGAAGAAGGGCTCCTGCATTGGCAAAACTGTTTAACAGCTTTTCCTTCAAACCCTTGCCCATCATACCTTTGGATCTTAAAAGCACATATTCAAACGGGTATTTCTTTAAAACCCTATTC
Source organism: Hippea sp. KM1 (assembly GCF_000526195.1). Taxonomy (NCBI): domain Bacteria; kingdom Pseudomonadati; phylum Campylobacterota; class Desulfurellia; order Desulfurellales; family Hippeaceae; genus Hippea; species Hippea sp. KM1. The sequence continues at coordinate 1,073,541 of NZ_JAFP01000001.1, forward strand.
TCTATACCGTAAACAGACCCTATAATGATTGGATTATAGCCCCTTTTCTTCAAAAAATAGGCAAACTCCAAAGCTGCAAATAGATGGCCGCCCGTTCCGCCACCGGTTAAAACCACATTCTTCATTCTTCACCAACAATACTCTTGGTTCTCTGGCTATCAAAGACCTTTTCAACCCTATAGACCTTATCGGCTATCGATTTGGCCTCATCGCTATGGGTTATCATTATAACCTGATTCCTGTCTGCATAATCCCTAATCAGTCTGAGAACGGCCCTTAGGGTTTTGCCACTAACACCCGTTTCTATCTCATCCAAAAGCAAAGACTGGTGTGTGGATTTTATATCGGCAATCGCCCTTTTAAGCGCCAAGATAAAACGGGACCGCTCACCGCCGCTTGCCACCTTGTCTATCGGGGCAGGTTTTAGGTCTGGGTTTGCGCTAAAGGCTATAGAGACGCTATCAAACCCCTGCGAGGATAGCTTAACCCTATCAAAATCTATAGACACAACGGCCTTATCAAGCAAAAGCTCACCCAAATACTTTCCTATTAGCTGTTTCAGCCTCTTAGCCTCCTTTGCCCTTTCCCTGCTTAAAACCTCAGCACTGTTTAAAACCTGTCTTTCTATCTCATCCATCCTCTTTTGAGCAGTCTCAAGCTCATACAGAAGCTCCTCTTTCTCCCTCAACAGACCTCTAAGGCTTTCTGCCTGCCTTATAATCTCATTCAGCGGTTTTGAAAACTTCCTCTGCAGCTTTTCAAGCTCGAATAGCCTCGATTGAACCCTGTCTATATCCTCATCCTGATAGCTCCTCTGCAGGATCTCCTCAAGTTCATACCGTGCGACATTGAGCTTTTCTAAGGCTTCACTGAACAGATCAACAGATTCAATCTCAAAACCGTTGTTTCTTAGCTTTTCAAGCATATTAACGCTTCTGCTCAATATATCCACCACGCCATTGTCGGCTGCATAAACCCCATCTATGATGCTCGATACATAGTCTTTAGCCATGGATATGGCCTTTATCTGTCTGGAGAGGTTTAAAAGCTTTTCATACTCCCCCTCTTTGGGGTCAACCCTCTCTATGGCATCAAGCAGGACTTCAGGATGGAGCCTCTCTATTTCATCAATTCTATCCCTTATAGCCTTTATCTTTTCAGAAAAATCCACAAACTGCCTGAAATCCGATCTAAATGCCTCCTTGATTTTGCTATCAATCAGGCTATCAATGACCTCAAGCAGCGATTTTGATGAAAAGGCCTCAGCCCTGTAATCGTATGAAACAACGCCAATCAGGAGATCCTTAATCGTTGAGACCACCCTGGATGTTATAGGCTCATGATTTAAAAGCAGTCTGGATTTACCTCTCTTTATCGTTCTGGTGAGCAGGATCTCATCATCATCGATACCAAACACCTCCAATTGGGTCTTTTGAGCACTGTTCAACTTAAACAGCAGCTTAACCACAGCATTATCGCTAAAATTACCGATAAGACCTGTATCAACCCTGTTCGAAAATACACTATCTATAGCCTTTAAGATCAACGATTTGCCGCTTCCCGACTCACCCACTATGGCGGTTAAGCCCTCGGATGGCTCAATCGTGCATCTCTCTATGGTCAGAAAGTTCTCTATCTCTATGCTCTTTAGCATTTCAGGCTTCTGACCTTCCTCTCCTCCCAGTTGAGTTTTGTTCTTAAGACATCAAAGTAATTCTTGCCCTTCTGGGTTATTATCTTTATCTTTCTTTTGGATTTACCCACGACCATCCTGTGGTTCTTTGTTATCTTATAGCCAATCTGCCCATCCAGTGTGGCCATAACATCGTCTATCTCCTCATCCATCATCACCGTCAACTCAACATCAACAGGCAGAACAAGCGGCCTGTTTGAAAGTGTATGGGGGCAAATGGGCGTTATGATAATACAATCCATCGTCGGATAGACAATGGGGCCACCGGCAGCCAAATTGTAAGCCGTTGAGCCAGAGGGCGTCGATATGATTAGACCATCGGCATGATAGACAGCCACATGGTAAATGTTTGAGCCTATCCTTGCTTCAACCCTCAACGGCACTATCCTGGCCAAAGCCCCTTTGTTTACGACAGCATCGTTAAAGACGGTTTTCTTTGTTATCAAATCACCGCCATCGTATAGCTCCACATCCAACATCATCCTCTCTTCTATGTGATACTCGCCCTTAATGAACACATTATCCAAAACGGCATACATTTCAGATAAGGGCACCTCGGTCAAAAAGCCCATTCTGCCTAAATTGACACCTAAAATCGGTATATCCCTCTTGGATTCATTTACAGAGCGTGCAGCAGAGATAAATGTGCCATCTCCACCCAAAACCAGGATCATATCAACATAGGCGGCAAGCTTATGCCTTTCTATACCCTCCTTATTCAACACAGAGGCGGCCTCCTGCCCCAACAATACATTAACACCCAAACCATTCAGGTAATCGACAAGCTGCTTTATTATCTTGTCTATATTCTCAACCTTGGTCTTGGCTATAACACCAATCTTTTTAAGCATCTATCCTCCAAAATAAGCCCTTTTTATTCTCAGCTCATCCTGAAAATCGCAAGCCCTTCCCTCATCTGTTATAACACCGTTTTTCAAAACATACACCCTATCTGCCACCTTTATGGTTTTGTTCACATTCTGTTCAACCACCAAAACGGTAAAGCCGCTCTCCTTCATAAACACTATGATATTAAACAGCTCCTTAACAAGCTTGGGCGACAAACCGGCCGAAGGCTCATCCAGCATAACAAACTTGGGCCTCCTCAGAAGCAGTTGAGCTATAGACAGCATCTGCTGCTCCCCACCGCTTAACAGACCGGCCTTTAAATAAAGCTTATTCTTAAGATTGGGGAAAATATCAAAAACCTTATCACTCTCCCTTTTAAAATAGTCCCACGATTCCCTCTTTATCCTATTGAATGCCGCTATGGCAAGGTTATCATAAACACTCAAATCGGCAAAGACCGTGCGTTTATCGGGAAGATAGGCCATACCCATCCTCATTATCTTATATGTCTTTGAATGGGTTATATCCTCACCCAAGAATACAACCCTGCCGCTTTTGCTCACAATATTTACAATTGCATTCAAGAGCGTTGTCTTGCCGCTGCCGTTTGAGCCTATCACGGCAACAGCCTCACCCTCTTTAACCTCTATAGAGACGCCCTTTAACGCTTGAGCCTTTCCGTATGAAACCCGAATATCCTCAGCCTTTAGCATTACCCACCCAAATACGCCTTAATCACCCTATCGTCGTTGGTTATCTCACTCGGCAACCCCTCTGCAATCTTTTTACCACTATCCATCACCACAACAGAGTGAGAACAGTTGGCCACAAATTCAATGTCATGCTCAATAAGGAGGATCGACACGCCCCCTTCCCAAATCCTGAATATGGCATTGAGCAGCTTATCGGTCTCGCTCTCATTGAGGCCTGCAGCAGGCTCATCAAGCAGGATGAGTTTTGGCTGTGCCACCATAGCCCTTGCAAGCTCAACGAGCCGCTTTATGCCAAAAGGAACCTCAGAGGGCATCTTGTAAGCATAATCCTCTATCTTTAAGAAACGCATGGAGCGCTCAACCTTCTCAAATATGGCCTTCTCCCTTTTTCCTGTTATACCAAGCATAACCTTAAAAGGATTAAACTCACCCTCTATATGCAAACCCACCGCTATATTCTCAGCAATAGTCAGGCTATCAACGAGCCTAATATTCTGAAATGTTCTGGTTATACCCAAAGGGGCAAGTTCAAACGGTTTTAGTCTGGTCAGCTCCTTATTCAAAAACCGAATCTTTCCGCTGTCTGGCTTATACAGACCGGTAATTATATTAAAAAGCGTTGTCTTGCCCGCCCCGTTTGGCCCGATTAAGGCCTTTATCTGCTTTTGCTTAACATCGAAGCTGACACCATCAACAGCCCTTATGCCGCCAAAAGATTTGGATACATTCAAAACACTTAGTATTGGTGCTTTTTCCATCGAATAAAACCACCTAAACCCTTAGGCATAAACATAACCATAACAATAAGCAGAAGACCGTTGAATATCGGCCAGTAATCCTGAAGCGAGGTGATCAGGTTGGGAATCACCTCCAAGAATACAGCCATAACAAGCCCGCCAAATATACTGCCCATTCCGCCAACAAACATCATGACCACATAGTTTATCGACTTCAAAAGACTAAACGATGTGGGCGAGATAAAGCCTATGTAAAATGCAAAAAGCGAACCTGCAAATGAGGCATAGATACAGCTTATAACAAAGGCTATGATCTTGTATTTATGCGTATTTATGCCAAATGAGAGGGCAGCCTGCTCTGCCAGGCTTGTGCTCTTAAGCGCCCTGCCGAAGGCCGATGATGTGATATTCTTGGCAATAAAGGCAAACACAAATACCAAAATCCAGATAAAGAAGTAAAACTTCTTCTCGCTATCGAATACAAAATCGCCAACAGAAAGCATCGGTATGCCAACCAAACCCTGATGCCCACCGGTTATCCAATTCAAATTATTGGCAAGCATATAGATAATCTCGCCTATAGCCAGTGTGGCCATAGCCAGATAATGCCCCTTTAGCTTCAGTGTGGGATAGGCCACAAATAGGGAAATCAAACCCACAACAAAAGCCGTTATAAACATAGAAATCCATGGTGATATGCCAAACTTGATAGAGATAATGGCCGATATGTATGCACCAAGCCCCACAAAGCCCGCATGACCCAACGATATCTGACCGGCAAAACCTGAGAGTATATTCAAACCCATAACAACTATAGAGCTTATGGCTGCAACCGAAAGCATATTCAGGACAAACGGATTGCTCTCAACAACCCCAATAAGCAACATTACTGCCACAAAGACACAGATGGCGCTAAACTCCTTCATTACACCCTCTCAACATCCTTAGAACCAAATATACCTTCAGGTGCAACAAAAAGCACGGCTATCATAACCACAAAGGCAACCATGTCCTTATAGGAGGATGAGACATACCCGGCTGCCAATGATTCACTGATCCCTATAACCAGACCTCCGACCACAGCTCCTATGTTGTTCCCAAAACCGCCAACCACGCTGGCTGCAAAACCCTTAAGACCAAACATCAAACCCATGTCGTATTTAACAAAGCTAATAGGGGCAACCACAGCCCCGCCAATGGCACCAACCAGGCCGCTTATAAAAAAACTCATGCCACCTAAATTCGATACATTGACGCCAAATAGCCTGCAGGCCAGTGGGTTGAGCGAGCTTGCCACAAACAGCTTGCCCGTTAAGGTTTTAGAAAAAAACCAGAACAACAACCCAACCAATACAACAACGACAGACAAAACAATTACATACTGGCTTGAGAATGTCAAACCAGCAACACTTACGCTTTCGAAGGGTAGGAAGTTCTTAACAGGATAGGCGTTTTTACCAAAAACCACCATCGTTATGCCCCTGATGAGAACCGATATGCCTATGGTCAATATTATCAAGGAAAGCTCAGTGGGCTTCCTTGTGTTCTTTATGAAAATAAAATAGATTAAAATACCAACAATACCGACAAACACCGATGAAGCTATTAAGGATAAAACAACAGGCCACCCCAGGCCCAAAAGATAGAATTCAACAACACCGCCCAGCATTATAAATTCGCCCTGGGCAAAGTTCACTATCTTTACCGATGAGTAAATTATGTTAAAACCTATGGCAACAAGGGCGTATATTAAACCCGTTATTATGCCGTTTATCGTGTATTGAATAAAGGTTTCTATAGCGTATCCTCCAAATCTTCCGCCTCTTTCTTAAACAGTTCAGCGGTCAAATCGTCTATGTTGCAAAAATGGATCTCCTCTATATTTTTAGCATCCCTTAAAAACTCAACGGCAGTGGTAAAGATGATATGCGCAGCCCTCTCCTTTGGAAAGCCGAAGATACCTGAGCTTATGGCTGGTAAAGATACACTTTTTATTCCCTTCTCCTCAGCCAACTTCAATGCACTCAAGACGGCACTCTTAAGCTTGTTATCTTCATCACCTTCACCCCAAACAGGGCCAACGGCATGTATCACATATTTAGCCTTCAGCCTACCAGCGCCTGTAATGGCAGCAGATCCTGTTGGAACATAGCCAATTTTATCACTCTCTTCCTGTATCTCATAACCACCCTTTCTTACAATAGCACCAGCAACACCACCGCCGTGCTTTAGATGAGAATTGGCCGCATTTACAATCGCCTCTGTATCCTCTTCCGTTATATCGCCCTGAACAACCTTCACGACCTTATCGTTAATCCTTAATTCTTTTAAAACCCTCATTGTATATCACCCCTTTTATATTTTAAGACAAAAGAGCTATTAACGGCTTCAATATTCCATTCTTGCTGCTGTTAATCTGTCTGCCTCATATATGCCCCTGATGAACCTATCAAAGAAGCCTGTTGGCAGACCTATAACAGATATTATGAATTCGCCCTCTTTTGCTGCGCCGACAACCCTTCCCTTCACATCGCCTGAGCTGTAAACCATCTTTATCCCTGTATTGCCTATATCAAACAGCTTTATGTTGTAAGCGTTGTAGTGTTGTTTTGCTATTGTTATATGATGGGACATATAGTTCCTTATGCCAAGCAGATAGACCTTGCCGTTTTCTTCAAACACACTTATGGCCTTTGGAACAACAACACTGTTCTTCTCTATTAGCTCCTTTATATCGGCCTCTTTGTTGTTATCCATAATGGGATATCTTTGTATAAGCCTTTCACCGCCACCAAAGCCGTATGATGTGATCTGTTTAACCTTACCCGTTGCGAGGTTATAAACCTTTAGCTGAGAGGCATCATCTAAATAGACTATCCTATCCCCCACCTTAAAGAACTCATAGAAGCTGTGTGGCCTTACGGGTAATCTAAACTTAGATACCCTAAATGTATCAAGATTTAGCTGATATATATCACCATAAAAGAGTCTGCTTATGCTGGCCTTCTGAGCCAAAATAACAGGATGGGAACTCAACTTATCGTAAAACCTCAGATGATAAGGCAAATCACCCTTTATGATATGAAATTTCTTGTTCTTTATGTATCCAATGGCCGACGATAAGGCTCCGTATCTGTTGATATTGGTGATCAAAACAAGCGTCTTTCCATTAACCTTTGCAGAGTCGATGTTTATAATCGTATCGCCGTATGAGAATTCATAAAGCTTCTCAAAGCTATCTATGTCGAATCTAAACACCAAAACATTCGACCCTTGTGCTATGGCTATCCTATCCTTGCCATCTAAATCTCCGTAATAGAACGCCGTCGTATCGTGGCCAATATCCTTATACAGCACAACCTTGTAAGAGTTAGAAGACATATCAACATTGGTGTATGGGCTGTAAAGCCCGACCTTGTTCAATATAGACTCCCAGAAGGTAAGCCTTTCTGATAACCTCAGATTGGATGCAACGATGTTGTTTGGCGGTATATCATACGACGGTGATGAGTTGATGGCTGCTATGGTTTTGGAATCCATTTGCAGAAGACCGCTTTTTATAACCACACCGCCATAACCGTTTAGAAGCCTATACTTAAGCTGCTTGTGCTTTATAGTGGAGACAAATAACACATAATCGGCATCTATAACATTGGCCAGCCTCTTTACAGCCTCCCTCTCATACAAGGAGTTGATCCTGTTATCGACAATAGCCGTCTGGATAACATCGGGGTTTATGACATAGAACCTTCCCGTCTCTTCCAAAGCCTTCTTAATCTGCTCATACAAAAATGGATTCCTGACTATAACGGCTATCCTGTATGAAGCCTTGCCGCAAACCCAGTTATCACCCATCCTCGGCTTGCCAAATATCTCCCTTTCACCGTTTGGTATGATACCCAGACCTATAAGATACTTCTTCTGCCTCTCAACCCCCTGGGTTATTTTAGCTTCAGCCTTATGGGGAAACACCCTAAAAACCGTTGCGTAAGCTATGCCCTTTTTCAAAGAGACGCTTTTGCCCGAAGGGGACACAAACACCCCCTCGTTTCTGTATATGTAAACAAAACTCCCCTTCAAAAGGCCATCGTTTAGACCCTTATCAAGAACGACCGTATTGGTCTTCTCATTTATCCCTATAATCCTGCCCTTTATTACACCCTCAGAAGATGAGAGAATATCCCTGCTCAGCTGATTAAAAACCTCAAAGGCATAGCTATTTATGGCAAAGAACATCAAAATCAACGCAACGGCTATCTTCTTCATTAAACCAACCCCTTTAACTGTTCTAACCTGCTCTTGGTTTTTTGATACAACCTGCTAACATCCTCAAACTCGGCCTTCTTTTGCTCTATCAACTCCTTCGGGGCCTTCTCAAGAAACGCCTGGTTGTTTAGCTTGCTATTCAAAAACGACAGCGATTTTTCCTGTTTCTTTAGAAGCTTTGTAAGCCTCTCTATCTCCTTTTTAACATCTATATTACCCTCAACAGGCAAGAATATATCGCCGTAAATAGTCGACTGCACAATGCATTCCTCGTCCGGCTTGTGCGTTATTATGAGATTATCCACACCGGCTAACGCATAGATGTAATTCTTAAAGTTTATGATTATCGATTGGGTCTTCTCATCCTCAACCTTCATATAGACCTTTATCTTCTTTGACGGTGGAATGTTATTCTCGCTCCTTAGATTCCTTATAGAGCGAATTGTATCCAGAACAACATCCATTGAGGCCTCTATATCCTCAGAAATCATCGATTCCTTATATTCAGGATACTCGGCTATCATTATAGATTCACCCTTCTTATTGGGCAGCCTCTGCCACAACTCCTCCGTTATAAACGGGCTGAATGGGTGCAACAGTCTCAAAATCGTCTCAAAAACCTCCAGCAGTGTATACTTTATGGAGTATGAAAACTCATCATCCATGTGAACCTTACTCATCTCTATATAGTAATCACAGAACTCATGCCAGATAAACTGATAGATGGCGCTTGCAGCCTCGTTAAACTTATACTCAGCCAGCCCCTGCTCAACCCTCTTTATGGCCTTGGCCAGTCTGGATTTTATCCAGATGGAGGCCGGTGAGAGCTTTTTGGGCTTTTCTTCAAACTCCATACCCTCGGTGTTTATTTTTATAAACCTGTATGCATTCCAGATCTTATTCATGAAACGCTTATAGCCCTCGATTTTATCCTCAGAGAGCTTAATATCCCTACCTTGGGCTGCCAGAATCGCAAGCGTGAATCTCAACGAATCGGCACCATACTTTTCAACAACCTCTAACGGGTCAATAACATTTCCCTTTGTCTTACTCATCTTTTGACCATACTGATCCCTGACAAGGGCGTGTATATAGACATCCCTAAACGGCACATCCTTCATAAAATGCAGCCCCATCATCATCATGCGGGCAACCCAGAAAAAGATGATATCAAATCCGGTAACAAGCAGGCTCGTCGGATAAAAGCGCTTCAAATCATCCGTCTGGTTGGGCCATCCCAGTGTGGACATGGGCCAAAGGGCAGATGAAAACCATGTATCCAAAACATCCTCTTCCTGAATCAATCGTGCACTTCCGCAATGCTCACAAACCTTAGGCTCATCCTCAGACACCGTATACTCACCGCAATCCTCACACTTCCATACGGGTATCCTATGACCCCACCACAGCTGCCTCGATATGCACCAATCCTTAATGTTATACATCCACTCAAAATAGGTCTTCTCCCAATTCTTGGGCACAAAGCGTGTATTACCGCTCTTTACTGCCTCTATCGCAGGCTCTGCCAAAGGTTTGGTTTTAACAAACCACTGCTCAGAGACATAAGGCTCAATAGTCGTATGGCATCTATAGCACTGACCCACAGCGTGCTTTATCTCTGCAACATTCTTAATGAAACCCTTACTCTCAAGCTCAGCCACAAGCTTTGAGCGGCATTCAAATCTATCCATACCCTTATAGTGCAGGGCCTCTTCGGTCATCCTTCCGTAATCATCGATCGCCACAACCAAATCTAAATTGTGCCTTCTACCAACCTCAAAGTCATTTGGATCGTGTGCCGGTGTAATCTTTACAACACCCGTTCCAAACTCCATATCGACATATTCATCGGCTATAATGGGAATGACCTTGTTTTTGATGGGCAAAACAACATTCTTGCCAATAACATCCTTATATCTGTCATCGTTCGGATTGACCGCCACAGCCGTATCACCAAACATCGTCTCAGGCCTTGTTGTTGCAACCACAACACCGCCCGATCCATCCTCAAACGGATACTCTATGTAATAGAGCTTTCCCGTTTCGTCTTTGTGCTCAACCTCCAGGTCGCTTAGTGCCGTATGGCATCTGGGACACCAATTAATGATGTATTTGTCTTTATAGATCAAGCCCTCTTTGTAAAACTGAACAAAAACCTTCCTAACGGCCTTTGAAAGCTGCTCATCCATCGTAAAACGCAATCGAGACCAGTCGCAACTCAAACCGAGCCTCTTTATCTGATTAACAATCCTATTGCCGTATTTTTCTTTCCATTCCCAGACCTTTTCAACAAACTTCTCCCTTCCTAACTCCTCTTTCTTTATGCCCTTGCTTGCTAAATCCTTCTCCACCATATTCTGGGTGGCAATGCCGGCATGATCCGTTCCTGGCACCCACAGCACATTATAACCCTTCATCCTCTTATACCTGACCACGATATCCTGCAGGGTGCCGTTTAGTGCATGGCCTATATGCAAAGCCCCCGTGACATTCGGTGGAGGTATAACTATGCTAAAATTCTCTTTACCTTCCCTATCGGTGGGTTGAAAATAACCGTTCTTCTCCCAAAATTCATACCACTTTGTCTCAAATGACGGCGAATACTTCGTTTCATCCATTGCCTCACCCCTTCTTATGCTAATTCTTCTGATAGTTTTCTTCCATAGTTAAAAGCCATGGCGTTTATCGTTCTGAGTTTTTCCGGCAAAACATCATCTATGGCCTGCAAAAAATACTTCTCATCCACATCCAAAAATACAGACAAAACACCCAACATCACGGTATTTGTGATCTTATCGTTGCCAAGTTTTATAGCATCATCCAAAAACCTTCTCTTTATGAGCTTCTTTACCTTAACCGTCTCCATCATGCTGTCTATCTTTTCCTCATCAATCACCTGATTTATTATGGGCATAATCCTGTCGTTCACTATCACAACAGAGGATGGATTTAGATAACCAACCCATCTTAACATCTCCACCTTTTCGGTTGCAAACATAAAGGGCACCTGACCCCTTTTATCCGTTGGTGAGTAAACCCTCTCACCAAACCTTACCGAGGCGCTAACAGATCCGCCCCTCTGGCTCATGCCGTGAATCTCACTTTTTTTAACATCAAAACCGGCAAGCATGCACGCCTGCGCCACTATATTGGAAGCTGTGATTATACCGTCTCCTCCAACACCAACAAACAGCACGCTTTGAATGTTCATTTCTCCTCCTTAACCACGATAGCACCCTCAACGGGGCAGACATTCTTGCACACCTCACAGCCCGTGCACAATACCTCATTTATGATAGCCTTGTTATCCTTAAAGTCTATAGCTGGACAGGCTATGCGCAAACACCTCTTACAACCGATGCACTTATCAGGCACAACCACAAGCGGCGTATCCTTGATCTTCTTGGGTGCAAGAACACAGGGTCTCTTTGCCACAATAACACTCAGACCATCTGTATCGATTTGCTGGTTTATAATCTCCTTTGTGGCATTATAGTCGTATTGGTCAACCTCAAAGACACGCTCTATACCCAGAGCCTTTGCAAATCTTACAATATCCACAGGTTCAAATTCATCGCCGGATAAAGAGAACCCGGTGGATGGGTCTGGCTGACCGCCGGTCATAGCCGTGATTCTGTTATCCAGTATAATCACCGTCATATTGGCCTTGTTAACATAGGCATCTATAAGCGGCTGGATACCCGTATGGAAAAAGGTCGAATCGCCTATAACGGCCACGATCTTCTCCTTATCTTGAGCCTTTGCCATACCAACAGCAACGGATATGCTTGCACCCATACAGATGGTTGTATGCATAGCAGAAAGCGGTGGCAAGGCACCCAGCGTATAGCAACCTATATCACCCGTGATAAACACATCCTTTCTTGAATGCAGTATGTCAAAGATTGGCCTGTGCGGACAACCAGGACATAAAGCCGGTGGCCTTTTGGGCAGCTCAAACTCCTCTGTAAAGATAGCCGCCGTCTTATCCTTCAAAACCCCTGCCTTGTAAAGCCCCTCTTCCACCACATCAAGGTTGAATTCACCATCGTAAGGGAAATACTTTTTACCCTCAACGCTAATGCCTGCTATCTTTAGCTCCTCCTCCATAAACGGCTCAAGCTCCTCGACAACCAAAACCCTATCAAAGTCCTTCACAAACTCCCTAAGCTTGTTTATGGGCAGGGGATAGCTAAAGCCGATTTTAAAGAAATGTGCCTCGGGCAAAAGCTCCTTAACATAGTTGTAAGCCATGCCGGCTGTAATTATACCAACATTTATAGAGCCCTTCTCTATTCTATTGATAGGCGTCTCCTCGCTAAACGCCTTTAGTCTTTCAAGCCTCTCCAAAACGGTTTTATGCCTCTGTATGGCGTTTGCAGGTAACATTACATACTTTCTGAAGTTTTTGTCTAAAGAAAGCTCTCTTTCGTTGTCCAATGTCCTGGGGTCAAATTGAACAACGCCCAATGAATGGGAAATTCTGGTGGTGGACCTAAACAAAACCGGTGTGTCGAACTTCTCGCTAACCACAAAGGCATACTGCATATAGCCCATAGCCTCAAACGGGTCTGTGGGCTCTATTAAAGGTATCTTTGCAAACTTGGCATAGCGCCTGTTGTCCTGCTCGTTCTGGGATGAATGCATGCCAGGATCGTCAGCACTAACAACAACAAAACCGGCATTAACACCGGTATAGGATGCCGTCATTAGCGGGTCTGCTGCCACATTCAAGCCCACATGCTTCATGGTTGCAAAGCTTCTTACACCCGCAATGGATGCACCAAGGGCTGCTTCAAAACCAGCCTTCTCATTGGGTGCCCACTGGGCTATAACATCGGGATAGTTCTTGAAATGCTCGAGTATCTCACTGGATGGGGTGCCTGGATAGCCGCTTGCAAAACGGGCATTACCCTTATAGGCACCTATGGAAATAGCCTCATTACCGCTTACCATCTTCTTTATTAGCTTCAAGTCCATAACAAACTCCTAAAACGCTATTCTTATTACCGTCTTTACATTGCCACGGGGCGTAAAATCGCCTACAACCTCAAGGTGCTTAGGTTTCAAGGCCTCTTTCAAGGCGTTGAATATCTCATTCGTCGCATCTTCATGCGAAATGTATCTATCCCTGTATTTGTTTAAGAACAGCTTTAAAGACTTAAGCTCAATTACATACTTATCCGGCACATACTCTATCTTGATCGTTGCAAAGTCTGGATAACCGCTGCGTGGACATTTACAGGTAAACTCAGGAAACTCAATGCTTATACTGTAATCATTTTCAGGATGGTTGTTAGGCCAAACCTCAAGCTGCGCCTTTTCAATCTCCTCTTCTCCGTATCTCACCTTCTACCCCCAAAATAAAAACTAACCCTATTTTTAGCATAAAGATAAGCTCATTACAAGCATTAGACATCCCAGTCGAGTATGCGATAGGAGATGGCCTCCTTGATATGCGACGGCTTTATCTTATCCTCCTGCTCAATATCGGCTATTGTCCTTGCAATCTTCAATATCTTCGAATAGCTCCTTGCAGAAAAGCCAAACCGCTGCAAGGCCACATTCAATATACGGTGGGACTCATCATCCAATCGGCAAAACCTCTCCAAATGATTCTGCTCCATCTGGGAGTTGTAATCTATCGGCTCATCCTTAAACCTATCCTTTTGAATATCCACAACCCGCTCGACTATCTCCCTCATGGATGCAGAGTCCATATCATCGCTTTTAAAGACCAGCTTATCGTAATCCACCTCAGGCACATTTACCTGAAGGTCTATCCTATCCAAGATAGGGCCCGAGAGCTTTGATCTGTATTTCTTTATCTGATTAATGGTGCATGAGCAGGTTTTTCTCTTTGAACCGTAATACCCGCACGGGCAGGGATTCATGGCGGCAACAAGCAAAAATCGGGCAGGATATGTGACCTTTGCCGTTGCCCTTGAGACGGTTATCTTGCCATCCTCAAGTGGCTGCCTTAACGACTCTATAACATTACGCTTAAATTCGGCAAACTCATCCAAAAACAGAACGCCGTTGTGCGCAAGCGTTATCTCGCCGGGGGTGGCCTTTGCCCCACCACCAATTAGACTGACATCGCTTGCGCCTGTATGGGGCGATCTAAAAGGGCGCTTCAACATCAGCGGTCTATCCCTATCCAGCAGGCCACAGACGCTATAGATCTTGGTGGTCTCCAATATCTCCTTTTCATTCATCCTTGGCATTATAGATGGGATTCTCTTGGCTATCATACTCTTTCCCACACCCGGTGGGCCAACAAGCAGTATGTTATGAAAACCGCTTACAGCTATAACAACAGCCCTTTTGACCTTCAATTGACCCTTAACCGACGAGAAATCAAGACCATCATCATAGCTATCGACAAAATCTATATCAGCCCTTTCGGGCTCCTTTTCTATCTCACCCTTTAGAAAGGATAAAACCTCAAGCAGATGGTCAAATCCAAAAACGGAGGCCTTCGTGAGGGCCGCCTCCTTCGCATTCTTTCTACTAACAACAAGCTTCAAACCCATCTTCCTGGCAAATACGCCTATGGGGAATATGCCGTTTATACCCTTAAGCCTGCCATCCAAAGAAAGCTCAGCAGCAAATAGATAATTATCCACAGGAAGCTTAAGCCCTAAAGATATTGCCGAAAGGCCAACGGCTATGGGCAAATCAAACCCGGAACCCTCTTTTTTCAGATCCGCAGGCGCCAGGTTGATGGTAATCTTCTTTGGCGGAAGCTTTATGTCGCTGTTTGAGAGTGCATGTATCGCCCTATCCTTACTCTCCTTTGCTGCACCTTGGGCAAGACCTATGATGTTTAAGGAAGGCAGCCCCCTTGTTGCGTCTATCTCAACGGTAATGGGTCTTGCTTCAATCCCCACAACAAGGGCGCCTTTTAGCTTAACAAACATCAGCGAACCTTTATCTTCACCTCGGGTGATGCAGGGCTTTCCTGGCCGTATTTATCAACGGCCTTGATATAATAGTAATATGTGGTATTGGGCGATACATCGTTATCGGTGTAGTATGTATTCTCTGTCTCTGCTATCTTGCGTGTAAGTATGACAAAATGCCTTCTAAAAACCTCATACTTAACAGTATCGGGCGATGCCTTTGACCAACTTATAACAACCGCATGCCCCACCTGCTTTACAGATATACCGGTGGGTGGTCTTGGCAGGGGCTTTGTCTTAAAGGCATAGACCTTTGTTGGAAGACTCTCTATGCCGTCTTTGTCGACGCTGGTTAGGTAATAGTAATATGTCTTACCCGGACTCAAACCGGAGTCGGTATAGCTCAAATTATCCGATGGAACCTCACCAACAAGACCCAACGAATCCTTCGAAGAGCCCCTGTATATCCTGTATTTTACCACATCGGCCGTAATGCTTGGCCACCAATAGATGGTAAGCTTACCCGCACCGCTGGGCTTGGCCGTCAAGCTCCTTGGTGGTGCCGGCTTGAATTTTGTGGTCGCCTTTGCAACGGCCAGAATATCCCCCTCAACACCCTTGTAATTGACAGAAACAACCGAATAGTAATAGGTCGTTCCATCCTTCAGACCCCTGTCTATGTAAATGGTATTGACATATCCATTTGCCCTGCCGACCTTCTTAAATGGGCCCTTGGGGTTTTGGGATCTGTATATGTTGTATGCCACAACCGTCTCATCCTTTGGAGGTTGCCACTTTATAACCACCATTCGTGGAAGGAATGATGTTGCCTCGATCTGCGTTGGTGATTGAGGTGGAGGCAGCGTTTTCCCCTGAACAATTTGACTCGATGGGCCTATGCCGTTATCGGAATAGACAGCAATCTTGTAATAGTAAACGGCGTTATCCTCAAGGTGTTTTAGAAATCCACCCGTATCCTCATAGCTGCTTTTGAGTCTGTTGGGTATCTTGGCTATCTCTTCAAACCCACCCGAGCTTGAGGATGACCTGAATATAACATAGCCCTTCACCCTCTTATCCAAAACGGGCTTCCAGCTCAAGCCGATGCTCCTGATGCCGCTGTGGGTTTTAAGCCCCTCAACCATCGGAAGCGATGTTATAACGGTCTGTTTGGTTTTAGGTATACACCCCCACATAAAAACGAAAACCAACAAGAACAACAACACCCTTTTCATACTAACCTCCAATCAAAGCCCTCATGTCTTCGGGCAGTTTAGAATAAAACCTCAAAAACTTACCGCTTTTTGGATGTCTAAAGCCCAAAACAAAAGCATGGAGGGCCTGTCTTTTGATTCCCCTTAAAGCTCCACCATAAACGGCATCTCCCACAAGCGGACAAGCCAAGTATTTCATATGAACCCTTATCTGATGTGTCCTGCCTGTTTGTAATTTAAACATAACCACATCATAGTTTTCAAGTCTTTTTAAGAGCTTGTAAAATGTAATCGCCTCTTTACCCTTCTCAACCACAGCAAACAGCTTTCTATTCTTAGGGTGCCTGCCTATGGGCTTTTCTATCCTGCCACTGCCCTCTTTTAAGTGGCAACTCACAACGCCTATATACCTCCTTTCGATGTAGTGCTCAAAGAACTGCCTGGCAAGGAAGAAGTGCGCCTTATCGTTTTTGGCAAGCACTATAACACCGCTTGTGTCCTTATCTATCCTGTGCACCACACCACCCCTCAACGGTGCACCTATATTGGACAGACCCACCCCCTTATACCTCAAAGCAGAGACAACGCTAACATCCTCACACCCAGCCCCCGGATGCACAACGATACCTGCGGGTTTTTCAACCACAACGATATCGTCATCCTCGAACAAGATGTTTATAGGGGCATCCTTGGGCTCTATTCTATTATCCCTTGGCGGGGGTATGGTTATGCTCAGACAATCGTTTGCCTTCAACCTATAGCTTTTAGGAACAACCCTATCACATACCCTTATTAGCCCTTCCTTTATGTAATTCTGTATCTGGTTTCTGGGTATGTCTAAAATATCCGAGATAACCTTATCTATCCTCTGATTGAGGTAAACCCCTTCGATTCTTTCGATGTATATCTCATTGGATTGCATTTTCATAGAGCTGTTGAATGGTTGGTTTGGTGGTCTGTAGTTCTTCGGGATTTTCTGGCGGTGAGTTAACCATATCGACAATATCCTTTGTTATGCCTTTAGGTATAGGGAAATCCTTAACGGGCTCTCCCTCTAAGGCATTGGACATAAACTTTATCCATATAGGCAGAGCCGCCCTGGCTCCGGTGGCACCCTTAAATATCATGCGATTATCGTCATAACCCACCCAAACACCACAGACAAGATCGGGGGAATAACCTATAAACCACGCATCCCTGTAATTGTTCGTTGTGCCGGTTTTGCCAGCTAACGGCCTTTTTATCACCCTTGCCGCCCTGCCTGTGCCATAGAGTATAACATTTCTAAGCATGCCGGTTAGGATATACCCATCCACATCGTCAAAAACCCTTCTCAGCCTGGGCTTTGCCCTGTATATAACCCTTCCGTATTTATCAACTATCTTGGTTATAAATATAGGCTCTGGAAGGAGGCCGTAATTATCAAAAGCAGCATAGGCCCTTACCATCTCTATGGGTTTTACACTCAAAGAGCCCAACGCTATGGATAAATTGTGCGGTATCTTCTCTCTTATGCCCAGCTGATGCGCCATGCTTATGACATTACCTATCCCGACACTATTCAATAGGTTTATGGTTGCCACATTAACCGAATGCGCCAATGCATACTTAAGCGTTACGGTGCCATGGAAAACCCTCTCATAGTTCTGCGGCCTCCACTCCTTACCATTAAACCTGAATACAATAGGCATATCGGCAATGGTATCATCGGGCAGATACCCTTCGGTCAAAGCGGTCAGGTAAATTATCGGTTTAAAGGAACTGCCGGGCTGCCTTCTTGCCTGCAACGCCCTGTTGAATTGACTCTTTGAGTAATCAAAACCGCCAATTAACGCCTTAATGTATCCGGTTTTAGGATCCATAGCGATCAAGGCCGCCTGCAGGCCGTCGTATCTCTTCTTTATGGATAATATACCGCTCTTTACGGCTATGAACGCAAAACGCTGCAGATTTGTATCCAGGGTTGTATACACATTCAGTCCGCTTTTGTAAACGATCTCCTCACCGTATTTATCTATCAACCAACTCCTGATGTAATCGGTAAAATACGGGGCAACGATAAGACCAAACAGATTGGCAGAGGGCTTCCTTAAGACTATCTTCGCATTCATAGCCCTTTTATATTGAGAGAGGTTTATAAAATGGTTCTCATACATCCTTCTTAGAACATATATCGTTCTTTTTCTTGCCCTTTTGGGGTGTTTGTATGGATTGTAATAACTCGGTGCAGCCACAAGGCCTGCAAGCATGGCAGATTCGCTTATTGTTAAATCCTTTGCGTGCTTATCGAAGTATGTTCGTGCTGCTGCCTCAACGCCCCAGGCGCCATCGCCAAAATAGACCGTATTTAGATAAAGCTGAAGAATCTCATCTTTACTCATCTCCTTTTCTATCCTGTATGCCAATATTATCTCCTTAACCTTTCTATCAATGGTTCTTGCTGGCGTCAAATATACATTCTTGACAAGCTGCTGCGTTATGGTGCTTCCACCCTGAACTATTTTGCCCTTTACCACATCAACAATCAAAGCCCTTGCAATACCAACCAAATCTATTGCTCCATGCTCATAGAACCTTGCATCCTCTGCAGCTAAAATGGCATACCTCATCCAGGGGGAAACATCCTTAAGCTTCACGGGAATCCTGTTTTGCAGTCCAAACTTGGCTATGAGCTTACCATCGGCAGAGTAAACCTTGGTAGGCAAGGGCAGCATCTTTACACTAATGGCCTTATTGAAATCCTTTTTAACGCTCATATAGACCGACCCGAAATAGACAAAACCCGCAACCAGACCTATAAGTATGACCGCAGATATCAAACCCAAAAACAGCTTAAAGACGGCTTTAAAGAATCCCCTCATCTTTTCAACCTTATATCGTAAGATAAGAACACATCCGTATTAAACCAGGCAAGCTTGGCCTTCTTTTTGAGTATTATCTTCAGGTAGTATTTTACACCAACCAGGCTCCCCTTAAAGGCCTGTATGATAGCCTTGGCCACATAAGCGTTATAGAAGTTGGCCCCTTTTAGAATCGATTTGGTAAAGAAGTTGTCGGCAATCTCCGGATAGCCACTCAAAAGATAGGCTATGCCCAATTTGTAATAATCCTCAGCCGTATACACCTTTATGTTATACATCGCCTTATAGGCCTTAGACGGCTCGTTGTTCAAAAGATACATGGTGGCCATAAGCCTCTTCATGTAATCATTGTCGTAATGCTTAAAGAAATACTCGCATACGCCAACCAGGCTGTCGGTATCCCAGTTTAGGTGTATACTCCTTTCAAAGGGCTTTTCTATGGACAGGTAATCCAGATCCTCATTTAAGGAGGCCTCAAACAACAAAAAGACCCTCTTCTGAGACTCGCTCAGCTGCTTAAGCCTCTCCCTATTGAAATTCAGTCTGTCTATGATATAGTCGGCAAACAGCGAAAGGTCTTTCAACTTATCCTGCGCCTGATAGTCCAGCGACTTAAGCCTCTGTGAGAAGCTGTTGAGATACTTCATTGCATCCATATGTTTGCCTTCCATCTGCTTAATTATGAACATACCCAAATAGGGCAATGGGAACATCGGATAGCCCGATGTCAGCTGAATCAGCATATCCTTGGCTGTGGCCAAATCGTGGTTTTTTAGGCTCATTATGGCAACATCGTATATAAGCAGGGGGTTTGTCGGGGATTTTTTTAAGGCCATCTTGTAATACTTAAGGGATTTTGCATAATCACCTACAGCGTAATACTTACTCGCATACTGACTTAAAAGCACAGCCTCAGAGAACGAGGCGGCCTTGGAGAACTCCTTGGCTGCATCCTCAGTCAGACCGAGGCTCTGATATACCAATCCCAGCTTTATATTTGGATTTGCCTTCTCAGGCAGAAGCCCCACAGGCTTTAGATACATATTGAGAACCTCTGCAGCCATCATAAAGTTGAAGTTCGATCGGATAGAGAAGCTCTTTATATTTAGCGGTGAAGATATGGATGGGATTATCTCAAAACGCCTATAGCAGGCCTCAAAATAATCCTTATTGAGCGATAAAAACCTGCTTGCCGCATCAAACTTCGAATCCCTAAATAAAAGAAAGAACGCCAGATAGTTCTTACACGGTATCCGCTCTATGTCCATGTAATACATCTTGGGTATGAGCTTTAGGGCTGATTTGTATTGACTATTCTGTGTATAGATTAGCGATGTGTTGTAATATACACTGCCCATTGGATAGAGCCTTAAGGCTTTAGAAAAGTACATCAGGGCCTTTTCGGGCTGATTGTTTTTTAGGTAATAGTCGCCTGCTAAGGATAAAAGCAGGGGCGAATCTGGATACCTGTTTAATAAACCCAAAGCCGCCGTTGCATCGTTGTTCTTTACAAAGTCGTAATAGGCCTTCATAAGAACCACATCTTCATCATCGAGCCCTTTGCTCTTTAGGGTGTTTATCATATCCAAGGCCTTATCGTATTCCTTCTGCGCCATATAGATCCTGAACAGGTTTACATAACCGTTTATGTAATTGGGATTGTTGTGTATGGCCAATATTAGATAGTTTCTGGTTTTATCAAACAGATACTCCTTCGCCTTTTCAACCTCACCCATCTGCAGATATATGTAAGCCATGCCGTAATACGATATATACAAATCAACCGTCGCCTGCTTTAGCTGTTTCAAGGCTTCTTTGTATTTACCCTCCTGTTGCAGCCTCATTGCATTGATGAAATGGACATCAACGATGGGGTTGTATGCAACAGGGCCCTTGGGCTTGGGTTTGGGCTTAGGCTTTGGTTTGGGTTTTGGTTGTTCTATCTTTTTTTCTATTTTTTTCTGTTTTGGCGGGCTCTTTTTGTGAAAAACAAAAAAGAGTGCTAAAGCGACCACAACCACAACGGCCGCTATAGCACCCCCATAAAGCAGAAGTTTACTCTTCTTAGGCCCTTGCTCTTCCTCTTGTTGCTCTTGTTCTTCCCCTTCTAAATCCTGTTCAACCTCTTCCTCTTGAGGCGGCTGCTCAGTCTCCTGACTCTCTTCCTCATCCTCAATTATTATAACCTCTTCATCACTATCTGTCTGGTTCTCTTCCTTTAGCTTGTCTTCATCAGCCATAATTATTTAATCTTCTTAACAAACTCCTCCAACCTCTTTACGCCCTCTTTGAGGTTGTCCAGACTTGTGGCAAAAGAGAACCTCATAAACCTATCATCACCGAAGGCAATACCCGGCACAACGGCTATTAGAGCATGCTCCAACAGAAGCTCTGCAAACTTCATAGAACCCGTAATCTTTTCACCCTCATACTCCCTTCCAAAGAAGGCCGAGATGTTGGGGAATACATAGAAGGCGCCCTTGGGTTTGAAGCAGGTTATACCATCTATGTTGTTTAAGGCCTCAACTATAAAGTTTCTCCTCTCCTCAAACTTAACCCTCATCTTCTCGACGCTATCCTGAGGACCCCTTAAAGCCTCTAAGGCGGCCATCTGGGCTATAGATGTGGGATTTGAGGTGCTCTGGGATTGCAACTTTATCATAGCCGCTATAACATCCTTATCGCCGCAGGTATATCCGATTCTCCAACCTGTCATGGAGTATGTTTTGCTTATACCGTTTACAACCAGCGTTCTCTCGTATGCGTAATCGGAGAGTCTTGCTATACTGATAGGATCGTATCCATCAAAAACAATATCCTCATAGATCTCATCAGAAATTATCCAGAGATCGTGTTTTTCGGCCAGCTTGGCAATAAACTCCAGATCCTCCTTTTCGTATGTTGCCCCGGTCGGATTGGACGGGTTGTTCAAAAGGATCATCTTTGTATTTGGTGTAATGGCCTTCTCCCAATCCTCAGGTGTCGGTATAAACCCATTCTCCTCTTTTGTCTCTATAATAACAGGCTTTGCACCAACATACTTTGCTATCGCCTCATAGGTAACCCAGTAAGGCGCAGGTATGATTATCTCATCGCCTTCCTCAAGCATAACAGCGGCTATGTTGAATAGTGCATGTTTTGCGCCAACGGATATACAGACATTCTCCCTTTTGTAATCCAGGCCGTTTCTCCTTTTCTGCTTCTCAACCACAGCATCCCTGAGTTCGTTTATTCCACCTGCTGCAGTATACTTGGTAAACCCATCGACCGTTGCTTTGATGGCGGCAATCTTTATGTTGTCGGGCGTATCAAAATCCGGCTCCCCCGCAGAAAAGCTCAAGACATCCAGCCCAGCAGCGCACAGCTCCTTTGCCTTTGCGCTGATACCAATGGTCATGGAAGGCTCAATCCTGTTGATCCTTGCATTAAGCTTTGCTTTACTCATCTAACCTCTCCTTTCGGATAATTTTTTTCTCATAGCCTCTATTACAACCTCAGGCACAAACTTTGATATATCGCCGCCATTAAAAAAGACATCCTTAACTATGGATGAACTCAAGAAGGAGTACTTTATATATGGCATCATGTAAATCATCTCAACCTCTTCATTTAAGCGCCTATTCATAAAGGCCATCTGCAGCTCATACTCAAAATCAGAAACAGCCCTCAAGCCCCTTACCACAACCTTTGCATTCTCCCTTTTGGCAAAATCCACAAGCAGACCCTTTACACCCTCAACCTCAACACCCCATAGCTCCCTATCGGTCTCAACGACCTTCTTTGTAAGCTCAACCCTCTCCTCAAAGCTAAACAACGGCATTTTACCGGCATTGGTGGCCACCGCCACTATGATCTTATCAAATATCTTCTTGGCCCTTTTGATTATGTCGATATGTCCGTTTGTGATAGGATCAAAGGTTCCAGGCACCAAAGCTATAACCTCACTCATCTATCACCCCAAAATAATCTAAAGTATTCTTGCCAAAACTCCTGCTCTTAAAACGCCTAAACTGCCCAAACTCACTGTTTATGGGCGATTTCTTATCGTGCTCAACGCACACTATTGCATCCCTATTAACCATATCGAACAATCCCATCAAGAAACCGTCGATCTCAAACGAATAAGGCGGATCCACATAGATGACATCGGCCCTTTTTAAGATGGGTTCATCTAAGAATCTAAACGCATCCATTTTAAGCACATCGACATTGTCCATATCCCTGGTGTTTTTTCTTATCAAATCAACGCTCTCTTTGGCACTATCCACAAAAATAACCCTTTTTGCACCCCTTGAGAGGGCCTCCATGCCTATAGAACCGCTGCCTGCAAACAGATCGACAAATACGCTGCCCTCTATCACATCCCTCATCGTATCAAAAAAAGATTTCCTGACTATGCTCCTTGTGGGTCTCAGGAATTGGTTCTTCTTATAATAAAGTTTCTTATATTTTAACTTACCGGCTATTATCCTCATCGCACCTTCTCAATAGACTAAGCTCCTCTAAATCTTCAGGTATCCTAATATACAAAATTTCATTGGGATTTCCACACTTTTTTTTGCAACCATTCTCATCCATAAAACCGTCTATGTAAACCCTCTTTATCTGTAAGCTGGACGAAAAAACCTCATAGTATCCACTCTCCATCCTATCCCTTACGCCTATGAGATAGCTGTCTTTATCCCTTTTTAGCACCACAGCAGAAAATCTACACTTCCTTATGTATCCTGAGCTTTCTATATACTGCTTGGGATGGGCAAGATAGAAGCCAAACGAATAGGGCCTGTGGCTAACCTTTTTAAGCTCCTCCATATAGAACGGTATCTTCGATTTAAAATCCCCTCCGCTTAATATCGTATCTATAGCATCCCTGTAAACGGCGGTGGTTACGGCCACATAATAGAGACTCTTCATTCTCCCCTCAATCTTAAAAGAGCTAACACCGGCATCTATCAACCTATCCAATATGGGCAGGGCGCACATATCGTATGAGTTGAATATAAAGCTGCCCTCGGGATGCTCCTCAACCTCAAACACCTCATTGGGTCTTTTCTGCTCAATGATCTTATACCTCCACCTGCAGCTTTGCGCACAATCCCCACGATTTGCGCTTCTTCCTGTAAGATAGGCGCTTAAAAAACACCTGCCAGAATACGACATACACATAGCACCGTGAACAAAGGCCTCAAGCTCCACATTGCTGTTCTTCTTAAACTCCTTTATATCCTCAAGCGTTAACTCCCTTGCAAGCACAACCCTCTCCACATTAAAATCTTTCAGAAGGTTTGCGGCGGCCGAATTGGTTATATTGGCCTGTGTGCTTATATGCACGGGTATATCGGTATACCTATTAACCAAAGACAAAACACCCAAATCGGAAACTATAACGGCATCGGGTGGGTATCTGTTTAGAAAATCCAGCACCCTTTTTAGATCGTCTAACTCTCTATCGAAGATATATGAATTCAGCGTCAGATAGAGCCTCTTTGAGCGGGACTTTACAAACTCTATCGCCTCTTTGTACTCATCAGGGCTCAAATTGGAGGCACGGGAGCGCAAAGAGAAGCTCTTAAGCGCCGTATACACGGCATCAGCACCGTATTCAATGGCAAACTTGAGTTTCTCTAAATTCCCGGCAGGACTTAAAAGCTCCACCATAACAGGTGGAACTTTACCATCTCTATGCGTTTTTAACAAGAAAAAAGGGGCAAAAGCCCCTTGGGTCTAAATATCCAAGCTTTCGCCCGGCATTATGGCCTTAACAGCTGCCTTGTCGCCCACAAGCTTAGCAAATTCGTTTGGATCCTGTTTTATCAAATCCCAGGCCAGATAGTGTATGGGCATAACCATCTTCGGCTTCAAGAACTCAACCGCCTTGGCCGCATCCTCAGGCCCCATAGTGAAGTTATCACCTATCGGCAGGATGGCCAAATCGATATCCCTCATCTGACCTATAAGCTGCATATCCAAAAACAGACCCGTATCACCCGCATGGTATATCACCTTGCCATCGATCTCTACCAAGAATCCGCACGGATTGCCCGTATATACAACACCGTCCTCATCGTTTATAACGGCGCTTCCGTGGTGTGCTATGGTGAGCTTTACCCAAAAATCATCGCTGAACCTGTGAGCCCCTCCTATGTGCATGGGGTGAACATTCTCAACACCCTTTTTGGAGCAGTAATCCACAAGCTCAAAGGGGGCAACGATTGTGGCCTTCGTTCTTTTTGCTATATCTATGGCATCACCTAAATGATCCCAGTGGCCGTGTGTTAAAAGGATATAATCCACATTAACATCCTCAGGTTTGAATGTCCCCTCTTTTACATCAGGATTCCCTGTAATGAAAGGATCGATAATAAACTTAGTGTTATTTCCTTCAACCAACACTGCAGCCTGACCTATCCATGTTACCTTCGGCATAGGCACCTCCCTTAATTTTTTATTAGACTAAAACAATAATATATTCAACGGCGTGAAATATCAAGTGCTACTTCATTTTTTAGTTAATCTTTATCCGGCATTACACCGTAATAGTGCAAAACAAACTCCATAACCCTGGCAAATAGGGGGGCTGCCACCTCTCCGCCATAGAACCCCCCTTTTTTGGGGTTGAATATAGAAACGGCAACCACAAACTTAGGATGTGAGAACGGAGCGAATCCGACAAAAGAGGCTACATACTGCTTCTGATACTTACCGTGCTTTGCTATCTGGGCTGTTCCGGTCTTGCCCGCCACAGCATAATCATCCAAAGCGGCATTCTTGCCTGTGCCATAGACAACAACATCCCTCAAAATACCCTTTATCTTTTCAACCGTTGAGGGCTTTAGTATTCGCTTTTTAAAAACGGTATAGCCCTGTGTTGAATTATCCTTAAATGTTTTAACCATAAAATGCGGTCTAACCCAGTATCCCCCGTTTGCTATGACACTATACATAACAGACAGCTGAATCTCGCTAACACTGATACCCTGACCGAAGGCCATATTGGCTAAATCCACATCGCCCACATTGAATATATCCTTCACTATGCCTTTTGTCTCCGAGATGGTATCAATACCTGTTTTTCTGCCCAAACCAAATCTATTCAAATAGCTATAAAACACTTTTTTGCCAAGCTTCAGGGCGATCTTTGCACTCCCTATATTGCTGGAATAAACAAACACATCCCTAAACCTTAGCATCTTGAACCTATGAACATCGTGTATCACCTTACCGTGCAGCCTCCATCTGCCGTTCTGACAATAAATCCTCTCATTGCCCTTAAATATACCGCTATCTAAGGCAGCCGCCATGGTTAAAAGTTTAAAGACACTGCCCGGTTCAAAGGCATCGCTAACAGCCCTATTCTTCACATAAACATAACTGTAATGCCAGAAGTGGTTGTTGTCATAGAAGGGATAGGAATCCATCGCTACAACCTCGCCTGTGTATGGATCCATAACAACCACAACGCCCTTATCCGCTTCATGCTTCAAAACCGTATTCCTCAGTTGCTCATGCACAAAATCCTGAATATCCCTATTTAAAGAGATCTTTAGATTTACACCGTCAATCGGGTTGGCTGCCGTGCGTCTTTTGTATATATCGTATGCGATATCCTCCTTTATACTCAAACCCGACAGGTATTTATCGTAATACCTCTCAAGCCCCTCAGCCCCCCTGTTATTCGAATAACAGAAACCGACCACATGGGCAGAAAACTCACCATCCGGATAAAACCTCCTAAACCTCTTGATAAAACCAAACGCCCTTATGAAGTTATCGTCGTTTCTGATTCTATTGTAATCATCCAAGGATAGGTTCTTTTTAATCACCACATACCGCCTGCTTCTATTGCTATTTATCAACGACCAGAGCCGATTCTTGCTTATATGGAGGATGTTGCTCAAATCCTCAACAAACAACTCCTCACGCTGCCTGTAATACTCGTCGGTTTTGTATACCTTACGCAACTGAAACAGATAATACGGGTCAACAAACAGATCAAAAACGGGGTAATTCAGGGCAAGCGGCCTGCCCTTTTCATCGTAAATCAATCCCCTTCTGCCTGAAACCGTAATAGTTTTAACAAGCTTTTTTACATACTCCTCTTTATAGGCCTTGCCCTTTATAAGCTGTATATAGAACGATTTTATTACAACGATAAGGAAGGAGGCGAATATAAGGGATACAACAAAACTAAATCGAACCCTGTTCAATGGATTATCTTAATGCTATTGCCCGTGGCGTATTGGAGTTTGCCATCCCTGATAACGGAATAGTAATTAAAGATCTGCTGCTGCTTCTTCATTAGTTGCTGCTCTTTAAGCTTTAAGTCTCTTATCTTGGCCTGTTTAAGGCTTATGTCGTGATTTAGCTGGGCAATGCTGATATTTTGATACCCCACCATATATATCAACATGCCAACCATAATGGACACAAACAGATATAGGAGATTTATCCTTAAGGGGTATAAGGTCTCTTTCTGTTTGACTAAAACCTCTTTAGAATCTACAGCCCTCACATCGGCATAATCAAGCATCGTCCCCCTCCTTATTCAATTTCTGGGCGCACCTTAACTTGGCAGACCTTGCCTGCTTGTTGCCTTTAACCTCCTGGGGCGTCGGCCTGATGGGTTTTTTGTTTATCAGCCTCAAAACACCGTTCTGCTTATTCTCCCTAAAGATGTTCTTTACAATCCTGTCTTCCAAGGAGTGAAAGGATATAGCACAAATAATGCCACCGGGCTTTAGCGCCTCAATGGCCGATTTCAACCCTATCTGCAGACTCTCAAGCTCATCGTTTACCACGATCCTTAAGGCCTGGAATGTCCTTGTGGCCGGGTGTATCCTCCTTGAGATGTTCTTTGGAACGGCCAACTCCACAATCTCGGCCAACTGCCTTGTTGTCTGGATGGGTCTGTTTTTCACTATGGCCTTTGCAATCCTTCTTGAGAAGTTCTCCTCCCCATACAACCTTAAGATTTTCTCTATCTCCTCAAGATCCCAGTGGTTTACGATCTTTTCTGCCGTTAAGGGTTTTCTTTTGTCCATCCTCATATCCAACGGCGCATCTATACTAAAGGAAAAACCCCTATCGGATTTTAGCTGATCAAGCGAAACGCCCAAATCCATAACCACACCGTCAACTCCATCAATACCCAGATCCTTGAGGTATTCAGAGATTCTGGCATAATCGTCGTTTATCAGAATCAACCTCTCTCCATAGGTCTCCTTTAGCTTTTCCTGTGCGTGATTAATAGCCTCAATATCCTTATCAAAGGCCACAACAATACCATCCGGCGAGGATAATTTGAGCAACTCCTGTGTATGCCCTGCAGCGCCTAAGGTCATATCCACATACACCCCGCCGCTTTTTGGTTGTATGATTTCAATTATCCTATTCAAAAGGACGCTTTTGTGCTTCATTTAGAATATCCCCAACTTCTCGATCTCTTCTGCCAATTCCTCTTCAGATTCCCTCAAGGCCTTCGATTCCTCATCCCACTTCTGTTTAGACCATATCTCTATGTGGTCTAAATTGCCCAATATCACCACATCCTTCTCTATGGCAGCATCCTCCCTCAGCACAGAGGGGATTAGTATCCTGCCCTGTTTATCTATGGAGACATCCTGAGCCGATGAGAAAAACATCCTCTTAAACCTTCTTGCGGCCTTGTTCGTTAACGGCAAGTTCACCGCCTTTCTTTCAAGCTCCTCCCATACATCGTATGGGTATGCGTATATACACTCATCGAAGACGGTTAATACCAGGCTGTTTTGGTGCTTATCCTTGAGGATATCCTTAAATTTGGGGGGTATCTTTACCCTTCCCTTATCATCCAGAGCGTATTCAAATCTTCCCCTGAACATCCACTTTCACCCACAATTACCCACTTTTACCTAATTACTATATCGGATGTCAAGCAAAAAACTTAAAAAGGTAAAATTTAGCAAGCCCCGCTTGTCTACAACAGTGATTTTTTTCTTGACTATCTAACTAAGATTAGTATATTACAATTAAATCTTTTGGTTAGTTATGGAGTGCCAATGGAAAAAAGAGCGTTAGTCGTATGTGATGATCCTATTTTGAACGACATCATTCGGTTCTTCTTTGAAAAACTCTCATACAGGGCCGAGGTGGTGGACAACCCCAAGGATGCGGTGACAAAGATCGAAAACTCAAACTTCCCTGTTGTCGTCATAGGAAAAAACAAAGGCACTATTGTTAAGCCCAAATTGGCCGAGATCCTATACTCCAAGGCCATGCAGAAACCCCACATCATAATATTCAAAGAACCCGGCGAGGTGGTTCCTAAAGAGTTTTACATGACCCCCATACCGAAACCCACATTCGCCGAGGAGATCATAAGAACGCTAAACAAAGAAGGCATAGAGATACAGACCAATTACAACTTAGACGAGATCGACTTAGACAGCTTCATAGGCAACCCGATATATAGGGAATGCGACATATTCAACTTCCTGAAGAGTCTAAAGGGCAACACCAAATTCATAATAAAAAACGGTGAATCCAAACTATACGGCCTAACCATGGGGACAGACCTCTATATTGTCTCATCTGATTTAGAAGAACCGTATGACATAATAGGCCTCAAAAATGTGGAGATAGCATCGGAACCCTTAAACCTCAATGAATTCCTATCGATGCCCTTATCCAACAAGGTATTCAAAACAAACCTAAGGGAGTTTGTGGTCAAGGCGATCGACAAGATAAACGACAAAGATTTACTTCTGTCTTTTCTGCCCGATTTAGACCACCACATAAGGCTAAAAGCGCCGGCATACATACTAAAACAGATAGACCTCATAACGGACAACTTAGACATAGACAGAATAGCATCCAAGGAGGATTCTGTAAGCGTAAGGGAGATAACAGAGAACGGTTCAAACCTCTCAAAGGCAAAGGCTGTCGTCTGTATGTATCTTTTGAACATGATAGAGTTAAAAGAACCTTCAGCAAATAAGAAATTCGATGTAAAGATAAAAAAGAGTTTTCTGAAAAAAATTATAGATAAAATAAGGGGTTTGTGATGATATTCAAAATCATAATTACCGGGAGCTTTAATGCAGGAAAAACGGAATTCATAAAACAGATCAGCGAGATAGACCCAATCACGACGGATAAACCTGTAAGCGAGAAGGAGCTAAAGGAAATCAAGGCCTTCACAACGGTGGCAATGGATTTTGGAAGGCTCACAATCGATAACGACCTTGTAATACATCTGTATGCAACCCCCGGTCAGGAGCGCTTCGATTTCATCTATCCGTTGCTGGTAAAAAACGCCTTGGCCTTGATCATTTTGGGCGACATTACAGATGAAAAATCGTTAAGGGCCATCCCCCATTACTTTAAAAAATTCATCACGCTAAAGCGCATACCTACGGTGGTTGCCCTTACAAAAAACGATTTAGACAACAAGGTGCCTGAAGAGACAATAAAGGAGATCCTGCAGGAGTTGCCCGAGGATATACCCGTAATAAGGATAAACGCCACCAACAAAGAGGATGTCAAGAAGGCTGTACTGTTTGCATTGGAGCAGCTTGATGCTGAAGATGGCATGGAAGAGGTAATTTAGCTCCCTCTTACTTTCTTATTCTTGACAAAACCCTCAAACATACCTATTATTCAAAGGCAAATTTAAGATGTAAAAGGGAGGGAACAATGGCAGAAATACAGTTGACCGAAGCCAATTGGGAAAGCGAGGTTTTGAATTCCGATGTCCCTGTTTTAGTTGACTTCTGGGCTCCGTGGTGCGGACCCTGCAGAATGGTTGCACCGGTAGTTGCCGAGATTGCAGAGGAATATGCAGGAAAACTAAAGGTAGGAAAGCTCAACACCGATGATGAGCCAAATATAGCCGTTAGATACGGCATCATGAGCATACCCACCCTTATGATCTTTAAAGACGGTGAGGTTGTTGACCAGATCATCGGCGCAGTGCCAAAGGAGTATATAGTAGAGAAGTTGCAACAGGTTTTATAATTCCAAAGCAGCTTCACCATAACCCAAATAGAAACTGGAGGAATAGATGTACGATGTCGTTATAATAGGTGGGGGTCCGGCTGGATTGGCTGCAGGCATATACGCCGCCAGGGGTGGCCTAAAGACCATAATCTGTGAAGAGAAGGTCTTTGGCGGCCAGATAGTAATGTCGTATGAGGTGGAAAACTATCCGGGCTTTCCTAAGGGCATCAGCGGTATGGAATTGATGGATCAGTTCATCAAGCAGGCCGAAAAATTCGGCGTTGAGATGAACTATGACGGCGTAAAGAGCATAGAGGATGAAGGCAAAACCAAGTGTGTAACACTCTCAAACGGCACAAAACTCTCCACAAAAACAATCATAATAGCAGCAGGGGCATCACCAAACAAACTAAACTGCCCCGGCGAGAAGAAGTTTACAGGCAGGGGTGTTTCCTATTGCGCAACATGCGACGGTGCGTTCTTTAGAGGAAAGCCCGTTGCCGTCATAGGTGGCGGAGATTCCGCCATAGAAGAGGCCCTCTATCTGGCCAATTTAGCATCAAAGGTGTATATCATTCACAGAAGGGATCAACTCAGGGCCGTCAAGATACTCCAGGATAGGGCGTTTGAGAATAAAAAGATCGAATTTATATTCAACCATGTGGTAAAGGAGATTCAGGGCGATAAATTCGTAAACGGCATACTCATAGAAAATGTAAAGACGGGTGAGTTGTCCAGGGTTGAGGTGGACGGCGTCTTCATCTATGTCGGCCTAACACCCAACACGGAGTTTGTATCGGATCTGATAAAGCTGGACGAAGAGGGCTATATTATCACCAACGACAGGATGGAGACGAACATACCGGGGATCTTTGCAGCAGGCGATATCAGGGTAACACCGCTGAGGCAGGTTCTAACGGCTGCTGCAGACGGTGCGATAGCCGCCTCCTGCGCACAGAAATACATCGAGATGAAGTGCTAACACTATCTAACCACCCGAAAAGCAAAGCTAACCATCCATAGAAAGACATAAACAAGGACAATGGTGGCACCGGTGGGGGCGTTGAAGAAATAGGAGAGCAGAACGCCCCCACTTATGCTTACAATCGATGAGATAACCGCAATGGCGATTATCCCTCTGTAATTCCTCGATAGATTCAAACCCACCAGGGTCGGCAAGACCAAAAAGGCGTTAACCAGGATTATGCCTATTAGCTTTATGGAAAAGACCACCGTTAGCGATAAAACGGCCAAAAAAGCATAGTAAAGCAGGGATGTGTTTATACCCCTAATCCTTGCCAGCTCCTCGTTGTATGTGGATAGCTGCAGATGGGAGAAGAACAGCGAAACAAACGCAACACCAAGCAGAAAGACACCAACAGCGGCAAATAGGTCATTCCTTCCCACTGAGAGTATATCGCCAAAGAGAATACCCAATATGTTTGCAGAATACCCCTCAGATAGACTCAAGACAAAGACACCAAAGGCCATAGAAAAAACAAATATAACATCGATCACGCTATCCTCACTGAATCCACCCTTTCTATACATAAAACCGATAAAAAGGGATGCCACAAGGCAAAACACAACGGGAAAGACAAAACTGCTAAGGCCAAACAGGAAATTCAAAGCAACACCACCAAAAGCAGAATGGGCAATGCCGACACCGGCAAATGTCATCTTCCTCATCACAACAAAATAGGACATAACAGATAAGGGTATAGCTATCAAGATACCAACGGCCGCAGCCCTAATCAGGATCTCCTCAACCATTGCCACCCCACTTGCAATTCCTGCACGCCTCAGAGTGCAACATTATATTCATACCCTCACCGTAAACGCTTCTGAGCATCTCGGCATAATCTATAGTGGACGGCTTACCGTGGCAGTGCAGTTTTACATTCAAGCACATAACCTCATCCACATATCGGCTCACAGCCCCTATATCGTGCGTTACCATGATTATTGTGATGTTATCCTTACTGCTTAACTCCCTTAGAAGCTCGTATATCATGGAGTTGTAAACGGCATCTATGGCCGTATTTGGTTCATCCAGGATTAGAATCTCTGGATCGCTCATCATGCACCTTGCAAGCGATACCCTCTGCTGCTGTCCGCCCGACAGGTCCTTTATATATGAATAAGCCCTATCATCAACGCCAAATCTATCGAGCCAATAGTGGGCCTTTTTAAGCTCATCCTCACTCCACCCCCTAAACAGGCCAAACAACCTAACCCTTTCAATTAACACAACATCTAAAACCCTTAGGGGCATGCTCCAGTTCACTATGGCCTTCTGCGGCAGATACCCTATGTTCCTTCTGAATTTGATATATTCAAGGGGATTTAATCCGTCTATCTTAACAAAACCCTCGGTCGGCCTGATCAATCCCAATATCGTCTTAACAAGCGTGGTCTTACCAGCACCATTGGGGCCTATTATGGCAACAAACTCGCCCCTTTCAACATTGAAGCAGACACGGTCCAGTATGGACTTATCACCTATCCTTATCGTTAAATCCTTAACCTCTATCATTTAAGCGACTGCCTAAGCAGGTCTATATTGTGTTTTATGAGTTTTATGTATGTGTTCGTCTCTGGATTCTTTGAAGACCCCAATGGGTTCAAACAAACCGTTGAATAACCCAACCTGTCGGATAGGCTCTTTGCAAGCTGCCCATTGGATACATACACAACAACACCCTTCTTACACCTGCAGTTTCTAAACAACCTCTTAAGATCGCCAACCGTCGGTGAGCGATTGCCCTTTTCTATAACAACACTGCAGCTTTCAAGG
The DNA here is from genome assembly GCF_000526195.1 of Hippea sp. KM1. Classification (NCBI taxonomy): domain Bacteria; kingdom Pseudomonadati; phylum Campylobacterota; class Desulfurellia; order Desulfurellales; family Hippeaceae; genus Hippea; species Hippea sp. KM1. The sequence goes on from NZ_JAFP01000001.1 coordinate 1,107,552, forward strand.
CCCAAGCTTTTAAAGAAATACTCAAAGGCCGGTTTTACATCGACTATGCAGTTGCCCCTAAGGTCGGCCAATGCATTGCTAAAGCCCTTTAGCGATTCCATCAACAAAGATGCATTGGATCTATAAAAGTCGCAATTCTTCTTATCCAGACCGCACATGGTTTGAACTATATACGGTATGCCACGATTTCTCATAAAATCCACATCCAGCCAGATATGGGGATTGGCTATGGTTTTTTTGCCTACCTTCTTTGCATTCAACGGATGGATATAGACATCGCTTAAAAAGATGCTCCTTTTCTTGCCCCTTAAAAAAGCCACCCTGTCATACCAGCTTTCAAAACCAAATCCGACGCCAATAAACAGATCCGCCTTCTCAAAATCTATAAGATCCTTGGGCTTTGGAGAGAAGACATGCGGATTGGAAGATGAGGGTATAACATACGAAACATGCACCCTATCCCCTCCTATCTGCTTAACCAAAGAGGAGAGAATATAAATGCTGGTTGAGACATTTAAATCGGCAAACGCATCTATACCGACAAAAACCAAAACCAAAACAAAGAGTGCAATCCTTTTCATCTATCCCAACCTCTCAATAACAACCTTTAGCACATCCCTATTACCAACCCCTATAAACCTTCGGGTCTTTTGTGTGGATATACCACACCCAAACGGCTTATCCTCAAGCCACTCAAACAGGCCACCGCCCGCTTCTTCTAATATAACCTTACCAGCCGCATAATCAATAACCCTGGCATCATCTAAATGCAGAAACGCATCGAACCCGCCTGTTGCCGTATAGCACATATCCAGAGCCGTCGAACCGTTCTGCCTGACCCTGTAAAAAGATCTGGCTATCTTTAAAATTTCATCACCGCTGCTTTCCCTTTTTATGCCCTCAACAGCCACAACATTGGCCTCTGAAGCGGTGTTTTTAATCCTTCTTCCGTTAAAAAACGCACCCTTACCCCTCAAGGCCCAGAACTCATCACCGTTGGCTAAATTCACCACATAGCCGCATACAAGGTCATTCACAGAATCCCCTTCAGCAAGGCCAATGGATAAGGCATAATATGGAATGCCCCTTTTGGCGTTGAGACTGCCGTCAATCGGATCAACTATTATCAGAGGAAACCTATCGCCCAGCCTGACCCAGCCCTTCTCTTCTGTCAAAATAGAACAACTCCTCTTGGTATTGCACAGGGCATCTATCACTATATCCTCTGCAAGTTTATCTATAAAGACCGTATTATCACCAAACTCACCCTTGCCCAGTCTCCTTTTGGCCTTTGATGTTCCTACAATGCCCCTTATTTGATCCAAAACCTGCTTGCCTATAAATCTAAATATCTCTATCCACTCATCCATTTACCATATCCCTTATCGATTCATACACCCTTTCTATAATGTAGGACGGTGTGGATGCCCCTGCTGTAATGCCTATATTTTCGGCATTCTCAAACCAATCCCTTTCTAACTCCCTTTCCGTTTCGATATGGTATGCCCTCTTTGAGTTTTCCTTACATATCTCATACAGCTTCCTGGTGTTTGCTGAGTTCTTACCGCCTATCACTATCATCACATCCGAACGACGAGCAAGCTCCCTTGCGGCCTTCTGCCTCTTCTCCGTTGCATCACAGATGGTATTGAATACCTTAAGTTCCCTGATCCTCTTTGCAAGCTCGCCTATCGTTAGGCCAAACCTTTCAACGGACTGTGTGGTCTGGCACACAACGCCGACCCTTGATGCCTTGATGGAGCTTGCAGATTCGGGTGAGTTTATGACAGAGGCCGTATAATCGGTATACCCCAAATGCGCCTTAACCTCAGGATGCTCATTATCACCAAATATAACAACCTTATAGCCCTCCTCATACAATTGCCTTGCATACCGCTGCGCTTCCTTTACAAACGGGCATGTCGCATCTATAACCTTCAAGCCCCTCTTCTCTATCTCCTCATAAACCTTCGGTGGAACACCGTGCGATCTGACAAGAACAGGCCCATCCGCCTCATCGAGGCTCTCAATCACCTTTAGACCCTTCTTCTGATACTCCTCAACCACCTGGGGGTTGTGAATTATAGGCCCAAACGAGCATAAGCTCTTATACTCCCTAAGCGCTTTATCGGCTATCTCTATAGCCCTCATAACGCCATAACAAAAACCGGCATTCTCGGCTATTTCTATCTTCATCACCTACTCTCCATTAAAGACTTTATCTTTTTATAGACACCTTCTATATCCATATTGCTTGAATCTATCTCAAAAGCACCCTCAGGCTTTATAAGGGGTGCAATATCCCTGTTTCTATCCTGCTCATCCCTCTCCTTTATCTCTTTAAAAACAAACGCAAAATCCTCACCGGTCTGTTTTGACCTCCTTCTTGCCCTCTCCTCAGCAGACGCTGTGAGGTATATCTTAAGGTCTGCATCCTTAAACATCACACTGCCGCAATCCCTGCCATCCACCACAAACCTACCCTCTTTTGCAGCGCTTCTTATTGTGGAGTTGACAAAATCCCTTACAAAGCCTATCCTTGCAATCCTGGAAGCAATCCTTCCTATAGCCTCAGCCTGCAGTTTATCGTCTATCCTCTCACTGTTGTGAAATATGAGCATTCTGCCATCTTTGACCCTAACATCCAGCTTAAGTCTCTCAAGCTCCTCCTTTTTGGGCTCATCACCCAGAATAAAGGCAATGCTTCGATAAAATGCCCCGCTGTTTATGTGGATAAAACCGTCTCTTTTGCTTAAGAGTTCAGCTATAGAGCTTTTGCCGCTACCTGCAGGCCCGTCTATGGTTATAATAAACCTACCCATCCAAGCTCTCCTTAAACAGGCGGGCTTTCTTCAAATAATCCATTAAACCGTCGTAATCCCCCTCTTCTATCATCCCTTTAAGCCTCAACAATTCATCCACAAAACCGTCTATGGAGGATATCAGGTTTGTTCTATTCATCAAGAATATGTCGCTCCACATCTTCTCAGAGGATGCCGCAATGCGGGTATAATCCCTAAACCCCCCGCCTATGAATCTGTAATTATCCCCCTTCCTTGAAGCCAAACCAACCAAAGCATACGCTATGGCATGCGGCAGGTGGCTGACAAAACCAAACACCTCATCGTGCAGCCCAGGATCCATAAACTTAATCCTCATGCCCAAACCCTCTAAAAAGCGGCAAACCGCCCCCGCCTTGTTTTGATCCATTCCATCATAGGGGGTTATTATGCAATAGGCATTCCTAAACAGACCTTTAACGGCGGCATCAACCCCGAATTTTTCAATGCCAGCTATAGGGTGAACAGGCACATAATAGACGCCATCCCTTAAAAAATCCATAACGCCTTCAACAATTGCACCCTTAACGCTGCCCACATCTATGACTATAGCACCGTCTTTTGCCCTCTCAAAGACCCCCCTCAAAACATCGGGTATGCTCCTTACAGGGGTGGAAACAACCACAAGGTCGCACTCACCCACATCAAGGCCTGCACCCTTCTTATCAATAACGCCAAGCTGCAGGGCTTTATCAAGAGCAGCCCCATCCCTATCAAAACCCAAAACCCTATCGGTTAAGCCAAGTGATTTTGCATCTAAGGCGATGCTTCCGCCGATCAGGCCAACGCCTACTATTCCTATGGTATTAAACATTCAGCACTTCTTTTAAGTTCTTGATAAATATCTCATTCTGCCTCTTGGTTCCGATTGTCACCCTCAACATGGTTTTATAACCATAGCCGGCCATTGATCGTATTATGATGCCCCTTTTTAGCAGTTCCTCATACACATAAGAGGCATCCCTTTTGGCATCGAATAGAATAAAATTCGCATAGGTTTTTATATATGTTATCCCCATCCTGTCAAATTCTGAATAGAGATACTCCTTGCCAATCCTGTTGGTCTCAACGCTCCTTTTTATATGCTCATCGTCATCCAATGCAGCCAAAGCGGCATGTTGAGCAACTATATTGACATTGAACGGCGGGCGCACCCTGTTTAGATAATCCACTATCTGCGGGCTTGCAATCCCATAGCCGATCCTTAAACCCGCAAGACCATAGGCTTTGGAGAATGTTCTTAGTATTATGACATTGTCGTTTTTATACAGATCCAACAGCTCCTCATAATCATCCTCAGCGATGGCATACTCATAATATGCCTCATCTATAACAACAAGCGTTTTATCCTTATCTGAAGCCTCTATTACCCTCTCTATATCACTCCTTTTTATAATCGTCCCTGTGGGGTTGTTGGGTGTGTTGAGAAAGATAACCCTCGTATTGCCGTTTATTGCATCAATCAGGGCATCTATATCGTATTCAAACCCCTTAAGCGGTATCTCAACAAGCCTCTTGTTAAACGAACTGCCTATGATCTTATACTCAACAAAAGACGGATAGCAGTATAGGATCTCATCCTCATCCCTGGTTGCAAATGTCCTAAAGATCAGCTCAAGCAACTCATCCGAGCCGTTACCGAATATGAGGTTATCCCTTGACACACCAAGCTTATCCGCCAACCTCTCCTTTAAATAATAACAATCACCATCCGGATAGAAGTTGACGCTTTCCGCCACGCTCCTTATAGCCTCTACAGCCCTTCTTGATGGGCCAAGCGGATTCTCATTCGAAGCGAGCTTTATTATCTCACCCTTAATACCCAACTGCCTCTTCAACTCCTCTATCGGCTTGCCGCCCTCATAGGGCTTCAGCCTTTCTATATACTCCTCAACAAACATAGATCTCACTCCACAACGCTTATTTCGCCTTTCTGGCTGTGTTTGGTCTGATAAAGGGCCTTATCCACCCTCTCAAGCAGCGATTCCACCGTATCCCCATCCTTCACCTGGGTTACACCTATCGAGGCGGTGCATTTAAACTCCATCTTATCCTTCTTAAAGGTTACCGATGCTATCTTATCACGGATCTTCTTGGCAACGGTAATGGCATCCTCAAGCTTTGTCTCTGGCAATACGACTATAAACTCATCGCCGCCGTATCTGATGGGTATATCGCTCCTCCTTGTAATCCTCTTCAATATAGAACCTATAACCTTCAACACCTCATCGCCCGCTAAATGGCCGTATGTATCGTTTATCTTCTTAAAGTCGTCTAAATCAAGCATTATTATACTGAACACCTTTGAATACCTGTTGTAATTGTAAAGAGCTGTGTCCAATACCTCGTTCATGTATTTTCTTAAATACAACCCTGTCAGATGGTCTTTAAGCGAAAGCTCCTTAATGTTTTCAATGGCCATCTTCTGTTTCTCTAATACCTGCCTTGCAGCCTCAAGCTCAGCCTTCAGGGATGCGTTTATGTATTTGATCTTTTCAAGCTCGGACGCTATGCTGTCATCTATCCTGCTTTTGTATTCATCGATATTCCTTATGGTCATATCGTATGTATTTTCACTTTCTGTAATGGACTTTTCGACATTAACCGTAACATCCTTGACATTGGTGGCGATCTCCAATACCCTCTTTTTGAGTTCCTCAAGTTCTGCAGCAGATACATCCGCCATGCCGTATAGCATCTTATGGATCTCTGCCTCATCGAGGCCATATTCCAATGCCACCTCGGTAAAGACCTTGTAATAGTTAAACGGGGTTAATACCATGTTCCTCTTGGTCGCCCTGTAAAGCGCCTCCTTTATGATAGCCGACAGTTTTTCGGATTCGTTTTTCATGCTCATTGAAGGAACCTCACGCTATTTGCCGTTATAACCTTTTTCACATCATCCCCCGTATCGACCAGCAAAAAGCCGTTCTCATCTATGTCCTTGGCAACACCCTCAAACTTATCCTTATCGGTTATAACCTCAACCCTCCTGCCCAGGGTGTTGTTGTATTTCCTCCACAGATCAAAAATAGACCTCCTGCCCTGTTTGGTCAACATCTTCACCAGGTTTTCAAAATAGTAAAGTATATTGGACAAAAGCGTTGCCCTGTCTATATGGGTATTGGTCTCTATCTTTATGCTTGTTGCCTTATCTTTTAGCTCCTCAGGCATCTGGCTCATATTAACATTTATGCCAAAGCCTATGATAGCATAATTCAAAACGCCCGATTCGCTCTTTGTCTCCACCAAGACACCTGCAATCTTCTTATCACCAACCATTACATCGTTTGGCCATTTTATCTTAGCATCCTCAACACCGAAATCGCTCAAGGCCTCCCTTATGGCTATTGATATGGCAAACATCAAGGCAATAGAATCGGACACATTCATGTTGTTCGGCTTAAAGATCAAAGAAACATAGATGTTCTCACCCTGCGGAGAGAGCCACTTCCTCTTCTGTCTGCCCCTGCCGGATGTCTGCTCCTCCGCCACGATTATCGTCCCATCTACATTCTCATCCCTCTCTATCAGGTATTCAGCCTCATCCATCGTCGATGATGTAAGCCTGAAGTACTCTATTCGCTTGCCGAACATCTCCGTATTCAGCCTGCGCTTGATCTCATACGGTATGAGTATATCCTTAGCTTCCTCCTTTAAGATATAACCCACGCTGCGCTTACCCTCAATCTTATAACCTAACTTCTGCAGGTTCTTAATCCTGTTCCACACAGCTATCCTGCTGATACCCAGCCTCTTGCACATCTTATCGCTGGTTACATACTTACCCAAATTCTTATACAACTCATCCAATATTATACTGTTCATCTCTGATTCCTTAACGCTTTATTTAATAGTTTGATTGCACAGAACTTCCCACACATAGTACAGACATCATCCTCATCCGGGGGTGAGGATTCCCTTTCCCTTCTTGTAAACTCAGGATCGATTGAGAGGTTTATCATCTCCTCCCAATTCAAGGCCTTTCTGGCCTTACTCATCTTCAAATCCCACTCAATGGCCCCGGGGATCTTTTTGGCTATGTCTGCGGCATGGGCTGCAATGCGTGTAACGATTACACCCTCCCTCACATCCTCAGGTGTGGGCAGCCTGACATGCTCAGCCCTGGTCACATAACATAGAAAATCTGCCCCGTATGCGGCCATCAACGCCCCGCCTATGGCACTTGTTATATGATCATAACCCGGAGCGATGTCGGTAACAACAGGCCCCAATACATAGAAGGGAGCCCCGTCGCACAAGCTCTTCTCTATCTTCGCATTGGTAATCACCTCATCTATAGGCACATGTCCAGGCCCCTCTATCATCGACTGGACGCCGGCATCCAAAGCCCTCTTGTGCAACTCGCCAAGCAGTATCAGCTCATGGATCTGGGCCCTATCGGTTGCATCAACAATAGCACCGGGCCTAAAGCCATCGCCCAACGATAGCGTAACATCATACTCTTTAGCTATCTCCAAAATCCTATCAAAATGCTCAAACAGGGGGTTTTGTTTTTTGTTATGGAGCATCCACACACTCAAAAATGAGCCGCCCCTTGATACAATATCCTCCACCCTGCCCTGTCTTATCAGCCTCTCCAGGCTCTCAAGCGTGACACCGCAATGGAGCGTCATGTAATCTATGCCATCCTCTGCCTGCTTTTCTATTGTCCTGAATATATCATCCTCACTCATATAGACGATAGAGCCCTTCTTCTGGGCAACCTCAACAGCCGTCTGGTATATCGGAACATTACCTACAACAATAGGGGACCGCTTTAAGATCTCCCTCCTTATGTAATCCAGATCGCCCCCTGTGGATAGATCCATTACAGAATCGGCCTTTGCCTCAACAGCCGCATCCAATTTTTTAAGCTCATTCTCCAGCTGGGCTATATCGGAGGATGTGCCTATGTTGGCATTAACCTTCGTTCTTAAACCCTCGCCTATACCTACAGCCTTTATATCGTGATTCTTGTTTTTGGGGATTACTATTGTTCCCTTCTTCAGCCCCTCCATTATGAACTCAACGGGTCTGTTTTCCGCTTTGGCCACCTCTTCCATCTCGGGCGTTATAATACCCTTTCTTGCGGCTTCTATCTGAGTCATAACACTCTCCTTCTACCCATCAAAAGTTATAGCAACTATACAAAACTCCGCCGCATTTATCAATACCATTTGTTAATGTTATAGATAATAAAGGATAACTTTATAAAACAAATAGACAGCTAAAATATCAGAGATTGTTTAGAAGATTAATCAGCTCCCTTTTGGCCTCTTCTATCCTCTGCTTGGCCTGCTCTTGCGTCTGGGCATACGCCGTTATCCTCACACCCATCCTGGATGAGTCAAAACCGACAGGAAGTGATTTTATATAAACGGGATATTTACCCATAACCCTATCGATTAGCTCGCCCAACACGCTCTCATCGTTTATATCGACCTCAAAATTCTCAACCACCATTGAAGAGTCGCTTAAATCCTTCAAAATCGGCAAAACCTCACCTTCGAACATCGGCTTCATCTCTTTAGGGACACCAGGCAGGCAAAATACATGCTTACCATTCTGCTCAACATAGACGCCCCAGGCAGCCCCCACGCTGTTTTTTAGGGGTTTGCACCCCTCTATGAGATAGGCCATCTTCATTCTCTTCTGGTTTATACCGCCACTTTCTATCTTGCCCTCCTTATGCAGTCGGCTATAGAAATCGTGTATAAACCTCAAGGCATCGGTATCTAAATACAGCTTCCTGTTTAAGGCAATAGCTACCGACTCTATGGTTATATCGTCGAATGTGGGGCCAAGCCCCCCGGTGGTAATGACAACATCCACCCTTTCAAGGCAAAAGTTTACAACATCGACTATATCCTGGGCCTTATCATCACAAGCCATTATAAAGCGGTTGTATATACCAATCCTGGATAGATTCGAGGCTATATAGAAAGAATTGCTATCCTGGGTTATCCCTGAGATAATCTCCTTGCCTATGGCTATTACCGCTGATTTAAGCATCTAAAAAAGAAATGGCGGAGCCGACGAGACTTGAACTCGCGACCTCTGGCGTGACAGGCCAGCGTTCTAACCAGCTGAACTACGGCTCCGCAAGGGTCTCAATGGTGGGCGCAGCAGGACTTGAACCTACGACCCCCTGCTTGTAAGGCAGGTGCTCTTCCAGCTGAGCTATGCGCCCTATCCTTAAGCTATTACTTGTTGACCTTTTCCTTAAAGATCCTGCCGCACTTAAAGCTCGGCAAGTTGAAAGCCTCTATCTGAAGCTTCTCACCCGTTCTGGGGTTCCTGCCCATCCTTGCTGATCTCTTACTTACATAGAAAGTACCAAATCCCGCAAAACCAACCTTCTCACCTGCTGCCACAGCTTCCATGATGGTTTCCAAGGCTGCATCAATGATCTTCTTTGTCTGGCTCTTGGTAGCCCCTGTCTTCTCTGCTACCTTTTCTATTAGCTCAGCCTTTGTCATAAACTCCCTCCATTTTTAAAATGGCGTCCCCAGCGGGATTTGAACCCACGTTACCGCCGTGAAAGGGCGGTGTCCTTGGCCTACTAGACGATGGGGACTTTTAAAACATGGTGGGTCGTGCAGGAATCGAACCTGCGGCCAATAGCTTAAAAGGCTACTGCTCTACCGACTGAGCTAACGACCCACGCCTCTTGAGGTACCTCTTTTTAAGGCAGCCTCAAATTTGCGAGAGTGATAATACACATTTAAGTCTTGCTTGTCAACAAAATTTTAACCCTTTTCCAAATTTTTCTCTATAAAATTTTTAACCTCTTCAACGCTGTTGTCAACCACCCACATGCGCTTCTTTTTGTTCTTCAGATTGGCTATAGCCTCAGGCTGAGGCGGATAAATCCCTATAGCCATCTTTATGGCCTCGGGGAACTTAGCAGGGTGCGCTGTCGAAAGACATATAACATCCTCATGGCCAGACTGCTCTGCTGCAAAGACACCCGCCGCCGTATGAGGGTCAATGATATAGCCCGTCTTCTCATAAAACGACTTAATGGTGTTAAGCGTATTCTCCTCATCGGCCTTATAGGACTCAAAATCCTCCCTAACCTTTTTAAGAATATCCCCATCGAAGCTCAGCTTCTTCTTTCTTGAAAACTCATCCATCAACTGCTTTACCCTCTCTTCGCTGCCAAACAGATAATACAGATACCGCTCAAAGTTGCTTGCCACCTGTATATCCATCGACGGAGAAAGTGTCTTGACCACCTCACCTGTTGAATAATCACCGAAGTTTACAAACCTATACAGTATATCGTTGGAGTTTGTTGCAAGTATAAGCCTTTTTATGGGCAAGCCCATCCGCTTTGCCATATAACCGGCAAATATATCACCAAAATTGCCTGTTGGAACACTGAAATAGACCTCATCGAGACCGCTTCTAAAGTAAGCATAGAAGTAATAGACAATCTGAGCCAATATCCTCGCCCAATTGATGGAGTTCACGGCCGCCAGATGATACCTCTCCTTAAACTCCAGATCGTTGAATATGGTCTTGACGATGGCCTGACAGTCGTCAAATGTCCCCTCCACGGCCAGATTGAAAACATTACCATCCTCCACCGTCGTCATCTGCAACTCCTGAACTGGGCTAACCTTGTTGTGGGGATGGAGGATGAATATATTGACATTCTCCTTGCCCTTTAGGCCATATATAGCAGCGCTTCCCGTATCACCGCTTGTTGCCCCAAGCACATTGACATAAGTATGCCTCTTTTTCAACACATACTCAAACAGATTGCCCAAAAACTGCAAAGCCACATCCTTAAAGGCAAATGTCGGGCCGTGGAACAACTCTAAAACAAACACACCGTCCCTTCTTACAAGCGGTGTTATCTGGTCTGTGTCGAATGTGGAATAGCTCTTCTCTATAAGGCCTTTAAGGTCGCCATCGGGTATATCATCAACAAACAGCTTAAATATCTCAAACGCAAGCTCTTTATAGCTCAAATCCTTAAGTGCATCCAGGTCAACGGAGGGTATATGGCAAGGCACAATCAAACCACCATCCGTCGCAAGCCCCATAAGAAAAGCATCTATAAAGCTGAGATCCCCAACACCCCCTCTGGTGCTTTTGTATCTCATGGCTATACCCTCTTTATCGCCTGATTTGCGCATACCAATATCGGATCCCACACAGGAGCAAACGGTGGGGAATATGCCAAATCAAGGCCCTGAATATCCTTTATGGTCATATTGGCATACAGGGCTGCAGCCAATACATCCACCCTCCATACACCCTCGGCATCGCCCACGATCTGACCGCCCAACAACCTGCCTGAACCCTTCTCAGCCACCAGGCAGACCTTAACCTTACCCTGATGGTGGAAACCGTGTGCTGTTGTTGGCGCCTCTATAGTTGTCTTAAAGGCATCAAAACCGTTATCCTGAGCCTCTTTCAACGATAGACCGGTCTTGGCAACACCCTTATCAAAAACCCTAAACAGGATAGTACCAACAATACCGGCAAATTCCTCATTGGCCCCTGCCATATTGGCACCGCCGATCCTGCCTGCCTTATTTGCGTTTGTGCCAAGCGGCATGTAAACATTCCTATCCAGTATCCTGTGGTATATCAAGGCACAATCGCCACCGGCATAGACACCATCCATGTTTGTTCTAAAATACCTATCAACGACAATAGCTCCGTTTTCAAGCTCAATGGGTGTGTTTTTCAAAAAATCGGTATTGGGTTTAACACCGGCAGCTACATTAACAAAGTCTGCCTCAAATACGCCCTTATCCGTTTCAACCCTTAAGGATTCATCTATCCTTTTCACATCAACACCAACAACAAGCTCAACGCCGTTTCTTGATAGCTCCTCTTTAACGCTATCAACAAGCTCATCCTCAAAGTTTAGCAGTATTCCGTCAAGCTTCTCTAAAATCACCACATCCATGCCGAGCCTTTTTAGGTTTTCTGCAAGTTCAAGGTTTATAAAACCTGCACCTATCAAAACGGCCTTTTTGGGTTTTTTATCATCAATATAAGCCTTTATCCTTCTGGCATCATCCAGCACCTTAAGCTTAAACACACCCTCGTTGGTTATGCCCTTTATAGGGGGCAAAAAGGCCTCAGCACCACTGCCTATAAACAGCTTATCATAAACAAGCTCATACTCCCTATCGCTTGCAATGCTTTTAACCTTAACCTTTTTAGAGTTAAAATCGACGCCTATCGCCTCACTCAACAACCTGACATCTATTCCCCTTTTGCTTTTAAACTCATCGGCGGTCAACACAACAAGGTCATCAATATCCCCCTTATAGCCGATATTATAGGGCATGCCACAAGCTCCATATGAAACATCCCTGCCCTTTTCAACCACTATGACCTCTGCGGTTTTTATCCTCCTCTTTATCTGGCTGGCCGCACTCATACCAGCAGCATCACCACCGATAACAACAACCTTAAGCGGTCTTTCCATTTACTCCCCCTTAGATACAAGCTCTGTTAACACTATAGAGGATTTTGGATGAATAAAGGCTATTCTTGTGTTGGACGAACCCTCAACGGGTTGCTGGTTTATCAGTTGAATCCCATTTTCCTTCAATCTATCCAGCTCACCATCTATATCGTCGGTAAAATAGGCTATATGGTGGAGCCCCTCCCCCTTCTTTTCGATGTATTTATAAATCGGGCTATCCTGCGATGTGGGCTCTAAAAACTCTATATGAACACCGTTTATATCAAACTTGGCAACCCTAACGCCTTGTGATTCGACCTCCTCTATCTCCAAAAGCTCAAAACCCAATACATCCCTATAAAGCGATATAGCCTTATTTAGATCCTTAACGGCAACGCCTATGTGATCTATCCTTTTAATCATAACCCACCCCTAATATGTGTTTGTTTCTTTATAACCCTTGCAGACCTCTTTTATCGTGTCTTTTATTATCTTTCCGTTTCTGTATTCCCTTACATGAACCTTCTGGCATTTGGTATGCTCATTGGGATTCACAACCGGCTCACCGACAGGCGTGGCCTCAACCCTCTCCCAACCGCCGTTTGATGTCTGCCTCTGATAGGCTACAGGCTTTTGATTGGCTATAGCCTCATTTATAGCCCTCTGTTGAATCTGATACATAGCCTCACCGGCAACAGCACCCAATATCCCTCCGATAACGACACCCTTCCATTTGTTCTTTGTTGTTGCTGCACCTATACCGGCACCAACGGCCGTCCCTAAAGCCACACTCTCACTCTCTGTTGTACAGGAAGAAACAGACATACCCAAAAACGCAAATAGTAAAATCAAAACAACAAAACCCCTCAACCTCTCCATGGAGCACCCCCTTCACACAAACTCTCTTTAAAACGGGACAGTATATATTCAGCAGCAAGAGAAGGCGTTGTCATCTGGTTGATGACAGCATTCTCCATATCCCTGGCAATGGACGATATCTTCTCATTGCTCTCCAAAAGTGACTTTAAACCCTCCATAACAACAGACCACATCCAATCCACAGACTGCTTCTTTCTCTTTTTCTCAAACGCACCGCTTGATTTTCTCATTTTAACATATCTATCTATCGTTGAAAAGACCTCATCTATACCCCTCTTCTCTCTTGCACTGACAAGTATCACAGGTGTCTGCCAATCCTTATCCTGCCTCTTTAAGATACCAAGGGCATTCTCAAGCTGTTTCTTTGCCAGCTCCGCCCGTTTGATGTTATCTGAATCGGCTTTATTTATTATGATGGCGTCGGCAACCTCCATTACGCCGCGCTTGATACCCTGCAGTTCATCGCCGGCATTGGGCAGTTGCATCAACAAGAACATATCAACCATAGAGGCAACACTTATCTCAGACTGCCCCACACCAACCGTCTCGATGATAATCATATCATAACCCGCAGCCTCGCATAAAAATATGCTCTCCCTGGTTCTCCTTGCCACACCGCCGAGTGAATCACCCGAAGGGGAAGGCCTGATAAACGCCTCCTCCCTCCGTGAGAGCTCCTCCATCCTGGTCTTATCACCCAAAACCGAGCCACCCGTTATCTGTGATGAAGGGTCGACGGCCAAAACGGCCACCCTATGCCCCCTCTCAATCAGATAAAGGCCAAAAACCTCTATGAAGGTGCTCTTACCCACCCCAGGAACGCCGCTTATACCAATCCTAACAGAATTGCCCGTATAGGGGAGTATGCCCTCTAAAAGCTTTCTGGCAAGCTCCTTATGGTGGGGATTTTTGCTCTCAATAAGCGTAATGGCTTTGGCCAAAGCCCTTCTTTTCCCCTTTAACAGGTCTTCCTTTAGTTTTTGTATATCCACTATTTACCCTCTAAAATCCTTCTTGGTGTTCTTTTTTCTTTTATAGCCTTAAGCAGTTCTTTGGCCGATTTAAGCAGTGATGTGCCCGGGCCAAAGACAGCCGCAACACCCTTGGAATAGAGGAATTCGTAATCCTTCTTCGGTATGACGCCACCAACAGTGACCACTATATCATCATCGGCTTCTAACCTTTTAAGCTCCTCTATAAGCTGTGGCACCAATGTGTTGTGCCCTGCTGCAAGGCTCGATGCGCCTATTGCATGAACATCGTTCTCAACGGCCATCTTGGCGGCCTCCTCAGGCGTCTGGAACATAGGCCCAACATCCACATCAAAGCCCATATCGGCATAGCCTGTGGCCACAACCTTTGCGCCCCTGTCGTGGCCATCCTGACCCATCTTAACAATCAAGATCCTCGGCCTTCTGCCCTCTTGCTTTTCAAACTCCTCTATCTCCTTCTGGATTTCTTTAAACTCATCGTCATCCTCAAAGAGGCTTCCGTATGCACCGCTGACAAGCTTGATCTCGGGCTGGTATCTGCCAAATACCTTCTCCATTGCATAAGAAATCTCACCCAGGGTGGCCCTCAACCTTGCAGCCTCAACGGCAGCCTCCAATAGGTTTCCACCCTCTTCTGCAACCTTGGTTATTTTATCTAAAGCCTTCTGAACCTTATCGTTATCCCTGGTCTCCTTTATCTTTTTGATCCTTTCGATCTGTTTATTCCTGACGGCCGTATTGTCTATATCCAGCACCTCAACCGGCTCATCCTCCTCCTCTGGTATTACATACTTGTTCACACCCACTATCACATACTCGCCCTTGTCGATCATGGCCTGTCTTTTGGCTGCAGACTCCTCAATCCTCAACTTAGGCATGCCGGTTTCGATGGCCTTGGTCATGCCACCCATCTCTTCTATCTCGTTTATGATCTTTTCTGCCTCCCTAATCAGGGCGTGTGTCAGGGACTCTATAAAATAGGAGCCGGCCAGTGGATCAACAGTCCTGCAGACATTACTCTCCTCCTGTAATATCAGCTGCGTATTCCTTGCAATGCGTGCAGAAAACTCAGTCGGCAGGGCTATAGCCTCATCCAAAGCGTTTGTATGCAAGGACTGTGTGCCACCCAAAACAGCAGCTAAAGCCTCAATGGTTGTCCTTATGATGTTGTTGTAAGGCTGCTGAGCCGTTAAGCTCCAACCGGATGTCTGGCAGTGGGTTCTTAAGGCCATGGAGCGTGGATTTTTCGGGTTGAACTGACTCATAAGCTTTGCCCACAAGAACCTTGCAGCCCTGAGCTTTGCAACCTCTGTAAAGAAGTTCATGCCGATGCCAAAGAAGAACGACAACCTCGGGGCAAATGAGTCTATATCCAAACCCCGCGCCAAAGCGGTCTTCACATACTCAAGGCCATCGGCCAGTGTAAATGCAAGCTCCAAAACGGCGTTGGCGCCCGCCTCTTGAATGTGATAACCGCTGATACTGATTGAGTTGAACTTGGGCATGTATTTGCTTGTGTATTCGATAATATCAGCCACAATGCGCATGGACGGCTGAGGCGGATAGATGTATGTATTTCTAACCATAAACTCCTTCAGAATATCGTTCTGGATCGTGCCAGAGAGCTGCTCCTGTTTTACACCCTGCTCCTCTGCAGCAACGATATAAAACGCCATGACGGGAATTACAGCACCGTTCATCGTCATCGAAACAGAGACCTTATCCAGAGGAATGTCATCGAACAATATCTTCATATCCTCAACGGTATCTATGGCAACGCCAGCCTTACCCACATCACCCACAACGCGCGGATGATCCGAATCGTATCCCCTGTGCGTTGCAAGGTCGAAGGCCACGGACAATCCCTGCTGACCAAGAGCCAAAGCCTTTCTATAAAAAGCGTTGGACTCCTCAGCCGTTGAAAAACCCGCATACTGCCTGATCGTCCACGGTTTCACCGTGTACATTGTGGCCCTTGGACCCCTGATAAACGGTGGAAAACCGGGGAATGTATCTAAATATTCAAGCTTTTCTATATCCTCTGCTGTATAGAGCGGATAAACATCTATTCCTTCTGGTGAATGCCATACCAAATCACCTATATCCCGACCCTTTAATTCCTTTTTTGCCAATTCTTCCCACTGCTCCTTGGTAACCTTTTTAAACTCCATCGGGAACCTCCTTAACAATTATCTTATTATCATTACACATTTTAAAAAGAATTTAATCATATTGCAACAACAAATAAAGATTTAATTAGCGAATTCTTTTACATATCTCTTCAGACAATCTATAGGCCGCCATTGCATAGTTCTTTGTTCCGTTATATCTCTTCAATGCCCAGAAGTTCTTAAAGGCCAAGAAACACTTAACCCCCTGTTTATACGAAAACACAACAACCCTTCCACCCTTGAGCCTTTTACCCTTCATCTTGAGGCAGTAGCCTTTATCAGATGAGAGATACTCAACGACCCTTTCAGATCTCTTCCATCCGTGCTTAATCAGATAGTTGGCAATACTGGCAAAGGCGTCAGGTTCTTCGTCTAAATTCAGGCCGTTGCCGTTGAAATCGACACCGTATCTATCTATGTTGGACGGCATAAATTGCGGCATACCCATGGCTGCGGTGAGCGAGCCCTTAATGGTAAATGGGTTCAATTTATGACGATAGGTATAGACTATGAAGCTTTCAAGCTCAGAGAGAAAATAAGACCTTCTTCTTGAATAGATAGAAAGCGTATAGAGCGCATTTAGGGCGTTGGTTTTGGGTTTTATCCTGCCCAGATCGGTCTCTATACTCAAGATGGCCACAACGATACACGGATTTACGCCAAATCTTTTGTAAATCCTTTCAAGCAGTTCCCTATGTTTAAGATAGTAATCAACGCCGTCTTCGATGCGCCTTTTGTTTACAAAAAGCTTAACAAACTCACCAAACGGATAGGTCTTCTCAGGCGAGTTCTCAACCCTATAGATAAACGATCTAACATCCTCCACAACCCTGGCCCTTGAAAGTATGCCCCTTGTGTAATCTATGGGGATAGAGTATTGCTTGTTCAGCTTGTAAGCAATTGAGTCTATATCAAGGGCGTAAGAGGCAACGGCCACACACAACAATAATACAGTCAACACCAAACGCATGCCGAATTTTACCACATAGCCGCCGACTTGACAAAGAAGTTTAATTAAAATACATTACAGTTAAACATAAGCTGGGGAGGTAAGATGGAAAAAGCCGCTTTAATTAGCGTTTCAGACAAAAGGGGGATTGTTGAGTTCTCAAGGTTCCTTGTGGATAAGGGTTATAGAATACTATCCACAGGCTCAACAGGTAAACTATTGAAGGAAAACGGCATTGATGTGGAATTTGTGGAGGATTACACAAACGCCAAAGAGATGCTTGATGGCAGGGTAAAGACGCTTCATCCCAAAATCCACGGTGGAATCCTATACAGAAGAGACCTAAAAAGCCATTTAGATACTATAAAACAGTTAGGCATATACTCCATAGACATAGTGGTGGTTAACCTCTATCCCTTTGAGCAAACAGCCCTAAAGACAGATAACGAGGAGGAATTGATAGAAAATATAGACATAGGTGGGCCAACCCTTATCAGGGCTGCAGCCAAGAATTACAAGGATGTATTGATAGTCTGCGATCCGGATGATTACAGAAGCGTAATGGATGAATTCGACTCAATCGACGAAAACAAGAGAAAGGAGTATGCCCTAAAGGCGTTTGCAAAGACATCGTATTATGACGGTTTGATCGTCGAAAAACTATCCAACGAATGGGCGCTAAAGGAGAAGGCCGTATCGCTCAAGATACACAGCAAGCTCAGATATGGTGAAAATCCGCATCAGGAGGCATACTTTGCAAGATCCCCATTTAAGATGGGTATATCCGATCTTGTTCAGCTAAACGGCAAGGAGCTTTCATACAACAACATACTGGACATAGATGTGGTTTACCGCATGATGGTTGAGTTTGATGAGGGTTTATGCGTTATAGTAAAACACAACACACCGTGCGGTGCTGCTATATCCGATGACCAGTTAGAAGCCTACCAGGGGGCCTTGGAGTGTGACCCAATCAGTGCATTCGGCGGCATAATAGGTATAAATTCCACACTGAAAAAGGATGTTGCTGAGGCTATAGCCGAGAGGTTCTATGAGGTTGTCGTCGCCTTTGATTTTGAGGATGAAGCAGTTGAAATCCTAAAGAGTAAGAAGAATCTAAGGGTTATAAAACTGCCAAAGACCAATTACAGCTTCTTTGAGATAAAAACTGTATTGGGCGGATATTTGATACAACAAAACGACTATGAGAGTGAGTTTAGGTATGAGGTTGTCTCCAAATCAAAGCCAACGCAAGAGCAGCTGAAAGATTTGGCATTTGCATTCAAGGTGGCAAAATTCGTAAAGTCCAATGCCATCGTCTATGCAAAAGGCGGCAAGACCCTTGCCATCGGTGGGGGGCAAACATCGAGAGTGGACTCGGCTAAATTCGCCATAGCAAGGGCAAATGAACTGAACATAGATCTAAACGGTTGCGTAATGGCATCAGACGGCTTCTTCCCTTTCAGGGATAGCGTCGATGAGGCGGCTAAGGCGGGTGTTAAGGCCATTGTCGAGCCGGGGGGTTCCATAAGGGATAAGGAGGTCATAGAGGCTGCAGATGAATACGGCATACCACTTCTGTTTACACACATAAGACACTTTAGACATTAAAAGGAGTCAAGCATGGAAGCTGTAATACTGGCTGCCGGCAAATCCACAAGGATGAAATCAAAAACCAGCAAGATCTTCCACAATATCTGTGGAAAACCGATGATTTTCTATGTGGTCGAGGCGCTAAGGCGATACAAGATCCATATAGTATCAAACACACAGACAAATGATACACTAAAAGAGCTATTCCCCCAGGCCACTATACACATACAGAAAGAGCAAAAAGGAACAGCCGATGCTGTGGCCTGTGCCATCGACTATATAAAAGAGGACACATTCATCGTTGTAAATGCGGATATGCCATTGATAGACCCAAATGACATAGAGAGTGCATACGGCATACTAAAAAGCAGGGGGTTGGATTGCGTTCTTTTGACAGCAGAGTTGGATGACCCCAAAGGATACGGCAGGATCATCAGGGATAATGGCTGCATAAGGATAATAGAGGAAAAAAACGCCGACGAGAATACAAGAAAGATAAAGGAGATCAACTCCGGCATCTATATATTCAAAACGGAGTCTGTAAAAGAGGCACTCCCTAAGATTGAAAGGGATGCTGTAAGCAACGAGTATTACCTAACAGACATCATACCCCTACTCAAGGGCGTTGAGGCTGTGAGGGTCAATCCGCAGCACATACTCGGTGTAAATACACGCAAGCAGCTTTCAGAGGTAAGAAACATTATGCAGAGGAGGATAATTGATAAATTTGACGATGTCACATTCATAGACTCCGAAAACACCTATATCAACTATGATGTCGAGATTGGCGAGGATACGGTTATATATCCCAATGTCCATCTAAGGGGCAAAACCACCATAGGCAGAAACTGCATAATAGAAAACGGCTCGGTCATAGAAAACTCCGTCATCAAGGACAATGTCCATATAAAACCGTACTGCGTCATAGAGGAAAGCACCATAAAGAACAACTGCGAGATCGGTCCATTTGCCCACCTAAGGCCCCACAGCGAGCTGTCTGAGAATGTAAGGATAGGCAACTTTGTCGAGACAAAGAAGGTTAGAATCGGCAGAAACACCAAAGCAAGCCACCTGACATACTTAGGCGATGCAACATTAGGCAGCGATGTCAATGTGGGATGCGGCACAATAACATGCAATTACGATGGATACAGAAAGAATGAAACCATTATAGGCGACAGGGTCTTTATAGGCTCTGATGTCCAGCTTGTTGCACCTGTAAGGATAGGAAACGATGTATTGATAGCCGCAGGCACAACCGTTACCAAGGATGTTGAGGATTTCTCCCTGGCCATATCGAGGGTGCCACAGGTTAACAAGGAAGGATGGGTAAAAAAATACAGGCAATCGATGGAGAAAAAGCTCAAAGAGGAGAAAAAGGCCAAGTAATTAATGGCTATCTTTAAGCCGACCGACGATGTCATAGAAGAGGGCAAACTGCTATCCTATGCAGGTGTGGTCGGTGTAATAACCGGATTGGGCGCTGTGGCGTTCCTTGTGGCAACGCACTTCTTCAGCGTCTATATCCTCCACAACATAGCAGGCTATCCCTTAGTCGAACCCAGGGGCGAGCCAGAGCTATTTGAAAAGCTAAACAAGCAGTTCAATCCCGTCTTGTTAGTTGTGATAACAACCATAGGTGGCCTATTGTCTGGAATATTGGTCTATACATTTGCACCAGAGGCAGAAGGCCACGGCACAGACGGGGCTATCGACGCATACCACAGAAAAGATGGTCTCATAAGGCCAACCGTTCCAATAGTAAAAATGATAGCAAGCGCCATTACGCTGGGCAGCGGCGGCTCAGGCGGCAGGGAAGGCCCTATAGCGCAGATCGGTGCGGGTTTTGGCTCCTTCTTTGCAACAAAACTCAACCTAACGCCCAGACAGAGGAGGATACTCCTTGCAAGCGGTATGGGGGCAGGCGTGGGGGCTATATTCCATGCCCCTATGGCTGGTGCTATTTTTGCAAGCGAGGTGCTATACAAAGAACCTGAGATGGAGGGGGAGGTTTTTATATACACGGTTGTGGCATCCATCGTCGCATACTCCACATTCTCCCTGTTTTTTGGATGGAAACCGTTGTTCTATACGCCTGTATTTCGGTTTACAAACCCCATCGAGTTATTATCGTACACCGTATTGGCCTTTAGCGTCGGCTTATTTTCCGTATTCTATATAAAGGTCTTTTACGGTATCAGGGATCTATTCAAAAGGATAAGGCTCATACCACACATAAAACCGGCCATCGGCGGGTTTATAGTTGGCCTAATCGGCATATTCATACCGGATGCCATCTCAAGCGGATACGGTCTGCTTCAGAGGGCTATCGATGGGACAGCACCCATAAAGCTCCTCCTGCTTGTGGCTGTATTGAAGGTTCTGGCAACATCCTTCACCATATCCAGCGGCGGCTCGGCCGGTGTATTCGGACCGTCTATGGTCATAGGCGGATCGTTGGGGGGTGCTATAGGCCTGCTTTTGCACAACATATCACCATCGCTGGTCAGTCAGCCGGCCTCGTTTGTGTTGGTGGGTATGGTGGGTTTCTTCAGTGCTGCGGCCAACACGCCCCTATCGACAATCGTTATGGTTACAGAGATGACGGGCAGCTATCATCTAATAGTGCCTGCTATCTGGACGGCAACCATTAGCTATATAGTGGCCCAGAAGTGGACGATATACGAAAAACAGGTAAAAAACAGGAAAAACTCACCGGCCCATCTGCTGGAATACAAACGGGATCTGCTTGAGGAGATCCTTATAAAGGACATAATGAAAAAGGACTTTGCAAGCGTCAGTCCGTTTACATCCCTTCAGGAGATATTTAGAATATTCTCAACAATCAACGACGACGATATATTGGTGCTGGACACAAACGGCAAATTGAAGGGTATTATTACGCTAAGGGTCTTAAAATCGCTCCTTGCAGAAAAGCAACTCCCACCCATCTTGATTGCAGACGATGTGGCCAACACAAAACTCATAACAACAACACCCAACGAAAACCTCCACAACCTCATGCACAAGATAGGGCTTAAGGATATAAACCTCATACCGGTGGTAGATGAAAACGATCCGACAAGGGTATTGGGTGTCGTAAAAAGAAGCGACATCATAAGGATATACAACGAAATAACACAAAAGATAAACAGGAGTGTTTGAAAAAAAATAAAATAGGTGCTATAAGAGGTAGGTTATGTGCGGTATCGTTGGTTATTGCGGCAAACAGGAAGCCTTAAAGGTGCTGCTTTCTGGGCTTCAGGCCTTAGAATACAGGGGATACGATTCGGCAGGCATATCGCTCAAATCGGGCAATACCATAGAGACGGTTAAAACCAAAGGCAAGGTAATTGACCTGATAACATTGATAGCCAACAGTTCCATAAACACGCAGGCCTCAATAGGGATAGGTCATACCAGATGGGCAACACACGGTATACCCAGCTCAGAGAACGCCCATCCGCACTTTACAGAGAGGGTATCGGTTGTCCACAACGGCATAATAGAGAACTACAGGGAATTAGAGGCGCTTCTAAACCAAAACGGCATAAAGAGAAAGACCCAGACGGATACGGAGATCATAGCCTTACTCATAGACTTCTTTTTAAAAGACAAGCCATTCGAGGAGGCGTTTAAGGAGGCCGTAAAACTACTAAAGGGCAGCTTCGCCATTGCAGCCATATCAAAGGATGAGAACTTCATCATGGCGGCAAAACACGAAAGCCCGCTTGTTATAGGTTTATCCAAAAACCAGACATTCATAGCAAGCGATGTATCCGCCATGATAGAGCACACAAACAGCTTCATATTCTTAGAGGATGGAGATATAGCCAAAATATCTAATGAAAAGATAGTTATCTGGGATAAAAATGGCAAAATAGTAAACAGGCAGCCAACCACCATAAATTGGTCTAAACAGACAGCCCAGAAGGGCGGATACAAACACTTCATGCTAAAGGAGATCGCAGAAGAGGACGAGGCCGTTAGAAACACCATACAGTCAAGGATATCAGAGGATGGAAGGATACTGCTGGATGATGAGATAACAATAGATGAGAAGTTTATAAAGAACATAGACAGGATAACCATTGTGGCATGCGGCACAAGTTTCTATGCAGGACTAACCGCAAAACCAATATTGGAAAAATACACAGGCGTCAAGGTGGATGTCGAGATAGGCAGCGAGTTTAGGTATTACGACTATCCATATTCTAAAAACAACCTCTTTGTCGCCATATCACAATCCGGCGAGACAGCAGATACAAAAGAACCCCTCCGCATGGCAAAGAACAAGGGCATAAAGACGCTTTCCATCGTTAATGTTAAGGAATCGGCCATTGCACGCATGGCAGACTCATGCATATACACCTTAGCAGGTCCAGAGATCAGCGTGGCATCAACCAAAGCCTTTGTAAGTCAGCTGGCCGTTTTGTACATGCTGGCCTTCTATATCGGCCAAAAAAAGGGTAAAGACAATACAGAGCGCTCAAGGATACTCCTAAGCATGCCAAAACTCATAAAGGAGACATTCAACGCCACAAACCAAACGACAAAAGAGCTGGCAGAGACATACCATAGATACAGAAACTTCCTCTATTTAGGCAGGGGGCTTTGCTACCCTTTGGCTTTGGAGGGGGCATTAAAGCTTAAGGAGATCTCATACATACATGCTGAAGGCTATCCAGCCGGTGAGATGAAGCACGGCCCTATAGCGTTAATCGACGAAAACACGCCAACGGTGGTTATCGCACACCAAAAAGAACCGCTTTATTCCAAAAGCCTATCGAACTGCGAGGAGATAAAATCAAGAGACGGAAAAATCATACTAATAAGCGACAAACCCGCATCCATAGTTGATCAAACAATAGAGGTGCCGATTGTGGATTATGAGTTTTTGCCCTTTATCTATGTGATTCCACTGCAGCTGTTTGCCTATTACATGGCCCTATTTTTGGGTTATGACATAGATCAACCCAGAAACCTTGCAAAGAGTGTAACGGTAGAATGAAGGTATCACCAATCTCAGAGTTGATGTTTATCATAAAAAGCCTAAAACATTCCCAGACCAGCAAGATGTTGATATACGCATCCATTGTGGGCGTGCTGGCCGGCGTGGGTGCAATTGTGTTCTTTGTGTTATTGGATTTGACATCGGTGACCCTGCTAAACCACATAGCAGGATTCCCCATAAGCCACCCGACAAACGAAGAACCGCTCATACCGCTTATACACAAACCATTCAACCGCATAGCATTTCTCATAATCATCACAATTGGTGGCTTTATAAGCGGACTGCTCATACACCTGTTGGCTGAGGAAACAAAGGGCGGCGGCACCGGTGAGGTTGTAAAGGCCTATCATAACAACCAGCCAATAAGGAAAAGGGTGCCGTTTGTAAAGCTCATCGTATCTGTCATATCGTTAGGCGTAGGCGGTGCAGGCGGTAGAGAGGGCCCTGCAGCCCAGATCGGTGCGGGTTTTGGCTATCAGTTTGGAAACTTCTTAAAATTAACGGATAAAGAGAAGAGGATATTGATGATAGCCGGTCTTGCCGGGGGTGTGGGTGCTATATTCAGAAGCCCCATGGGGGCTGCTATATACGCCGTTGAGGTGTTGTATAAGGATATAGACTTCGAATACGAGGCGCTTCTTCCTGCTGCCATATCATCCATTATCGCATACTCCATATTCTCAGCAAAATTCGGCTGGGTTCATATGTTCTCAACACCACCACTGGCCTTTCACAACCTAAGGGAGTTTGCATCATACACAGTCTTAGCTGTTGTCTGTGCCTTAAGCGCCATAGCGTTTATAAACATATTCAACGCCTCATCCAACATGTTCTCAAGGATAAAATCACCGCTTTACATAAAAACAGCCCTGGGCGGATTCCTGGTTGGTTTATTCGCCATGTTCATACCCGACAGCGCCGGCATGGGATACGGCATAATGCAGAGTGCATTCTTAAACGAAACGGGCTTTCAGATGCTTCTGATGTTGGGGCTTGTCAGGATGTTTACAACATCCATAACATTGGGCAGCGGCAACTCCGTTGGTCTATTTGCACCAACACTCGTTATAGGGACGGCAATCGGTGGCGGCATAGGTGGACTAATAAAAAGCATATTCCCCATGATGGTTGACAACCCCGCATCATTTGCCATAGTGGGAATGGCCGGCTTCTTTGCCGCTACAAACAAGACGCCGCTTTCCATTATAATAGTCGTTGCAGAGATTACGGGGAACTATGAGCTTATAGTGCCCTCCATGTGGGTCGTTGCCATAAGCTTCCTTTTAACAACCAGATACAGCATAGAGAAACACCAGGTCAAAAACAGGGCGCACTCCCCCATACACAAGTACGAGTTTGTCAGGGATGTATTGGAGGGCATAAAGGTAAAAGAACTAATGAAAAAGGACTTCGTAAGCGTTTCAAACTCAACGAGCCTTGCAAAGATATTCGAGATACTCTCAGAGGCAAAGCAGACAGATATACCCATCATAGACAACTCAAACAAGCTTCAGGGCATAGTAACCCTGCATGTGCTTAAATCCATACTGGGCGAGGGCGAGCTGGCCGATTTCCTTGTGGCTGAGGATGTGGCCAACAAAGATGTCATAACAACAACAAAAGAAGAGAACCTCAACACGCTTATGCACAAGATAGGCTTTAGGGAGATAAACACCATACCCGTTGTTGATGATGAGGGTAAGGTTATAGGCATAATAACAAGAAAGGACATTATAAAGGCGTATAACGATGCAACAGAAAAATTACATAATAGATGAACTCAATCCGCAGCAGAAGCAGGCGGTATTGGAAAACAGCTGCAACCTGCTCATATTGGCAGGGGCAGGCAGCGGAAAAACAAAGACCATCACGCATAAGATAGCCTTCATACTCAACGAAGGCCTGGCAAAGCCCCACCAGATTTTAGCCTTAACCTTCACCAACAAAGCAGCAGGCGAGATGAGGGAAAGGATCGAAAAGCTCATAGGCAGCCAGGCATCCGATATGTGGATCGGCACATTCCACTCCATAGCGCTGAGAATACTAAGACATGAGGGCTTTAGGCCCACCATTTATGACTCAAAGGATCAGGAAAACCTCATAAAGGAGATACTAAAAAAGCTCAACATAGATCCCAAAAAATACACACCTAAGTCTTTTTGTGCCTCCATCTCATCATTGAAACTCAAACTAACAAAACCCGATGGCCTAAAGGTAAGTTCACCCTTTGAAAAATACCTAAAAAGCGTCTATAAGCTGTATGAGGAGGAGCTAAACAAGGCAAACGCCGTTGACTTTGACAACATAATCCTCAAAGCAATCGAGCTTTTAGAAGAAAACCAGCGAATCAGAGAGAAATACTCAAACAGGTTTAAATACATATTCATAGACGAATACCAGGATACAAACTATCCACAATACCTATTTGTCCGCCTGCTGTACAACAAATCCAATATAGTCTGCGCCGTGGGGGATGAGGATCAGTCCATATACGGCTTCAGGGGAGCGCAGATAGACAATATACTCAAGTTCGACAAGGAATACGATAACTGCAAGGTCATAAAGCTTGAGAAGAATTACCGCTCGGCACAGGAGATACTCAACATAGCAAACACATTGATATCAAAAAACAGCCTCAGAAAGGAAAAGAGGCTCTATTCGGACAAGATCGGTGGCAGAATAAGCATAGTAAATTTGGCAAACGAAAACGAAGAGGCCTCATTTGTGGCAGAACAAATACAAAAGCTCCAATACAACGGCGAGAGCCTATCCGATATTGCCGTATTGTACAGAACAAACTTCCAATCAAGAACGATCGAGGAGGCCTTAATAAGATACGGCATACCATACAACATCATAGGCTCAAAGAGGTTTTTGGAAAGAAAAGAGATTAAGGATGTAATCGCCTATCTGAAGCTTTTGATTAACCCAAGCGACAATCTGGCATTCTTAAGGGCCATAGGCTCCCACCCCCGTGGTATAGGGGCAAAGCTCATACAAACCATCTCAAAAACAAGCGATGACCTCGATACCTCGATGTTTGAGGCATCGCAGTGGCTATTGGAAAATAACAGGCTAACCCCAAGGCAGACAAACGCACTAAAACAGTTCTTAGAGATATTCACAATAGACACCAAGCAGAGCGTGGATAGGATCATAGATGCAATCATAGACAGAAGCGGCTTTAAAAATCATCTTGAACAAACGGGCGATTTTGATAGAATAGCCAACATCATGGAGCTTAAGAATGCGGGTAATTTAGACAGCTTAGAGGCCTTTTTGGAGGATCTCTCCCTTCTGGATTACTCAAACGAATTAGAAGAGCAGAAGGAAAGCGTAAGGCTGATGACAATACACGCATCGAAGGGTCTGGAGTTCAACACGGTCTTTATAGTGGGGGTTGAGGAGGGGCTTTTCCCCAACGAAAACCTAAAAAGGGATGAGATGGATATAGAAGAGGAACGCAGGCTGTTCTATGTGGCCATAACAAGGGCCAAAACCAACCTCTTTATAACCCACGCATCGGCAAGAAAAAGGGGCATGGAGTATCAGCCATCAAAACCATCGAGATTCCTGTTAGAGATAAAACAAGCCCAAAAACCCACCTCTTTAAAAAGGGGCGATAGAATAAAGCATGCCGTATACGGCGAGGGCGTGGTTTTAAGCAAGGACGGTCAGTTGCTTGTGGTTAATTTCCTAAAAAACGGAATAAAGAAGATCTTAGAAAAGGATAGAAATCTAAGTGCAATCTAAATGGAGGTAAGGAATGGCTACTTTAGAGGAAAGGTACAATCAGTTTAACAACGGCCTGGCATTGGTAAACATAAGGATGAAAAAGCTGAGTTGTGAGTTTGACGATGAAAAGTTGGATGTACCGCCCGAGACGCAAAAGGTCTATATCAACAAGAATTCCTATTATCAGGTTCTTGCAGATAACTTCGTAAGGGTATTTCAGGATTATACGCTAAAGATCGCCAACAAAGAGGACGAGAACGATGTGTTTGTAAAGATAGAAACGACCTTTTTGCTCGATTTTCAGGTTGGCGGTCCGATAGACGATGAGATATTCAACATATTCTCAGAATCAACCGTTCTGATAGATAGCTGGCCTTACTTCAGGGAGCTTGTTCAGAATTCGCTTTTGAGGATGGGTCTTGCACCGGTGATTATACCGCCGATTCAGTTCACACCACCGCAGCAGCAAAATTAAGGGATGATAAACCTGATAATAGATGGAAGCAATACCTTCTTAGACCTCTCCATATTTGAGAGTGGGGAATTGCTATACACCTCTTTCTTAAAAGGAGGTAAGACCTTCTCCCGCATATTGATAAAGCTTGTGGATGATGCCCTGTATTATACTAACAACACACTCGATGATGTTGGAGAGGTTTACTGCGTTGCAGGCCCGGGCAGACACACCTCATTGCGTGTGGTTATCTCGACCCTAAAAGGGCTGTTCTTTTCAAAGAATGTAAAAGCATACAGAATAAACGCCATGGACCTTACAGCAGCCGCATACGAAGGCTCAAGATTCAGGGTTGTAAGCGAGACATTCTCATCACTCCTTTACTTTTGCGATTATGTTCGGGAAGATGGAAAGCCCGTAAGACTCAACTGCCAAAAACAACGGATAAGGGAAGAGGAGGCCTATAAAACAGACCTGCCCGTTGTAAGGACAAACGACGAGAGGTTAACACCAAAGACAAGATATATTCACAGTATAAAGGATTATGCCGAAGAAGTTGACCTGATAAACCTAAACCCCATCTATTGAAGGAGTTTGTATGGCAAATATCTATCCGTTTAAGGGTATTCTATACAAGGAAGACTTAAGAAAGGCATCCGTAATGGCGCCGCCTTACGATGTTATAAGCGATGAGTACAGAGCCAAGCTTAACAAAAACAATCCATACAATGTGGTTAGATTGACGCTTCCTGAGGTATACGACAAGGCAAAAGAGTATTTAGATAATTGGCTCGATGAGGGGATACTTAAGTTTGACAGCGACTGTTGCTTTTACGGCTATACCTGCGATTATGAATTTGACGGCAAAAAGAGGCAGCTTAAAGGCATACTTGCAGCACTCAAGCTTGAGGAGTTTGGAAAACACATAAGGCCACACGAGAAAACGCTTAAAGGGCCCAAGATCGACAGATTCAACCTCATAACAACCACAAATGCGAGCTTCTGCCCTATTATGGGTTTGTATGACAAAAGCCATACCATAAGGGAGCATCTAAGCAAGGCCTCAAGCAAAAAGCCTATATTTGAAGCCACATTTGAAGGCCAGCTCCACAGGTTGTTCAAGATTACAGACAAAGAGGCAATAAAGGCCATAGAAGAGGACTTCTCCAACAAGATAGTTATCATCGCAGACGGGCACCACAGATACGAAACGGCGTTGATGATCAAAAAGCATTACAACGAGCAGGGCATCAAGGAGGGCGGATTTGATTACATAATGATACTGCTTGTTGAGGCAGAGGATGGCGGATTGAGCCTCGGGGCTATACACAGATTGATAAAGAAACTAAACGATTTAGACTCGTTTATAGGGAAACTTAAGGAGTATTTCCAGATAGAAGAAGGCAGAAACCCCTCTGCCGATTTCATCATGTATACAGACAAGAGGTTCTATTCCCTGACACTGAAGGGCAAAAGACAAAAGGGGATACTAAACAGCCTCGATTCAAAGGTCTTTGAGGATGTAGTCTATAAGGGCATACTGAAACTGACCGATGAGGATATAAAGAATCAAACCGTATCCGGCTATGCCCATTCAGAGGAAGAACTCATAGAGCTTGTGGACAAACAGAAGGCAAAGGTGGGTTTTATTCTAAAACCCATGAGTTTCGAACAGCTCGTAAAAATCACAGAAGAAGGCCTGACCGTCCCGCAGAAATCGACATTCTTCTATCCAAAGATACCCTCAGGCCTTGTGGGGTATCACTTTAGAAGCATTGAGGGGTGCCTTGATGTTTGAAATCACCATAACAGACGATTTTGCAGCGGCGCACAGGTTAAACAATTACAACGGGGCCTGCGAGAATCTGCATGGCCACAACTTCATTGTTGAGGTAAGTGTTGTATGCGACAAACTCGACAAGGCCTACATAGCCATAGATTTCAAAGAACTAAAGGCCATTACAAAAGGGATACTGTCTAAATTAGACCACAGATACCTAAACGAATTAGAACCATTCAAAAGCACAAACCCGACATCGGAGATGATAGCAAAATACATATTCGATGAGTTAAAGAAAGCCCTAACTGGCAAAGACTGCAAGCCATCAAGGGTCTCTGTATACGAATCCCTCAAGGCAAAAGCCACATACTCAGAGATCAATAGATGAAATAGTTGCTCAGTTTGTATTCAAAGGTGGCATAGATGTTTAAGACATCTATGCCCAACCGTTTTGGCAAAGGCGCAAACGGCGATGCATCCCTAACAGCCTGCAATGCGGCATCATCAAGCACGGGATAGCCGCTTGAGCGTATAAGCTTTAATCTAACCAACCGACCGTTTTTATCTATGCTAAACAGAATCAATAAGGCGCCCTGCTGGCCTGTCTGAATGGCTTTATTGGGATACACCCAGACAGCCTGTATCTTGTTTTTCAGCTTTGCCATATAGGATGCATACTTTAGCTGTTGCGTTCCTATACTTATTGTGGCCTCTCTTTTGGCGTTTTTGTATTCATACTGGCTGGATGTGCCCGAAGCAAAACCACTCTTCTTGTTTAATACACCCTCTCTAAACAGGCCGCCCTTTATCTTTACGATATTGCTCTTTTTCTGCCTATTTATGCCAGAGGATTCCTTTTTTTGCCTTGATGGTTTCTTAAAAACTGTCTTATGTTCTATCCTATTTTTTGATACCCTGGGTTTTACGGATCGGGACTTTGCCTGGCCAAGCGGTATTTTCTCCTGTTTCGAATAGACCCGCGCCACACCCTTGCGTTGTATATTCGCCGCTATCTTGTGTTTTTCTTGGCTCTGACTCTTCTGTTTTACTGCCTTTTTGGGCTCTGGCAGGCTAACAACATCAACAAACACCTGCTCAGGCGGCTTTGGAATCGGGAGTTCTTTCGGTTTTAAAAGCATAAATAAAACAAAAAACAAAGCGGCATGGAGAAAAACGGAAAACGCTATAGATAAAAAAACAGACCATCTAAACTTCTTCATCGAAGAGAATATATAACCAAACGGTTTAATTTACAAGAAAAGCTAAGGCTCTATAGCCTTGATAAGCTCAACAATAAACTCATTATAAGGCGTTGGAATGCCCTTATCCTTTCCAAGTCTAACCACAATACCGTTTAGCGAATCTATCTCGGTCTTTTGCAAATTCTCTATATCCTGCAACATGGATGAACGATGGGTGTATGTTAAGGGTATCAGCTTTGAGTAAAACACATCCTTATATTCGGCAGCGCTTTTGAAGAATGTCTCATAGCCGTAAGCATGCATAACATCAAATATCTCATCGATGATTCTGTCCATGATCCTCTTTGTCTGGGGCTTTTCGGCCAATTTTCCATATTCTGTCCTCAAGATAGCACCCAACGGGTTTAAGGCACAGTTGTAAAGGAGTTTTGCCCACAGATGCTTATCCACCTCCTCAGAAACCACAGCATCGAATCCGCCCCTATTCAGGGCATCAACAACCCCCTGGGTCTGACTTGATAGCTCTTTTTTAAAGATGTTGCCCAAAACCATCTTATCTGCATGCACTGTAATTTCAACCTCATTGGGCGATTTCCTGTAAAAACCGGTGATTATACGAGCTGAAAAAACCCTCTCCTTAAAAAAACACCCCTCAAATCGCTCGGCATTGCCCCATCCATTTTGAACAACGAGCAGGCGGGTATTTTTAAGCCTATCCTTAACCCTGCACAGCTCAAAAGCCACCCTATCGTTTACATAGGTTTTTGTCGTTATCAAAACCCAATCGAACGAATCATCTATCTCATCAAATCCCTTAATTAAATCGTATTGACCACGCCCAAAGGCAAACTCGCCGAATATGCCGTTTACCTTAAAGCCCCTTTGCAGGTAATCAAAACTCCTTTTTGTGGAAAACAGGCACACATCCTGACCTGCATTCAACAGGAATGCAGAAAGACCCAATCCCACACCGCCGCTGCCTATAACCAAAAACCTCATATCTCTACATCCAATAGGGGTATATAGAAATTAGCGCCCAAACAATCCGTATCCGTCAAAGAACCTGCAGCCGAATCCCTCAAGAACGACACCTTTAGGGTATTAATACCGTCGCACTCAAAATACCTCAAATCATCCCTATTGTAAAGCCTTTTGAAGAAATCCTCATTCAGCTTGAGTTTGGCCTTTTTGTAAACCTCTTCGTCCTTAAATACAATATCTATCGTTATATGCCAAACACCGGCATTCTTGCTCCTTAAAACACTTACAGCCTCTTTCAACCTCAAAGCTCTATCTCCTCTATATAAAACCTATCCTCAATCTTCTCATCCTCTGCTATATGATACACACTAAATTCATACACACCGCCCACATCTATCTCAGCCGGCGAATACGGAAAAGCCACATTGGCGCCTGTTGCTATCCTGCCCTTGTAATCATAATGCTGCAGATGGGCCTTCACAACGGAACAGACCCTATGGGCAAACCTCTGATCCTCAGCAACAACATCCACAATCAAGCCTACCTCATGAAGATTACTATCAAACTCAAAGCTCCCCAAGACGCCGTTTTTGCCGTATTGCCTAAAGGTTAAGCTAAATCCATCACCAAACTCACTTGCCGCCCTATCCCTAACATCATCAAGTATACCATCAAGCTGAGCTATCATATCGGGGTTTCTTATGCCCATTATGGCTATCGTTCTATATCCAGAGAACCTGGCACCCTCAAGCTTAAAGCTCTTTTTGCTCTTTTCCTTCCATTCTGCACCGTAAATCCTAACCGTCCTTTGGTCATACTCCTCATAAACGGCATTGTTCAAAAATAGCGTCCCATCTGGCTCCTCTATAACATACGGGTCTGTGTTTTCATAAAGCGAATGTGCTAAAGCCGACGACGGTGTGCATCTCCTAACTGGATTGGGCGGCCTTAAATAGAAGGCATCATCATCAACAAAACCTAAAAGGGCATCAGACGGGCTTGCCGGTTTTGCGCATAAAGCCCCACATTCGATAATCTTTGACATATGCCACACCAAAGCAGGATCATAACCCTTAAGGAGTGGATATGCAGCATAGATGGATGCATCCGTCGCCCTGCCTGCAACAATCAAATCCGCCCCCATCTTCAAGGCCTCAATAAACTTAGAAACACCCATCTGGGCAACTATGTGTGTTGAGGAGAGTATATCCTCCTCATTGAGTTCTGGATTGCCCTCATAGCTTTTAATCTTACCCTCTCTTAAAAGTGATAGCACATACTCCTTATCAAGCTCAGAATGTATTACTGCCACCTTAAGATGGAGATTGTTGTCCCTTGCTATGTCCCTAACAACCTCCATAAACCCATCAAGGTGAACATCGGCCCCTGCATAGCCAGCAGAACCAACAATAAAGGGGATTCCCCTTTTTGAAGCCTCAATCAATGGATACTCTAAATCGTTGCGGGTTGCCTGATAGTTGGCCTTCATGCTCCCAGAACCCAGAAAGAACGGACCTGAATCGATAGAACCTGCATCCACACCGATATAATCGATATCCTCTGCTATAGCCCTATCAAAGGACTCCTTGTTATAGCCATAACCCAACTGCCCCATCAAAGAGAGCGCTTTCAGCATTTACATACCTCTATGTTGCTCAACTATCCTGTTGTTGTCATCCACTATAACAATGTGTGGCTGATACCCATCAAGCTTTTCTTCCTCCATCATGCCAAAGGCGGCTATGATTATCTTGTCACCCACGGCCACCTTCCTTGCAGCCGCACCGTTTAGACATATAACACCGCTGCCGCGCTTGCCCTTTATCGTATAGGTCTGAAAGCGCTCACCGTTGTCTATGTTCCAGATATGAACCAGCTCAAACTCCCTCATATTGGCAGCTTCCATCAGATCCTCATCGATCGTTATGCTGCCAACATAGTTTAAATCGGCCTCTGTCACCGTTGCCCTGTGAATCTTACCAATCAAAACTTCCCTCAACATCTATTCAAACCTCCAAACACTTTTTTCAAAACCACATGTTATCAATGAGTCTTGTTGAACCCAAAAATACAGCCAAAGAGACAAGCGTATCGCCATCCTTGACCTCATTTATAGGCTCAAGACTGCTTAAGCTATTTACGCTTATGTAATCTATCCTCGCAAGCGGATACTCTTTTATAACCCTTTCCATCTCATTTTTGATTGCCTGCGCATCCTTTTCTCCATTCTCTATAAGCTCTTTGGCCCTCAACAGGGCTCTATACAAACACACCGCCTGCCTTCTTTCCTCTTCATTGAGGTATTTATTACGGGAACTCAACGCAAGCCCATCGCTCTCCCTTACAATGGGCATACCCACTATCTCTATATCCATATTGAGGTCCTTGACCATCCTCTTTATGACTATCAACTGCTGGGCATCCTTTTTGCCGAAATACGCCCTGTGGGGTTTTGTTATATTAAACAGCTTTGCAACGACGGTCGTAACCCCCCTAAAGTGCGTCGGCCTGCTCTTGCCCTCAAGCACCCTGGTTAGCTTATCGACCTCCACATAGGTCTGGAATCCATCGGGATACATATCCTCCACGGAAGGATAAAAGACAAAATCAACCCCTTCCCCCTCCAGCAGAGCCTCATCCCTTTCTATATCCCTCGGATACCTATCCAGATCCTCATTGGGCGCAAACTGAAGCGGATTTACAAATATACTGACAAACACCACATCGTTGTCCTCTTTGGCCCTCCTAACAAGCGACAAATGGCCCTCATGCAGATAGCCCATCGTAGGCACAAAGCCTATCCTTTTGCCCCATTCCCTGTATTTATTGGCAATGGCCTGCATCTCTAAGGCAGAATGAACCACCCTCATATTAGCACCTCATAGGTAAGAATGTTCATCGGTCGGAAACTCTCCGTTTTTGACCTCTTTTATGTATTCTTTTATACCATCAACAGCGTCCTTTTTGAGATGGGCATACCTCTTTACGAACTTCGGCTTGAAATCATCAAACAGGCCCAGCATATCGTGGAATACCAGCACCTGCCCATCTGTATGAACGCCCGCGCCTATGCCAATGGTTGGCACCTTGACGGATTCTGTAATCTCTCTGGCAAGCTGTTTTGGAACAGACTCAAGCACTATCGAAAAGACGCCGGCCTCTTGCAAGAACCTTGCATCCTCCTTGATCTTATTTGCTTCAGCCTCATCCTTGCCCCTGGCCTTGTATGAACCAAAAATGTTTATCGACTGCGGTGTCAATCCCAGATGACCCATCACGGGTATACCTGCTGCCACAATGCTGTTTATTGTAGGCACAAACTCCCTTCCACCTTCAAGCTTAACCGCATCGCAGCCGGTCTCCTTTAATATTCTGCCAGCGTTCCTTACAGCCTCAACATAGTCAGCCTGATAACTCATAAACGGCATATCCACAACGATTAACGCATTCCTTACCCCCTGGCGCACCATCTTTGCATGGTAAATCATCTCATCAACCGTCACAGGTATGGTTGAGTTCTTACCCTGCATAACCATAGCCAGGGAATCGCCCACCAGTATAATATCGATACCGGCCTCATCTGCAATTCGAGCAGATGTATAATCGTATGCCGTTATCATGGTGATCTTCTCTTTTGCCTTCATCTCCTTAATCTTAGGAACGGTAATAGCCATAAAAAAACCCCCTTTTTACAAATAAAAAAAGCCTGAAAATACACCCACCCGGTGCATCTTCAGGCCATTTGAATCGCTTTTATGGTGGCTCAAAGCCCCGATCTGGGGTCTTCTGCCTATTAACAACAAATAAGATACCCCTTTTAGCAGGTCTTGAGGTGCTGATTGCCTTCAAGCCTGCCCTTGAGTTCTTCCAAGCTCAAACCGTTAAGCCTTAGATGCGCCCCCAAATCCAAAAGAGGCACGATCACAAAAAGCCTCTCGGCCGCCCACCTATGGGGAAGCCACAGCTGCTTGGTTTTTAGCATTATATTGCGATAGGCAACTATGTCAACATCAACGGTGCGCGGTCCCCATTTAAATTTCTTATTTCTGCCTAATTTCTTTTCTATCTGTTTAGCAAGCCTAAGTAATTCATAAGGTTTTAAATGTGTATTAACCTTTAACGCCATGTTGCAAAAATTCTTTTGCCTCTCATACCCCCACGGTTCGCTATTGTAAAATTTAGAGCAGGCCACCACTGAGAGGCGCCTTTTCAAATAGGCAACGGCCAATCTTAAGTTTTTCTTTCTGTTGCCCACATTACTCCCTATCGACAGATAGACCCACCGATTAAACGGCCGCACTCCTTATCCTCTCAACGGCCTCTTCTATCCTTGGATTGGTTATGCTTATCCTAAAATAGCCCTCACCCGCATCGCCGAAGCCGTTTCCAGGCGTTACAACGATGCCTTTTTCCTGCAGAAGCTTCTTGGTGAATTCAGCAGAGCTAAAGCCCTCTGGCACCTTAACCCAGAAATAGAATGTCGCCTTTGGTGTGTTAAACTCAAAACCGGCCTTGTTTAGGGCCTCTGCCATCTGATCCCTTCTTTTCTGGAATATCTTTATTATCTCAGAGTTCAGGCGCTCTGCATTATCCAGCGCATACGCACCTGCAACCTGAATGGCCTGAAATATGCCTGAGTCTATATTGGTTTTCACCTTACCCAGGGCAGCAATGACATCCCTATTGCCCACAGCAAAGCCTATCCTCCAGCCGGTCATGTTGAATGTCTTTGAAAGCGAGTGAAACTCTATGCCCACATCCTTTGCCCCTTCGACCTCTAAAAAGCTGATGGGTTTATAGCCGTCATAGCAGATCTCAGAATAGGCATTGTCGCTTGCAACAATAAAATCATACTCCTTTGCAAGCTCAACAACCCTTTTATAAAAACCCTCATCGGCAACGGCTGAAGTGGGATTATTGGGATAGCCCAAAAACATCAACTTTGTCTTTTTAAGAACATCCTCATCGATGCTATCAAGGTCAATTAAAAAGCCGTTCTCCTCCTTTAAGGGCATCTTATAAACCTCTCCGCCGGCAAACATCACCGCCACCGGATATACAGGATACCCCGGATCAGGAACAAGCGCATAATCGGAAGGATTTATATAGGCCAAGGGGAGATGGGCGATACCCTCCTTAGAACCTATAAGGCTTACCACCTCGCTTTCGGGGTCAAGCTCAACGCCAAACCTCCTTTTATACCAATTAGCAACAGCCTCCCTGAATTTCAACATACCCACATAGCTGGGGTATTGATGGTTTGCTGGATCCTCTATAGCCTTCTTTGCAACCTCAACAATTTCCTTTGGTGTGGGTATATCCGGATCGCCTACACCAAGATCGATAATATCCACGCCCCTTTTTGCTACCTCTTCCTTGAGCCTATCGATTTCTGCAAACAGATAAGGCGGCAGTTGTTTTATCCTATCTGCTAACTTAACCATAATCAACCTCCCATCATTCTCAGCTTTTCTATATTAAAGCCTTTTCTTAGAATATTAACCCTCCCCCCTTCAAGCTCTACAATTGTTGAGCTTACGCCCTTAACCTTACCGAGAACTATACCATCCACTCGATTTTTGTAAAGCCTTATAAGTTGAATGGGCAGGTTTACCTCCTTTGCATTGGAGATATTAGCACTTGTTGATGTGATAGGTTCAATAGAGCATACCTTTTTAAGAAACTCCGTATTGGCAAGCCTGAAGGCGGTCTTATGAAGAAAGGATGCCCACCACGGCAGATCAATCCTTGTTTTAATCACAACGCTAAAGCCGCTATCCAAAAGGAAGTTTAGCTTATCCTTATCGACATCACCTGCCACATCCCATATGAATTCCTTATGGGCTATGACAATAAAGGGTTTATGCATGCTCCTTTTCTTGAAAAGATAGATCTTCTTGTTTGCCGCTCCACTGAACAGAAAAGCGCTAAAACCGTAAATCGTAAAAGCAGGGCAAACTATCACACCGCCGGCTTTAAGGAGCGCTATAGCAGGATTTGCTTCTTTCTCGCTTATGATTATCATTCAGCGATTACCTTTAAAAAAGATGGGGTGAGTAGTGGGACTTGAACCCACGGCCACCAGGGCCACAACCTGGTGCTCTGCCAACTGAGCTATACTCACCATAAGGAAAATAAAAAAAGAAAAATGGTGAGCCGCGTAGGGATCGAACCTACGACCGACGGATTAAGAGTCCGTTGCTCTACCAGCTGAGCTAGCGGCCCACTCGCCAATGAATATACTCATCTTACCCCGATTAGTCAAGAGGAAAAATAACAGACCAAAAGAATTAACAATTGACAACATCGCCTTACGGTAATAAAATTTCGAAAAGCTCAACGGGAGGGCTAAATTTTAACCCTGTATTTAAATCTTACACCTATTAGAGTGCAAGTGCTATGAAAAAACTCCCAATAGGCATCCAGACCTTTAGCGAGATCATACAAGAAGGTTATTACTATGTTGACAAAACAGAGTTTGCATACAAGCTCTTGACAAAGGGCAAGTATTACTTCCTCTCCCGCCCCAGACGCTTCGGCAAATCACTCTTCCTTGACACATTGGCAGAGATATTCTTAGGACACAAGGAGCTATTCAAAGGACTATACATCTATGACAAGTATGACTTCAAGCCCCACCCTGTTATAAGGATATCATTTGGCAGCGGGGATTACTCTTTGGATGAGAGCCAGACGATCAATGAGATAAAGTACATATTAGAGGACAACTTGGAGACTCTGGGTTTAGAGTGTAAAGACCTAAATGACTTCAAAGACTGTTTCAGACAACTCATAAAAGAAGCCTATCTTAAACACTCCCAACGAGTCGTCATCCTCATAGACGAATACGACAAACCCATCCTTGACAACATCACAAACAAGGATATGGCAAAAAGGGCAAGAAACATTCTAAAGAACTTCTACTCTGTGATAAAGGACAGCGACAGATATATCAGGTTTGTCTTTATCACTGGAGTAAGCAAGTTCTCAAAGCTCAACCTCTTCAGTGGTTTGAACAACTTAGAGGACATCACCCTCAATGAAGAGTTTGCAGAGATCTGTGGTTATACACATGATGATCTGTTGACCGTCTTCAAAGACAGAATAGAGGGTATAGACTTAGAGTTGGTCAAGAGGTGGTATAATGGCTACAACTACTTTGGCAAACCCCTATACAACCCATTTGACATACTTCTGTTTCTCTCAAACAACGGCACATTCCGCAACTACTGGTGGCAGACAGGAAACCCATCGTTTCTGATAGAATTACTAAAAGAGGATGATTACTATATCCCTGAGCTTGAATACTCAGAGGTTACAGAAGAGATACTGAATGCGTTTGATGTTGACTACATTGACCTAAGGGCACTTCTTTGGCAAACAGGTTATTTGACATTTGACAAAAGGATAGCAGACAACCTTGGGGGATACACCTACACACTCAGGGTACCAAACACAGAGGTGAGAATCTCACTAAACCAGCTCCTCATAGATTATCTAACCAACCAAAGACAACAGAAGGCCAGATACCGCCTTGATATGTTCAACTATTTAAACAGAAACGACATCAACGGTTTTGTTGAACTGTTTAAGAAGATCTTTGCCTCTATTCCATACACAAACTATGTAAACAATGTAATATCAAACTACGAGGGTTATTACAGCAGCGTTGTTTTTGTCTACCTGATGGCTTTGGGCTATGATGTGATACCTGAGGATATAACAAACAGGGGAAGGATTGATTTAGCAGTTAAGACAGAGGATAAGATACTGATTGTTGAGTTCAAGGTTGATGCAAAAGAGCAGCCGATAAAGCAGATAAAAGAGAGAAG
The DNA here is from genome assembly GCF_000526195.1 of Hippea sp. KM1. NCBI lineage: Bacteria > Pseudomonadati > Campylobacterota > Desulfurellia > Desulfurellales > Hippeaceae > Hippea > Hippea sp. KM1. Next base: position 1,147,413 of record NZ_JAFP01000001.1, read on the forward strand.
ATACTACGAGAAATACCTGAATGAGAACAAAGAGATATACCTCATTGGTATGGTGTTTGACTCAAAGGAGAGGAATATTAGCCAGTGGGAAGTTGAGAGGGTGGATGGGTGAATGAGTAGATGGGTAAATGGGTGGATGGGGAATTCCCTTTTTTCCATCTACGAGGTGCAAAAAAGGGGGGGCGGGGAATGAAGGATTTTGGATTTTGGGTTGGGAATGGTGAGTTGGGGTGCTGGTTTTGCACCTCTATAAAGCTGAATTAGTATTACCCGGAAAAATAAAAACATCCGAAACTCAATAATATTACAATTGCAAAGGAGATAAGAAATAGTATTAGGCCAGAAAGTTTTGTGTATTTGCCTTGTTTAAGTCCAAGAAAGCCCGCAACAAACGATAAAACAAGGGCGAAGATACCTAACACTATTCCTAAAAAATTGTTGCATTTATCGAAATTACCCACATTCATACCCAAGATTCCTGCAATTAAAGATGGAGGCAGCAAAAGATAGCCCAGCTTATTCAGGCTATCCAGCTCCATATTCCTTTTACTCTCAACCCTGAAATTGATATAGTTGTTCAGCTCTTCAATCTCCCTATCAAAATCCTTTAGCAAACCCTCTATGCCCATCACAGCAAAGGCCTTCCTGTAAATTTCAATACCCTGATCCTGGGGTGTTATTTCCTTGAAATATATGCCGTTTAGAAAACTTAAGTATTTTTCATAAATCCCCTTTGCCTCTTCTGATATATTATCAAAACTCTCTTTTTCGCTTATCAATTGCACCATTTTTTGCACCTGTGTATTCAGATAAACAAGATAGGCCTTATAAGACAATAGAAGAATAACCATATCGAAATACATGCTATTTGCATGCTCCATGATAAAATCCGCGCTGCTTATGCCCACAAACGAATATCTCGTTATACCCCATAAAGTGCCCCAATCAATCCATCTATCGTAAGTTGACTCTTTCACGACCTCCTTACAAAAAACCCTATTGGCACATGATTTATCTTTTCCATCAACAAACAGAAACTTATACCACCAATCGTCATCAACATAACCATACTCACCACTATCGAACTTCATAAGCCTATTTAAAACCCTTTTCTTCTCATCCAAATGAAAGCTGACAACAAACATCCTATCGTCAATTATAGGCAGAACCGCATCTCCGACTATCTTTTTGATAAACGACGGTATCATCTTTGATTCAACCCTATCCAACTTGGCAATCTCACCATCCAAGCTTTTAAAATTAGAAAAGTCTTCAACAACAGTATGACCGTTTATCTTAAGTTCTATCCTATCCGCCAAAAAAGCATCTTTCGCTGCTTCCACAAAATCATTATTTTTTTTCAAAAATTGCGGATATATCCTTCTTCCAAAGTCGTTTATCTTGAGTATCTCATTTTCGTTGTATTCGTAGTTTTTAAGATGAAACGATAAAATGCCAATACTTTTATCGAACACATAAAGCGTAAGCTTCTCTAAAATCAAAGAAAACTCATTCTCTTCTTTTTTCATTTTGATTTTGATTTTATAAACAGATCCTTCTTCAGCGATTAACTCTTTTGTCTCACTTAGAGAATTTTCACCAGTTCTTGGAAAAAGCACTTTTCTTATATGCGGATAAAAATAAGAAAACTCGTTATAAAGCCCAGCAGAGTTCAATTCTGTTTTAGCTTCCCGCCACTCTCCAAATTCACATTTATTGAGCGCATCTCTGAATTTATCGTAATCCTTGATCACAAAAGGAAACATAAAGGTATGTGTACTAACAGGTCTACCAACAGCCATTAGAACCCTCTTTAGCACATTTTTATCTATTTTTTTATTAACGCCCAAAAACCCTCTTTCGCCGCCTCCCCAAAAATCGGCCTTAATCCCAATTTTTTCAAGATAGTTTTGTAAATCCTCCACATCAAAGCCATAAAACATCGCAAGCCTATCATTATAGACAATAAACTCCATCCACGGCTTTTCAAAGAAAATCCTATCGCAAAGCGGGGAGAAGCGCTCATAGTTAAAGTAAATAATTCTCTTTAATTCCACACTCTTTGACGCTTCTTCTTCTTGCTCTGACACACCCTGGCACAGTCTATCCAGCCTTCTTATTCTTTCTATATCAGCCATGCCAAATCCCTCGTTCATTAAGGCCTTAATATAAGCCTTATCATTCAACGCAACTGCATATTCAAATCTGCTTAATTTATGATTTAAAATCACTGCTACCTGCTCAATACTTGAGGGTTTATCTGAATTATCGTTGTGGTGGTCTATAAAAACAACATTGCCGTTTTTTATGTTAAGGTCGTTTTCAAGCTCTACGGCATAAATTGTTTGGTTTTTGAACTGCTCAAGCTCTGACTTGTATGCACTAATCTTTGCGCCCCACTCAAGGTTTTTGTCGATAAACTTAACGCCATGCTTTTTTAGTATCCTCTTTATGGCGCACATCTCCAAATCTCTGCCACCTAATAGGAAAACCATATCACTATTTTGCATACTCAATCCCAATAGTCAATAGATCTCACAAATATCAAAATCGGGGAGTAATTAAATCACCATTCAACATACTCCCCAGTCGACAAGACTAAGATTAACGTATATTTCTGGGATGATGGAATGTCTCGAAATCACCATTCAACATACTCCTCAGTCGACAGTTTGTTGCGCAACAGCTAAGGAAATGGTTTAAAGATGTCTCGAAATCACCATTCAACATACTCCTCAGTCGACGAGACTAATCAATTTCATAAAAAGGTCTGCTCCTCAGTACACGTCTCGAAATCACCATTCAACATACTCCTCAGTCGACAGTTGAATACGAGTTGAATGGACATCATCTAGATTATGTGGCATTCGTCTCGAAATCACCATTTAACATACTCCCCAGTCGACTCCGGTCTAATCGTCGGAACACTGCTCGTTGAGGCGAAATATCTCGTCTCGAAATCACCATTTAACATACTCCTCAGTCGACTTGTCAATTTTATTAAGCGAACAGCTCCGATGTATAGCAACGCAGGTCTCGAAATCACCATTTAACATACTCCTCAGTCGACGTTCTGTCGAAGTTATTGCTAAAAGATAAACCCAACGAGTATTTCGTCTCGAAATCACCATTTAACATACTCCTCAGTCGACACTACTACTGAAAGACAAACCAGATAACTATATAGAGAAAGGTCTCGAAATCACCATTTAACATACTCCTCAGTCGACTGGTTCAAATATGGGTTCTGCAGCGGCTTGATTATGTCTCGAAATCACCATTTAACATACTCCTCAGTCGACAACTTCTATTCTCACACTCTATAGGAACTTAAAAAAGAATGTCTCGAAATCACCATTTAACATACTCCTCAGTCGACCACATTTGAAGTAGACGCTCCGAAAGTAGAGGACTGGATGGAGTCTCGAAATCACCATTTAACATACTCCTCAGTCGACTTATTATAATCATTTCATTCGGTTTTATTTTGTATCTAATGTCTCGAAATCACCATTTAACATACTCCTCAGTCGACTTATCAGAATGTCAGAGCGAAAGCTGGAAACATACATTTTATGTCTCGAAATCACCATTTAACATACTCCTCAGTCGACAGGTGAGTTATGATGACATTCGAGGGTCAACTGCAAAAGTCTCGAAATCACCATTTAACATACTCCTCAGTCGACTGATGTTATAACTAAGCATAATGCAAATTACCGATTTTTTCAAATCAATATCTCTTGTTGTTTCTATGCAGTGATGCAAAAAAGTTGGAGAATGTATGCCTAAATTCATTTTCAAACCTTGCATTCTGGGCATGTCATTTCCATATATTGGCGTCATGACAACAAATTAACTTTTGAAAAAGTTAGAGAATCACCTTGTAAAATACAAAACAACCCTCGATTCTCCAACTTTTGCAAAAACACCCCTTAGAAAATGGCGTCAAATTAACATCCAAAAATCGCAAAAATCGAAAAGTTGGAGAATCGATTTTCAGAAAGACAAAAATATGGGATTCTCCAACTTTTTTGAAGCGATAACGAAATTATGTAAAAAATAAGGGGTAAAAAAGTTGGAGAATCAACAGAGGTGGGGATAGTATTTGACAGGGTTAGTTTATGGGATTAGAATTTAGTAAAAACACAATTTTAGGAGGTGTAATGTGTTTCTGAATAAACTCACTGATGACGAAAAAAAAGCTTTTATTAAACTTGCTTATTACCTGGCGAAAATAGACAAAAGGTTTTCAAAGGAAGAAAAGGATATTGTCTCTTCTTTTTTGAGAGAAATGAATATGGAAGACCCTGGTTTTAACGAGGAAGAGTTTGATTTATATGATGTTCTGTCTAATTTTAAAAGGAAAATTTCTAAAAACATTGTAGTTGTTGAGCTGTTTAGCCTTGCTTTAATTGATGATTATATGAGTATTGAAGAGAATGAACTGTTGAAAAAAGTTATTAATTATTTTGAAATAGACCCAAAGCTATTAATTTTGCTTTATAATTTTTCTAAAGCTTATGTTTCACTCTATATTCAAGGTGAAACTCTAATAACACTTTAGAGGAGTGAAGAAATGGATGCAATGGAAAAAATCATAGAAATAGAAAGACTTGTCCCAATAGCATCGGAAGACCTAAAAAAACTGAAACATTTGTTGGAGAATATGGAAAAAAACAGAAAGCCTGTAGTTGCCGCTATAGGTTTATATAACCACGGCAAGAGCTCAATATTAAACGCTTTGATTGACGATTTAGATAACAGAACTTTCAAAGTAGCCGACAAAAGAGAAACAAAGAGAATAGAAATAAAAGATATGGATGATTTTGTATACATGGATACACCTGGTATAGATGCAAGGGAAGACGACGACAGAAGGGTTTTAGACGCTGTCATGGATATTGATGCTATACTTTTTGTTCATAACCCTTCAACAGGTGAGCTTGCAAGCAAAGAAGTGGAGTTTTTACATCTGATTAGAAAGAGTTTTAAGGATGTTAGAGAATTTGCAGATAGAACGATTTTTGTGTTGTCTCGTATAGATGAATTGGAAGAGGGTGAGGTTGAAAGGGTAAAAAATAAAATAAAAAGCCAAATAAAGGAATACTTAGGAGCTGATATTTACATAAAAGAGGTGTCGGCCAAAAGGTATTTTAAGGGTGTAAAGGAAAACAAAAATATTTTTATTGAAAAAAGTGGTATAGTTTCCTTGATGGATGCGATTTTTACTATAATTAGATTAAATGCTGACAAAATGATGGCTTCTAAAAAAGAGAAAGTTATAAAAACCATAGATTCTATAATATCTAATTTAAACAGAAGAGCTAAAAAACTGTATAAAGAAGTAAATATTCTAACACAAGAAAAGCAAAAATTTGAGTCAGACATTTTTGAGGAATTGTGGCTAATAAATTCTACAATAGAAGAGTACAAGAAAGCTTTATAAGTGGAGGATCGTATGTTTATTATATATGATTTAGTTGAATACATTTATAATCAAATAAAAGAATTAGTTGACCCTGAGCCAACGCCAACACCGCCATCTCATGCCTATAGAAAGAAAGACGAGAGCGAGTATTTAAAAAGAAAAAAACAGGAAGAGGAGAGGCGAAGATATATATTAAGCAGGGAGTTGAACTCATACAAAAGCCAATCTGCTATATTCATGAAAAACAAATATGGAGTTACAATAAACTTTGAGCCCAGTGGGTCGGATATCCATGAGTTAGGCTCTAAACGTATAGACTTTAAAAATGTTTTTCTGGTGTCTGCAGGAGAACAATATAAAAACCTTTGTTATGAGATAGAACAAAAGGAAAGCGAGTTAAAGAGGATAGTTGAAGCGATTAATGAATTAGAAAAAATTAAAAGGAGTATGCAGGGATGAACACTGAGGTAATGGAGAAATTTTATAGGGGAATAGAGGAAATAAGTGTTCATTCAAAGGATTCCCAGGCATTTCTTGAGAGGATAAATAAGATACTGGAAGGTTTCTCCAAAAAAGTGGAAGCAACTGATATAGCGCGCAGTTTAAGAAAAAATAGGGACATGTACGAACTGGCAACCAATGTTTTAGAGAATATAAAAAACGGTGTAAATGCTTGGAATGCAGAAATAAACAAATTAATCAAAGAGGAAAAGCTCAGGGAGGAGCTTAGAAATGAATTTGTTGTTATAATCTATGGTAAAGTGAAAGCAGGGAAAAGCACGCTTGGCAATTTTGTAGCCAAAAACCCAATCAGCAAAAAACTTAATAAAAAGCCGTTCTTTTTTGTTTACGACAAAGCGGGTAATAAACAAAGTATAGAAGAGCTACAGGAAATAAAGGATGACTCAGGATTTAAGACGGACACTTTGGAATGTACTTCGGAAATACAGGGTTTTAAGCTTGATGGGTTAGCTTGGATTGATACGCCTGGTTTAGCGTCTATGAATAAGGAAAACGGCGAACTGGCCAAACAGTATATAAACGCAGCCGATTTTATAATCTTTCCTACTTCTTCTGATTCGCCTATGCAAAGAACAGAAATGAAAGAAATAGGCGAGCTAATAGAGTACAACAAGGTCTTCTATATTGTGATTACAAAATCAGACACATTTGAAGAAGACGAAAAGGATGGTGAAATTGTTAAGATAATCGTCAACAAAAGTCCAAGCACACGCAAGGCCCAAGAAGAAGATGTAAGAAAAAGGCTTAAGGAAGAGATAAATGATGTAAAGGATGAGATATTGAAAAATATAATATCTATCTCTGTTTTAACTGCAAAGAAAGGGCTTGAAGAAAACAACGAAGAGTTGTTCGAGGGGAGCAATATAAAAGAATTCTATCATCTTATGAATGAAAAACTGGTTAAAAAGGCCGAATTTGTTAAAAAAAGCTCAAGAGAAGAAAGAATAGGAGGATTTATAGAAAATACCGTACTTGAAAACATAAGCAATCTAAAAAAACAGCTCACTTTTCTCGATGAGAAAAAGGCGGAAATAAGAAAAAAACTTGAGAGACTAAAGAGCGATTCGGTAAACGATGTTTATCAAATTGTAAACTTTGTTGTAGCTAAAAAGAGAGGAGAAATAGAATCTACGAATATCAAGTTAAAGGTAAAAGAGATAGTTAAAGAGGTTAACGATGAAATTAAAGGTTTTACGATAGATAATTTAAAAAGTGTTTTTGATGAGTTCGATCAAGCATTGCTCAATTTTAGTATCAATCTCGATCCAGAAAAATACAAGATAAAAGAAAAGCATGAGAAGATAGAGATTTCAAGAGAAAAAGTATACAAGGATGTAGGTGGAGTTATTGGTGGAGCTATTGGTGGAGTTATTGGTGGAGCCATAGAAGGAGCTATTGTGGGATCAGAAGCAGGGCCAATAGGCACAATAATTGGTGGCGTAGTAGGTTTAATCATGGGAATGCAAGCTGGTAAAGCTGTTTCCACAACAAAGGTAGAAACAATAAAAATCGGTGATACAAAAGAAGAAACGCTGGCAAAACTAAGAGAGGATCTTATCAAAACCAAAACTGAAGAGGTTCAAGGTGCTTATGACTATATTTTGGAGAGCTTTTTGTACGAAATTGATAAAGCGACACTCAAAATACATGAGTTGATAGAGAATTTTGAAAATGAAATGAATAGGTTATTGCAAGAAATAAGGGGGTGAAGTATGGAAAATGGCTTGATAAACAAAAACTACTATCTTGAAAAAATCGAAAGTATAAAAAAATGTTTGCCAGGAGATTCTGATGTTCTCGAATTAGAAAAAAAGGTTAGAGAGAAACTTGAGGAATTCAGACCTTATTTAATGGTCTACGGCATATATAATTCTGGAAAAAGCACATTAATAAACGCCCTTTTTGGAAGAGATGTGGCCGAGGTAGATGATGTGCCAAAAACTGATAAGGTGCAGAAATATGAAATTAACGGTGTTATCATTTATGATACGCCAGGAATCGATGCACCTATAGAACATGAGAGGGTAACAGAAGAACATCTAAAAAAATGCGAAGTAGTGCTTTTTGTGATGAGCAGTGATGCCTCTTTTGAAGAGAGAAAAGTTTATGAGAAAATAATAGAAATTTTAAAGATGAATAAGAAGGTCATAATTGTTCTAAACAACAAAAGTGGTGTTGATAACAAAGAAGGACAAAGAATGCTTAATAGAATCGAGGGAAACTTAATTAAAGTAATGAACGAAACGGGTTTTAAGTCTGATAATATAGAAAGTTATTTTGTTAACCTAAAAAGCGCTTTAAAAGCAAAAAAAGAGAACAAGGAATTATTATTAGAGAAAAGCGGGATAAGGACCCTTGAACAAGCCATAGTAAAGGCAGCTATGCAATCTAAAGAAAATATATTGACGACCGTAGAAAACCTCATTTCTAATTTTATTAGTGATAAGATAGAATCTCTAAGCAATCAAATAGAAGATGCAGTATTAAAAGAAAAAGAAAGGGTGCCATTAAGCATAAGAAAAGGAAAGGAAAGGGTGAAATACGAGGCTTTTGCTTTAATTGAGAAGAAAATCATAGATATGAGGGAAAAGATTAGAAGCTTGTTGTTAGAAAATACGGATTCTTACACTTTAGAAAACTACATTAGAAAAGAAATATTGGAAATACAGAATGAAATTTCCAATAAATTACAACAATCATCCGAATTTATTCTGGGCGAGGTAAATCTAACCATTAAAAAATTAGAGGAATTAGAAAACCAATTAGGTGGAGAAGACTCTGGAATAGGAGAGTACATTGAGAGTGGCTTGAAAGTGCTAAAAAACAAAGAAGTAACCCAAAAAGGCCTATATTCTCTTCTTTTAAAACTAAGAGAATTTAAAGTACCTGGAATTAAAGGAAGGTGGAAAAGAACGCTTACTAAATGGGCAGGAAAATGGGCCCAGCGCTTGGTAGTAATTTTTTCTATTGTGGAAATTGGTATTTCAATCAAAAAGCAAATGGACATGGAGAAAGAATTAAGAGAAAATATGATTAGAGCTAATAGTTTAGCAAGAGAGATAACCAATGAGATTGAAAATAATTTGAAGTCGTTTATTGAGGAAGCTATAAATGAATCTTACGGACCTATAGAAGAGCAGCTCGAGACTGAAATTTTATCACTAAAAAGTGAAAAGAACGAAGTAACAAGTAGAATAGATTGTCTTAAAAGTGTAGGGTTATAACTAATGTTGAATCTATTATCGGCAGAAAAGGAGAAACTCAAATAGAGCTCGAAATAAAATTCAAATAGTCAGAGTTACCTCGATAAAATAGGTGGAAAACACGGGATAGCCCATTGTTTTCCACTCCTTCCTTTTTTATTATTTCTCCCTCAATCAATATAACAAAACACTCAAGTATTCTAATTTCTTTCCGTATGTGAAAATTGGGGTATAGCTGATAAACCACCATTCAATGTACTCTTTAGTCTACGCTACATCATAATTGGTGATTTTGCACCAGGATATTTAATTCTAAAAAGTATCAGACCGGCAACACCAGTCACAATAATTGCTATCTTCACAGCAGTCTTCATTTTGCACCTCCTATGAATACTTGTGGCTGAACAGCACATTGCTTCAACCATCTCGAAATCACCATTTAACATACTCCCCAGTCGACCCGCTGTCTTCTTTGAGGCTCCTCTTTATAAAAATAGGTTTTATGTCTCGAAATCACCATTTAACATACTCCCCAGTCGACTCGAATAAAATTTTAGAGGAGGTGTCAGAATGGTGAATTCGTCTCGAAATCACCATTTAACATACTCCCCAGTCGACATGTATTCTGGACCAGAGGATTTCTTACTTAGTTTGAGAAAAGTCTCGAAATCACCATTCAACATACTCCTCAGTCGACTGCTCTTTCTGGACGAGTTGACAAATATCGACCGTCCAGACACGTCTCGAAATCACCATTCAACATACTCCTCAGTCGACTTCTAGAGCAGAGGATTTCTTACTTGGACTTCAAAAACTGTCTCGAATTCACCATTCAACATACTCCTCAGTCGACAAACCCTTGAGAAGGACTCAAGCCTTCTCGGGGATAGGATTGAGGTCTCGAAATCACCATTTAACATACTCCTCAGTCGACTTTCATTCGAAGAACTGCTCCACAGTTTACGGATGCTGAGACTTGTCTCGAAATCACCATTCAACATACTCCTCAGTCGACCTGGAGCAAGGAGTTTGAGCATCTGGGGGATTTGGTCAACTTGTCTCGAAATCACCATTCAACATACTCCTCAGTCGACAAAGTTCTTGTTACCACTGACAAATTGCCTCCTGATATGTCTCGAAATCACCATTTAACATACTCCCCAGTCGACTCTAACGGATTCCTCAATATGGATTGGGAGAGAGCATATCAAGTCTCGAAATCACCATTTAACATACTCCCCAGTCGACAGAAATGGTTCAAGACAGGGTTCTATGTAGGAGTTGTTACATCTGTCTCGAAATCACCATTTAACATACTCCCCAGTCGACGGGTCAACTGCAAAAAGTCAAAGAGGAACACTATACAGACGTGGTGTCTCGAAATCACCATTTAACATACTCCCCAGTCGACAATGATTGCTATGTATATTATCCCTAAAATCACCCAAGTGTCTCGAAATCACCATTTAACATACTCCCCAGTCGACGAAGAAAACACTTGGTGAAGTCCCTTACGGGATTATAGCAAGTCTCGAAATCACCATTTAACATACTCCCCAGTCGACCAACAATCTTGATAGAGTTGAAATATTTGCTTCGTAGGATCGAGTCTCGAAATCACCATTTAACATACTCCCCAGTCGACAAAAGTTGATGATGTTGTAATGTTATTAAACAAATTGTTGTATTGTCTCGAAATCACCATTTAACATACTCCCCAGTCGACTGTTCGGAGCCATTATTGGATCCACAGAGCTGGACGAGGAAACGAAGTCTCGAAATCACCATTTAACATACTCCCCAGTCGACAATATGGATTCTACGTGGGTACTGCTATAACAACAATCCGTCTCGAAATCACCATTTAACATACTCCCCAGTCGACAAAATAAACTAAAGGAGGTGTTTTGAATGAGGCCGTTAGACGTCTCGAAATCACCATTTAACATACTCCCCAGTCGACGAGATCTCGAGACAAAGATTTATTGATTTTATTAAAAAAGTCTCGAAATCACCATTTAACATACTCCCCAGTCGACTGGTGTTATAACTAAGCATAATGCAAATTGCCGATTTTTTCAAATCAATGGTTCTTGTTGTTTCTATGCAGTGATAGAAAAAAGTTGGAGAATGTATGCCTAAATTCATTTTCAAACCCTGCATTCTGGGCATGTCATTTTCAGATATTGGCGTTTTGACAACAAATTAACTTTTGAAAAAGTTAGAGAATCACCTTGTAAGATACAAAATAACCCTCGATTCTCCAACTTTTGCAAAAACACCCCTTAGAAAATGGCGTCAAATCAACATCCAAAAATCGCAAAAATCAAAAAGTTGGAGAATCGATTTTCAGAAAGACAAAAATATGGGATTCTCCAACTTTTTTGAAGCGATAACGAAATTATGTAAAAAATAAGGGGTAAAAAAGTTGGAGAATCGAAACCGTTATACAAAACCATCAAAACCACAGAAAACACCGCCATTAGAATGAAGTAAAAATGATTTTTCAACACAGCTTTTGCAGATGTGGTAAAACCTAATATTATCTCTTCTTTTGCTAACGCTTTTTAGCTCCCTCACAAGCTCTTTTAGTTGCGTCTTGTTAAGCTCAACCTCAAAAACAGAGAAGTTTACCCTGATACCATAGCCTTCAAGTATTGAAGCGACCTTTTTTCTTCTTTTGTCATCGTCTATATCGTAAGCAATAAGAAAAAACATCAATACCTTCCAATAAAGGGCCTGTATTTTTTATCTTTTAAAATAGCATCCTTGAGCCTTAAAGCCTGCATAAATATGACATTTTCCAACTTTCTTTGCTCCTTTCTGTAGATAGTATAACTTGCAAGGCGTTCGTAAATGTTTTTTGAGATGTTCTTTTTTGACTCCAGTGTAAGCTTACCCTCCAAATCAACCTCTATTTTTTCGTTTTTATTAATCATGGAAAAAATGGTTCTATCAACTATGTAAGTTCTAAATTCCTCAATCAAATCGAATACCAGCGTTGGTTTGGTAGAATCAAGAGTATGTAGGTATGAAATATGAAGAGAAAGGCCAGCATAGATTAAAGCCTGCCTTATTTTGCCGTATAGTATGGCATAGCCGTAATTTAAGGCTGAGTTAATTTCATCCTTCGCATCCTTTGTTATCCTTGAGAAATCCCTTTTTATGACTTTTGAGATGGCCTTCCAATAAAGATTTGAGCCGCCGCCTTCTATACCCATTAAAGAGTTTATATCTCTTGCTTTTTCAGCCTTTTTTATAGATTGGCTGAGCCCATTTATTTCTATGTCCAATATATCGTGGTATTTGTTTAGGTACTTCAAATAGTTTTTCTGATTTTTGAGTTTTCCTAAAACAAAGGATTTTGCAATCTCAAGTTGCTTCGGTGTTCCTAAAATAATTGCTTGCTTGTGTATATTTTGATGCGTTGAAGCCTTGTAGTAGCTAATACTTGCATAAGGAAAGTGCTTTTTATCAATAAAATCCAAAAAAATCTTCTCTTTTGCACATCGATAAATGACATCGCTACTTAAAAGAAAACCCCTTCCTTCAAAAATTATCCTTTCGACCTTTTTAATAGGAAAGGATTTTACCACTCTCCTGTTTTTCTTCAAAACAAGCTTATTCCTACTAACACCCAGCATAACGCCAAATCTATTGACATGGATTACGGATGAGGCAAGGAGCCTTTTCTGGGTTTCAACCTTCTTCTTTTTTATCTTCTGATCTACCGTTATGAGTTTATTGTGGGCTTTTTTCAAACATAGATTTATTACGCCTTGTTTATTTGTAAACATGTTCAAAAATAGAATATTTTTAGATTTCTCTCTGAGTTTGCTCTTTGATGCTACAAACCCTTTCGTTTTTGAAATAATCATAGCGTTTGTAAGAGACTCAATAACGGCAGATTTAATGAATTTGTTATCTGGTGAGATTCTTAGGTAATAATTTTTTAAAGCTGTAAAGTATGTGTTCATCTTCTCTACATACTCATCAAACGGTAAACGGGAGTAGTCTTGAAGTTTCTGTTGGATTCTTTTTACTCTTTCTTTATCAATTGTCCTGAATCTGTTTGTAAAATAGGCTCCTAAAAAAGCAAAGCCGGAGTCGGTTGTGGTTATATATGTCTTTTCCTCATTCAGACCCAGTTTATAAACCTTTAGAAATCTCTTTAGGTTTCTGTGGATGAGTTCAATTCTATCGTGCGTCTTTGCAAAAACAACAAAATCATCGGCAAATCTAACAAAATTAAATCCGTGTCTCTCTAAAAACTTGTCCATCCTATCAAGATATATATTTGAAAGTATGGGAGATATTATATTGCCCTGATGAACACCAAGATTATGATCCTCATATTCCAAATTCTTAACAGTTCCAATTTTTATATACATCATAATCAAATCTATCAGACTATCATCTTTTATTTTCTCTTTAAGCATGCAAATCAAAAGGGAGTGGTCAATTGTCTCAAAGAAATCTTTTATATCTGTTTTAAGCACATATTTTTCGCCCCTTTTTATGTAGTCAAAGGTTCTATTAACCGCCTTTAGTGGTCCTTTGTTTGGCCTGTAAGCATAGGATTTATCTGAAAATGAAGAATCAAACAGTTCTGTTAGATATTCGTGAAGCAATGCCTGTACGATTTTATCCTTTTTTGAGGCTATTGTTATGGGTCTTATCTTATCGTGTTTTTTTAACTCTATTTTTTGAGGGGGTTCTGGTATATAAGTAGAATTTTGGAGAGCTCTAAATAGGTTCTCTATTTCCTTTTCTGGTAAATGTATTTCTCTTTTTAAAGAAACTCTTTTTAAATTCTCCCTGGTAAATATCATTCACACCCTCAAGGAAAAATCTCTTCATGTTGTCCTTTAAATACCTATTGGTGCTCATAAAGGTTATGTTGTGAATCGAGCCCCTTTTTATGGTTTCGTATCTTATATCGCTTAATCTACCTGTTATAACGACGGCCCCCCTACCCTCATCGTCTATAATAGATTTAAGCGTCGCATACTTAAAAAGCAGGCTTTCTAAATTCACGCCATATTGGTTACGCCAACTTGTCGGTCTTCTATTCTTGCACTCTATAACATGCAAATGATTATCCTTCATTAGTAAAACATCAAACTCATTTTCAACACCCTCGTTTTCTATTCTTAAACCCACCCTAACATCGTCAAAGCCAAGCTCCTTTGCTAAGATATAAACATAATATTCCAGCGGATCGCCCAATATAACTTGGTTAAAATTTTCAACTTTATTAAATTTATCCAACAGGCCAATCTCTTTAAGAATTCTTTTTACATCCTTAAATTTTTCATTATTAAACAAAAAATCAAACTTGTTTGCAGACAAAACATAGGCCCTTTTAAAGTCGATGTAATCTCTAAACAGTTTTGTAAATAGCAATTTTATTTTTTCTGGATGCCTATTGGGTATAACTTCGCTTTTTGACTCTAAAACCTCAATGCCTTTGAGCAAAAAATGGTCCTTTATTGGAACTGAATCTGTTATTTTTTCCTTCTTTATGCCACCCATATCAACGATTGAGTAAACATTATCAAATATATCGTATGAGACAATTTTTGCGCCAAGCGGCAGGGTTTTTAGTGACATATAGGTGTTAATAAAAGACAGCCCATCGGTTGTGTTAATAAAGATATCTTTATCTGCCAAATCAAAAATAAACCTTATAGCCTTGTCGATAGATGAAAAAGAGTGTTCATCGATAGTATAAAGCGTGTTTCTTATATCGAGGTTATATTTATCACAGAAACCATCAACACCCTTTTTGAATTTATGGGCTTTCTTTTTCGATCTTTCGGATTTGTCTGAGATGATAATATGCGTCTTTATTTCATCTTTGAGCTGATAAAAAATAGGCGCAACAGATGAAAAATAATCGCCGATTACGCTAACCAGTATCAAAACTTACCTCTTAGTTTAGTAAACTTTGAATATACTCCATCCTTTCCCTTGCCTTCTTGCCCATTTTCTTCTTTTTCTGCTTGGGGGTTTTATCAAACTCGTTTTTTATAAAGGCTGCAAGCTTTTTAAAGTCATATTCATTTGGGTCAATCTCATTGTTTTTCATCTTGTTGACCAACTCTGTCAATTCATTTTTTCTTCTATACTCTTCAAACAGCCTTTCTTCTTTTGACAGAGACTTTAATCTTCTCTCCTCTTGCTCTTTTTCGGCTTCTGCTCTTTTTGCCTTTAATTCCCCATCTCTCTTTCTCTTGGCTTCGTCCAACTCAACCATCTCGAAATGACCATATCCCGATGCCGTTTTTGCTCCTATTCCACCTTCCAACAACAACCTAAAGAACAAGTATTCCTTCTCATCTGCGGATATAATCCCGTCGCGGAGTATAAAGTTAAATTCAAACTCAACTCCAGGCCTGACTTTAATCATTTTTATAGGTATTGGCTCCTTAAACGGTTCATGTGGTGCAAGATAGTCTTCAGCCAAAATAGGGGCGTTTTTTGTTACAATGCAAGCATCGAGAAACTTGTCCCTTTCATACAGGGGTATGTTTTCTTTGGAACCGTTTTTATGTCTTATTCCTTCAAATATTTCATCCTTGAGTTGGTCTATGTTTAGGTCTCTCTTTCTTAGAATATCCCTTATAAATTCTTCTTTTTCCTTCTTGATGGCTTTGTCGGTATCCTCAAAGAAACTCCTTAAAACCCCCTTTATGCTGCTTGATGGTATAGTTGGCAAACCCGTTGTGTAATCAAAGTAGAAACCCATCTTTATATCCGAGTTGTCATCAGGAAGACCGTGAAAATAACCTACACCTACAAGGAGACCCGGATATGCTACTTTGAGTCTAAAGCCGTGTGTGGATATTAATCTGATTTCCTTTAATAGGTCATCCTCATAATCAACCCTTGACTTAAGACCATCAAGAACCCCGCTATCAACCTTAATCTTATTTCCACCTTTATTTGATTTAACATACAACCTCTTATAGAACAGCCACCCTAAATTGCCCTTAACAATTACATTCTCATTTTTGCCTTTGTTCATTTTTCTCCTGCCCCTCAAGTTTAAATGTTCTGAGTGCAAGCTTAAGTGCGACAGCGGCCGCCTCGATGTCCTTTTTTTTCTTTAGTGCCACATCCTTAATTTGACCCTCACCTATGTCTAATATGTATTCGATTGCCCTTAAAACCTTGCTTCTATCCTCTTGAGAACCCGCATTTCTGTTTTCAAAAAACAGCACTGTTGGCAAGATGCCTGCCTGTCTTATTGAAGCACCAAATGATGATATATATCCGTTGTATTCCTTTGCTACCTTTCCATCTTTAGATGCTATTTTCTCTTTTACTGCCTCTAAAGCTTTCGGTATATATTTCTCCACCTTGTTCATTTTTCTATCTCCCTGAATCTGCATATTCCATAACCGATGGATGCGTTTGCACCGAGTTGAATTACATTTTTGGGTGATGTTATCTCAGATACAAACCCCTCCTCAAACCTCTCCAATTGTTCCTTGTCGTCTTTGTTTAAATTTGTTGGAAAGGAAAATACAGTAAAGAATTTGCTCTTTTTGGACAAAACTTCCTCGTAAAATAGATTTATACTTATACCATTCTCTAACTTGTTTCTGGCTATTGTCGGTAAATCCTCCACATACTCTTTGAATTTGTACTCAAGTTTCTCAGGATACACTATTATCCTTTCCTCTTTGAAAAGTTCGGTTAATACGCTTAAATCAACATCACTTTTAGTGACCTTTTTATCTTCATCTTCTACCTCGTAATCGCCGTTTGAAATGATATTACCGCTATCTTTGATTCCTTCAAGAAACCCTTTCAATTGTTCATTCAACGGCATTTCAACACCCAAATGGTTAAGAAAATCAAGCAGGTTCTTTAAGGCGAATGCCGATGTTGCAAAAACATACGGTTGTTTTGAACTCCTTAAGGGCATGCCTAAAAACATGGCTTCAAAAAACTTTACACTACCGGGATTTTTGTTTTCATCACCAAACACATACTTTATAAATTCTTTGCTCTCTTTTAGGCCTACCTCAAAGAACTCCCTTAATGCACCCTTCAATGAAGAAGAATGTATAGTTGGATACCCTGTTAACACATCCCTTTGGATAAGGTTGTCTATAATTCCAAAGTTTGCCTCTCCACTGCCCACATGCATGTTTGTAATATTCTCGATAATAAAAACCCTGTTTTTGTAATTCATTTCAACACTCCTTGTATCTATTCATACCTATTTTTTGCAGGTTTGCTATATCCAGAAACTCCTTTAGCTTTTGCCTGTTATGGGTATAGATAACACTTCCTGCTTCAAGCACCCTCTTCCTCGAGCTCTTTCGGTTTCCTGTTCTTGTTATGTTTCTGATTATCCTGCTTTCACCCAAAATAAAGTCGCACCACTTAAGGGCTTTGGGTGGCAGAATGGTATCACTTAAGATAACAATCCTTTCAAATCCGTCTTTTTTATCAAAATCAAAGTCCTCAAAACCATCCTCAAGGGTTAGTTTAAAAAGACTGTTTTCACCACCCAGCTGCACTACTCCCTCAAGATTCACTTCTTCTTCTAACTCAACAGCCAAACCAAAACTGAAGCCGTTTTTCAGTCTGTACATTATCTTCTGAAAAAAACCCTCATCTTTAGAACCCTTGTTTATGCCTACACTCCAGACCTCTTCAAATATGTCATCCTCACTCACAAAGTCGCTTTTATGTATAAAACCGCCGAAGCTATATTTCTTTGGGTCTATTCCAAAATCTATAAAATCCTTCTTAAAATTGCCCAAAAAAAGTTCCACCCCCTCTATCTTTCTTGGGTTTAGTTTCAAATCAGCTGGTGCTCTGTAGTAAATTTTTCTGTCTCTTACTAAGAATACATTTGATATACTTTTAATAATTCCAAAATCCAGTTCTTCTTGGGCATCAAAATCAAAAGGCTTATCTCCCACCAATTTTACAACTTCTATAAATTCAGGATTATCTTGATTTGGGTTTCTTTTAGGCAGATCAACCCACTCTCCCCTTTTATGCGTGGTTAGTTTGCCTTTTGCTCTTAAAATCTCCTTCCTTAACATGCCCAGAATCGTCGTTTGTTGTGGCAACTTGAAGCTTTTTGCAAAAAACCTTGCTTTTTCCTCGCTCCTTAAATCATCAACGCTAAATGTGTGTTCCCCTCCAAAGAAATATGGCGTTAATGGGGTCAATGTTAAGAACTTTCTAATCATCTTCCCTACCTTCCAATAGCTTTATCATACTCAACATGGAAAAGAGATTGTTAAACTCCTCATCAAAACTCCCTTTTTTTACTCTGTTTTTATACTTTTCAAGCAAACCCTTAACCTCAATTAGACCTGCTTTAAATTTGGTTTTGTGTATCTCCTCGTTAAAGAAATTCTCAAAGAAATTGTCCAAGTTTATGTTGTTTTCAATAAGGGCCTTTAAGTTTCTTAATTTGTATTGAAAAGAGTGCGGAAATTCTATCTCATCCGATAGTGCTCTTTTCAATAAATTCTTAAAATCCGTATAAATGTCGCTGTCGAATTGTTCTGTGAACTCAAACAACTGGCCGCTGTGTTTTCTAACTTTTACACAAACAGCGTTCTTTTTGGACTTAGCCTTTGCAAACAAAGCCTCCCTTGATTCCTTCAGTGCCTCATAAAGGGGAAATTTGTAATAGGAGATACTTACACCAAAGCTCAAGGAAGTCTGAATACCGCTTTGCGTATTTTTGTTAAACTCCTTAAATGCTTCATCGTATTTTTCTCTTAATTCATCTATTAAATCAAATATGGTGCTTTTATCTCTGAAATAGACGGGAGAGAAGAATAGTAAATCATCTCCACCCATAAAAACAATATTGCATCCCCTATCTTTCTTTAATAATATTTTTTCTGCTTCTTTCGTGAAGTTAAATATCATCTCGGATGTCTTTTTGCCTTTCTCTTCTACAACCTTGCTTAAGTTATCTCCATCTGCATGAACTATGGCTATGTATTTATAAACCTTTAAAAACGGCTCTTCGCTTTCTTTTAGCTGTTCCTTTAAAGCTTTGTAATAATCATCTTCCTCTTTATCCAGTGCAAATTTTACCTTCACGCCGCTACCCTTGCTGGCAATCTCTGCAATACTTTCATAACCCCCTTTTCCGCAATCTTTATAGAGCCTTGATTTTAAAATTCTTTCTCTTATTAAGAACCTTTGAAGATAATCTTTATAATCCGAAGGGCACTCAAAATAGTCTATATTGTTTAACAAGCGGCTCACTTCTTTTATAGGGTTTTTAAAATCCTGAAATACCTTTATATATGGGATTCTTATGTATGTGTTTATAAACTCAAAAACCCTGTTTTTATCCTCATTTATTGCATCTGCAATTAGTTCTGACACATTTTCTTTTACTTCTTGCACAAACCTGTTTAGATCTCCATCTATTTCTTTTTTTGTTTCGATAATTATTCTATCGGCAAACCTTCCAATGCCACCATCCCTTTTCTCAAACAGACTATCTTCCACATGAGGCACCAAAAATTTCACATCAGGATTGTCTTTTAATTTGGAGGCTAAATTCTTCATCATATAGCTGAACATATAACTCGCAGCCCAAATCTCAGCCATCTTTCTTCCCATAGATATGGTCTCAACAATAGGGGAAATTGTTATTCCATAATACATAGCTACTTCACCTTCTCAAAATTATTTAGCATCCCTTTTAGTTGCCCAAAATCTTTAGAGCCGTGATATTCTTTATCGACATATTCATCGAGCTTTACTTCAGATACATACCTAAAGAAATCATCAAAATCAAAATCCTCAAGAACCTTAATTTTAAAAGGCTTACAATCAATAAATTTGCCCGTTGCTTCTATTTTTAGAGATGTTCCAAGAAATTCATCCAGTCTCTCTTCTTTTCTCCAATCCATAAAGAAATACACATCGAAACCATTTGATACTTTAATTGGTTTTATGGTGATAGGTGATTTGAATCTTTTTATTTTTCCACTTTGGTCAATTTTTTTAATATAAGCTGAATAAGTAAACCACCTTTCATTTGAAGATAAACCAAAAATATCCCTAATATCCCTTTTTTTATCACCCGATTTTAAAACATCGCTGTATGGATAATTTTTTGCTTGAGATACAAGAGCATCCGAAAAAAAGTTTTGCTTTATAACCCTCTTTTCCCATTCTATATCAGGAAATATTTTCTTCACATAGGAAAATACTGCTGGTTTGCAGTAAAAAACCGTTATTCTACTTTCTTTGGTTTTGTTAAAAGAAACTCTATTTATACCTTGCCTTAAGAATCTATAAAATAAATCTACATCTTTCAACGCTTCAATCCAATCGCTTTTGTTGATTCTCAGCTTGTAAACAAAACCATCTATAAGATTTGGCTTAAACTCTTTATCAGCTAAATAAAAGCTTCCATAACCCTTACTCTGTCTTGTGCCAAAATTCGTGCTTGCTAAAAACGCCTCAAAATTATTCTCAATACAGTCCAATAAGGTCTTGTTAAAACTAAAAAAGGAAACGGTTATCTTAGACAATGACCTCGAAAACCACTTTTCATGCGGTTTCTTGTAATTTTTATCGGCTTCAGAATAATTCTTGGGTGGTTTCTTATTACCAAGATTTCCAAAGTACAACGGTGTTTTCTTCTCGATCCCTTCAATTTTTATATTGTTTGCTTTAACAAAAACCTTGTATCTGTATTTGGTCTTAAACTTAATGAGATCATCTTTATTTTTTGGATCACCTGCATCCAGAAAATCTTTACATTTGACCAGAAGAAACTTATCCAACTTAGACTTAAGCTCTGTGGGTCTAATTGTTGCGTTCTCGAGATTCTCAAAGTGAATTAGCGGGGTGTGTTGTATTAAGGAAAAATCTTTTCTATACATACTAAACCTCTGATTTTTCTAAATTTCGCTTAATTTTCTAAAAAAACACTCCTCTTGTCAAGATTAAAGAAAAATTAAATCCCCAAAAAACCACTCAACCCAAAAAAACAAAAAATTTGACAAATGAATTTCTTTGAATATACTAACACTCGCAAGTGTTGCTCCCCTGTAGCTCAGCCGGTAGAGCAGGTGGCTGTTAACCACCGGGTCGGGGGTTCGAGTCCCTCCGGGGGAGCCATTTTGATTAACACCTCTAATTGTCTCAATTTTAAATTTAGTCTGAAAACCCCAACCTTGGTTATTTTACATTCACGCTATCAAAAAGTATCAATTTTGACAGAAATTGGAATGCCTTAAAAACTTAGCTTTAGGGCTCCTAATTTTGAAGATTTCCTTATCTCTTTCTTCTGCCCTGCTTAGCAATTGAACTGAAAGAACTCAAAGGACAAAGCAAAGATAGGTGAGTAAACGTTCTTAAAACCAAAACCTTGTCTGAGGGTCTAATTCCAAAGCCTTCTGTTTGTATTCCTCGGAAAGTTCTTTATTCCCCATTAAGTGGTAAGCATAAGCAAGATCTGAATAGCCAGCCGGGTCATCAGGGCGGTATCGTATTGCTTTATGAAAACACTCTATAGCTTTTTGATAGTCTTTTTTATCTATATAGGCGTATCCCATGGAATTATAAAGATTATAGGCCTGTGGATAGATGCTTTCGGCTTCTTTCAGCAATCCGATTTTAACATCCGGGTCTTTTACAGAATAACTTGCAATGACTTTGTGCATTGCCTTTTGCATTAGCTCCATTTCTTCTTTTGTTTTATTGAATAGCTTTCCTATTTTATCCTCAAGTCCTTTTAACTTAGTGTATTCGACATATGCAAAAACAAGAAAGAGAACTCCTATAACAGCAACAATTACATTCAATAAAGTTATAGTTGCATTTGTCAAGCTCCAAATTGAGGACATAAAACAATACCCCCACTCTTTTTTAAATTCTAAGATTTTTACCAAAACCGTCAAGGAAAAACCATTCAGGTCTCATGTTTTGCAGTTTATCAGCAAAGGTATATCGGCAAAGCAGGAAAAATATCCGCAGCAAACACCTCTTCTATGTGCCAAAAGGGAAAAACAAGCAAAAAGCCAACCAAGATTAACCGGCCTGGTTGGCGCTATAGCGGGCTTTGCGTGGTGCCGAGGGTGGGAATCGAACCCACACGGAGCATAGCTCCAAGGGATTTTAAGTCCCTTGCGTCTACCAATTCCGCCACCCCGGCACAATAAAAAAATGGAGGCGGCACCCGGACTCGAACCGGGGATCAGGGTTTTGCAGACCCGTGCCTTAGCCAGCTTGGCTATGCCGCCTCTATTGTGGATTTTTTTCTGTGTAAATAAAAATGGAGCGGGAAACGGGACTCGAACCCGCGACCCCGACCTTGGCAAGGTCGTGCTCTACCAACTGAGCTATTCCCGCTCTTGCTGTTGGCTAATATAATGTTTTTTTCTCTTTTGTCAATAAAAAAATTCACCTGGAGATGTTAAGTTAATTTTTAATCATTTTTAATTATTCTTAGCTTGACTTTTGAGGATTAACACCTATTATTAGGCGAGGAAGATTTTTTGGAGGTGGGGCTTATGTTGTTTAAGCTGTTTAGCTTTACGGCAGTTACCTTTCTGCTGTATGTAATTTTTGGTATTGTATCGTATCTTTTCTTTAAACAAACCTTTGAAAACAACTTTCTTTTGTTCTTTTTAGGGGCATCCGTATTATTCGCCGGCGTTAACTTAGCCTATTACTATTATCAGCTCATCTCCCAGGTCGATAAAATTAACAAACAATTCAAGGAAATACTGACCGATGAGAGAATCGACCTACTTAAGGAGATAAAGACACCATCAATTCCTTTTGTTGAAACATTCGTAAAGAAATTCAGGGAACTAATAAACACGGTGCTTGGCAATCTTATCACAGCAGCAGGCAAGGCCAGCGTGTTCAACGCTAAATTCAATCACGAACTAAAAAAGACAATCGAGGCCATAAACGAGAACATGGAGCAGTTTGATGCCATCAACTCAACAATGAAGGACGCCTCATACGCCATAACCGACATTTCAAAAAATGTGGAGGAGTTTAGCAACTTCATGACAGAAATCGAGAATGCAGCAAAGGATGTGCTCCAGATAGCGGAAAATGTCGAAAAAACCATGGAATCCAATGTGGAGATGATGGAAAGCGGCAAAAATCTAATAAACGAGTTGGGTGACAATTTAAAAAACATCTCAAACATCGTGAATGTCATCAACGATATTGCAGACCAAACAAACCTGTTGGCCTTAAATGCAGCTATTGAGGCAGCAAGAGCAGGGGAAGCCGGCAGGGGCTTTGCCGTTGTCGCTGATGAGGTTAGGAAGCTGGCTGAAAAAACACAATCAAATGCACACGAGATTTATGAAATGATTAACACGGTTAGTATTAATGCCGAAAAGCTCATTGAGCAAAATCTAAAAATAGCAAGCAAGATTAAAGAAAGCGGTAAAGAGACTGCAAAAATAAAGGATACCTTCGAAGGTGTGGTATCAGAAATCGAAAAGGCCTCTCAGATGCTATCCAATATTACTGCGGCTGTTGAGGAGCAGTCTGCCTCTATCGAGGAGGTTACACAAACCGTTACAACGGTAACCCAATCAACAAGAGAGGTTGTAAACAGCCTCAACGAGGTCGCTGGCCAGAGTGTTGACTTAACGGAGGTGTCCAACCAGGCATTCAAGATGCTCCAAAAGCTCAGGATAGACCACCCGATGGAGGATATATACAAACTCTTAAGGGAAGCAAAGTCTGAGATAGAGCAAACGATAGAAAACGCCATAAAAAACGGCGTTATATCATCGTCGGATATATGGGATAGAAACTATCAACCCATACCAAACACCAATCCGCAAAAATACGAAACGAGATTTACAGACTTTGTAAAGAAATACATACAGCCCATCGAGGATAAGTATCTGGCAAAGAACAATAAGTTCAAATACTTCCTTTTGGTTGATAATAACGGCTATGCTGCAGCGCACAACTCCATATACGACAAACCATTAACTGGAGATTACGAGAAGGATTTAATAGGCAATAGATCCAAAAGGAAATTTGACGACCCTGTGGGTCTTGCCTGCGCTAAAAACACAGACCCATTGCTTGTTCAGACATACCTAAGGGATACAGGCAATGCTATGTATGACATGTCTGTGCCGATTTATGTGGATGGTAAACACTGGGGCGGCTTAAGGGTCGGCGTTGAGGTTTAAAAAATCGCCGGGCTTTAAGGCCCGGCTTCTTTCTTTTAGCTGAAAATCCTTCTTAACATCTCCTTCTCTGTTTTTTCAACCTCCAACATCATTTCCTTGATTTTACCCGTAAACATCTTTGACATAAGCCCTATATTCATTTTGGCTATATATGCCTTGCCGTTATCCTTTTCATTCACAGCCCATGAGCAGGGCATTATACCCATCATGGCATTATTTTCGTTTATAACCGTTGCAGCAAGCCCTGCGTTGCATATAAAATACACCATTATATTCCTTATGCCCTCAACCTCGATATTCCTGGACTCAAACACCTTATAAAAATTCCACTTATCAAAGGGAAAACCCCAACCCTCATCGGCAAATTCAGGTATTACCCTCTCAATAGCCCTGCAGGTCTCCTCAAAGCTCTTGGGGCTTTCTATCTCCTTTACCATCTTGGTTTGAAAGAGCTTAAGACCGGCAAGGCCCAACGATGAGGCACCAACAACAGCACCACCAACAAATCCCTTAAAATTAAGCATAACAAAACCTCCCAACAAAAACTTAATTTTTAACAATAATAAATAAAAGTGAACATAATTTCAACCTTAAAATTAGCGTTGCTTGCTACTGTTTTTTTTAATATACTTTGATAGATGAAGAGGGTATTTTTTGTTGTTCTTGCCATCCTGCTTCTAAATACGGCCGCAAAATCCGACGGGGTTATACACATAAAGGCCGATCATGTCTCATATAGCAAACAACTAAACACCTACTATGCCTATGGACACTGCCTTATATACGACGAAAACTACACACTGAAGGCCGACAAGGTCAGCTACAACACAAAAACATACATAGCCACAGCAAAAGGCCATGTGGTGTTAAGCGACAGAAACGGCAATTGGATAAAGGGCAGCTATGCCGTATTAAATTATTCAACATACAAGGGATACATCAAAAAAGCCCTTTTGTATTCCACCAACAACGGCTATGGGCTATACATCAGGGCAAAAAGGATCGTGGTATATTCGAAAGATAGATACTTCATAAAAAGCGGAACCATAACCACCTGCAAATGCGACGATTTTATAAATTTCAAAAATCGCCATTCGCCGAAGTGGACAATATCAGCATCAAACACATATGTGATAAAAGACGATTTTATGTTTGCATATCCAGTGGTGTTTAAGATAAAAAAAGCACCCGTCCTATTCAGTCCGTTTTTTTACAAAAGCCTCGATAAAGAGAGAAGAACAGGATTCCTCTTTCCACAGTTGGGCTCCTCAAGCATAAACGGCTTTGAATACATACAGCCGTTTTTTATCAACCTATCCAAATCCCAAGACATAACACTCTATCCATTCACATACTCAAAGAAGGGCAACGGCCTCAGGGTCCAGTATAGGTTTTACTGGACAAGACACTCAAAAGGTGAATGGAACATAACGGTATTCAAAGAAAAAACGCCATACAAAGGCAGGCAAAACAAAAAAACAAGGCTGAACATAAAAGCAGAACAGTATGCCGATTTTGGCAAATACGGCACACTGAGCTATGATATAAATGTTGTAAACCACAAAAACAACCTAAGGGTCGTAAATCTAAACAAAATAGAAGAGGCATCCGATAGGTATACCACATCAAAGGCCAGCTACTACATATCAAAAGACAACTATTACCTATCCCTATACGGTGAATACAACCAGGACCTAATATCAGATAACAACAAAGAGACGCTTCAGAGGCTTCCTGTGGTAAAATTCGGTTTGATAAACAAAAAGCTATACAAAAACCTAACGCTGGATTTCTCCCAAACCATCTCAAACAACTTCAGGATCAAGGGAGAAAGGGGAATAGCCTCTGACACGACAGCCTTTTTGTATTACCCTATGAAGGTGTCGTATTTCAATATCACACCAAAGGCCGGATTTCATCAACTGTACTCGCATTACAAAAATGCTCCATCGGATAAGACATACACAGAAAAGGCCTTTATTCCGGATTACATAATCACGGCAAGCACAACCATAAACGGCATCTTCCTAAACAACAACACAGAAGGGTTTAAGGGTCTAAAACACACAATAAAGCCCACCCTGGAATACGAATACATACCATACAGGGATCAGAGCAATTTTCCCGATTTTGTCAACACCTACTCAAAAACCAACCTTATAACCTTTAGGCTTGAAAACACGCTGACGGCCAAATTCATCAAAAAGCTAAAAGCCAACTACAGGGATATAGTGTATAACAAGATAGAGATTCAATACGACTTTGCCAAAAAATACAACAGTCCGTTTCCACCGATATACGAGGAAACCATATTAAAACCGTTTGAATTCTTAACTATTCACAGCCAGGCGCATTACTTCTTTAAAAAGCATCTATTCACATCATCATCCGAGGATCTGGATGTCCACCTAAACAGGTTTGGCTTTTCCATTGGACACTCCATGTCAAGGGACGACAACTATAAACTCACAGATGATACCATAAACGGCAAGGTATACCTCTACCCGATAAAAAATCTATACATCTACGCCTCTGCAAACAAAAGCACCATTCACGATTACTATCCATCCAAAAAGATAGGCTTTCTCTATCAGGAGGATTGTTGGGGCATAGGCTTAGACCTATACTTCAACAGGGAAGCAGAGGAACAGGAAGACGGCTCATATAAAACCGTATTGAACAAAGGCTTCTGGATAACACTCAATCTCACAGGTTTATTTAGCATCAAGAAACAATACTAAATGGAAGAAGACAGCAAAAAGGCCGTAGCCTTAAGATACAAAAAAGAAGAGGACAATGCACCAAAAGTCATAGCCAAAGGCAGGGGCTTTTTGGCAGAAAAAATAGAAGAAACAGCCAAAGAGCACGGTGTTTATATAGAAAAAGACCCGGCTTTGGCAGAAAGCCTTTATAAAATAAAGCTAAATGAGGAAATACCAGAGGAGCTTTACGAGGCTGTGGCAAAGATCTTGGCCTACATTTACAGCTTTTGAACCTTTATGCCGTATTTCTTTATCCTGTAATCAAGCTGCCTAATTGTATATCCCAATAGCCTGGCCGCCTTTGATTTTACATATCCCGTTTTCTTTAGGGCGTCTTGAATCTGTTGTTTTTCTATAGACTCTATCGTTGATGGCATATCAGAAAAGTTAACCTTCTCTATTATATTGTCTTCAAAATCCATGTCCTCTTTCAGGTAATCCGGCAGGTCCATCGGTGTTATCTTCTTATCGTTCATAACCACGAGTCTCTCTATGGTATTTTCAAGCTCCCTTATATTACCAGGCCATCTGTAATTGATGAGCATCTTCATTGTGGCGTTATCTATGGACAGCCTCTTTTTGTATCTCTGGCCGAATTTCCTTAAAAAATAATCCACCAATATGGGTATATCCTCCCTCCTGTCCCTCAAAGAAGGCACATGCAGCGGTATCACATTGAGTCTGTAATACAGATCCTCCCTAAAATGACCCAGGCTTATCAATTTCTTTATATCCTTATTCGTGGCGGCAATTATCCTTACATCTATAGATATGGTCTGCTCGCTGCCCAATCTCGATATCTCCTTATCCTGCAAGACATTCAACAGCTTAGCCTGCAGGCTCAAGGGCATATCGCCAATCTCATCCAAAAATAGCGTTCCACCATCGGCAAGCTCAAACTTACCCTTCTTTTTGGAGATTGCACCGCTAAACGCACCCTTTTCATACCCAAACAATTCACTCTCTAACAGATTCTCCGGTATAGCGGCGCAATTTATAGTGGCAAAGGGCTTATCCTTTCTTAAAGATAACCTGTGTATGGTTTTGGCTATCAGGCTCTTTCCCGTCCCGGATTCTCCTGTAATCAACACCGTGGAATCGGTGGAGGCGATCTTTAGAATGGCTTTTTTAAGGTTGGTTATGGCATCGGATACCCCTATTATCTCATTCAGCGCTATTGTATCCTTGCTCAAATTACTCAAAAGCAGTTCCTTCTCCTCCTGCCAATACTTGCGTTCCTCTTCCATGCGTTCATACATCTTTCTTGTCAAGCCGATGAGCGTTGCAAGCGTGGAGAGCATCTTTATGGCATCATCTGGCGAAAACTCCCTCCCCTTCTCTTTGTAAACACACAAAACACCGAACTTCTCACCACCCACCTTTATAGGCACGCCCAAAAAGACCAAATCCCTATCCACTCTCTTTGTTATCTTTGTCTTGTTCAGGTATTTTGGGTTTGTCTTTATATCGTAAATAACGGCCGGAATCTCGTTTTTGAATATACTGCCGACTATACCCTCACCCTTTTTGAATATACCCCTTGAGACCTCCTTTTTGGTCATACCAAAGCTCTCACTAATCCTTAAATCGGCGCTTTGCTCATCATACAAGGCAACAAAGGAAACGGGGGCATCCCAATACGAATAGAGAATCTTCAATATCTCCTTAAGCGCCTCATTCAAGGTGTTTTTCTTGCTCAATATCTTACTGACTTCATGTATAATAGAGAGATAACCCTCTTTAATGCTTATCCTTGCCATCACCATAATTCTGTTATCAATTTTACATTTTTGTAAACAATCCTGCAACTTTTTTACGCCTAATATCGTATTTCTTTTGAAAACCCTTAAAGAAACAACAACGGAACACACTTTGCTTAAAATAAGGGCAAATAACGCATTGGAGGTGAAGGGATGACTCCAGAGGAGTTGGTAAAGAAGATCCAGGAAGAGGATATCAAATTAGTGGATGTAAGGTTTGTCGATCTGCTCGGCACATGGCAACACTTTACAGTTCCTGCTCATGTCATAACAGAGGATGTCTTTGAGGAGGGTTTGGGTTTTGATGGTTCCTCTATCAGGGGATGGAAGAGCATCGACGAAAGCGACATGCTTGTAATCCCAGACGCCTCAACGGCTTTTGTCGACCCGTTCGCAGAGGTCAACACACTAAACATCATCTGCGACATAGTAGATCCAATAACAAAGGAGCCGTACCAGAGGCATCCAAGGGCTATAGCAAAGAAGGCAGAGGAGTATCTAAAATCCACAGGCATAGCCGATGTTGCCTTCTTCGGTCCAGAGCTTGAGTTTTTCATCTTTGACGATGTCAGGTTCGATATAAAATCAAACACGGCTTACTATCAGGTCGACTCCATAGAGGGTATATGGAATTCGGGCAAGGATGAGGATCCAAACCTCGGATACAAAATCAGACACAAAGAGGGATACTTCCCCGTTCCACCGGCCGATACACTGCAGGATTTAAGAAGCGAGATAGTGCTTGAGCTTGAAAAGGCAGGGATAGAGGTTGAGGCTCACCACCACGAGGTTGCAACGGCCGGCCAGGCAGAGATAGATATAAAATACGCACCGCTTCTGCAGCAGGCAGATAATGTGATGAAGTATAAATACTTGGCAAAGAATGTGGCATCAATGTATGGCAAAACTATTACATTCATGCCCAAGCCGCTCTCAGGAGATAATGGAACCGGCATGCACACGCATCAGAGCCTATGGAAAGACGGAAAACCGCTATTTGCCGGCAACGGTTATGCAGGATTGAGCGAGATAGGCCTTTACTACATAGGTGGAATCTTAAAACACGGCAAGGCTTTAGCTGCATTTACAAACCCAACAACAATATCATACAAAAGGCTGATACCGGGCTTTGAGGCTCCAATCAATTTGGCATACTCATCAAGGAACAGATCCGCAGCAATAAGGATACCCATGTATTCACCCTCTCCAAAGGCAAAAAGGATAGAGGTAAGATTCCCAGACCCAACAGCCAATCCATACCTGGCATTCACGGCAATGCTCATGGCTGGATTGGATGGCATTATAAACAAGATCGACCCCGGCGAGCCTTTGGATAAAAATATCTACGATCTGCCGCCCGAGGAGCTTGCAAGGGTAAACAAGATGCCCGCAAGCCTTGAGGAGGCATTAAATGAGCTTGAGAAGGATTACGAGTTCTTGCTAAGGGGAGATGTATTCACAGAGGATCTAATCAGGGCCTGGATAGATTACAAAAGAGAGAATGAGATCAAGTATGTAAACTCCATCCCACACCCAGCGGAGTTTTACCTATACTTCGATGTGTAAGATAGGGGGCTATCCCCCTATCCTTTCAATCAAATTGTAAGAGGCCTTAACACAATCGTTTAGGCTTATACCCCAGAAAGCATTACCCGTGATAAAAAGTCCTCTATTCCTATTTTCAAAGTCTTTTATAGTGTTCAAAACATCCTTATGATTAAGGGAATATTGCGGTATGGCTTTGGGGTGAACAACCTTATAAAAAAACTCAGGTGGTCTAAATATAGAGGCACTCCTTTGAAGTTCCTTTATGCCTATCTGAAATAGATTGGATTTAAACGGACTATCCTTTCTTAAAGCCCCTCCAACCATACACCTCACAAGCAGTTTATCTTCCTTAGCCCTGTGCTGAAATATGGTGCTGTCGAATAGAACGCCTATGATGTCCTCTATCTCATTTAAATCAAACAGATAGCCAAAGGAATCAACAACACTGCCCAGCCACTTCCTATCGAAACCAAAAGACAAAACGGCCATGGGGGCATACTCTATCGATGAGACGGCCCTTGATACATCAGGGTCGTATCCTGAAAGAACATCGGCTATAGCATAGGCCGGGATAGCAAATACAACAATGTCAGCAGAATAGCTGTCCTTTAAACCCTTTAGATGGAAGCGATCCCCTTTGGATATCTCGCCTATCTTATCAAAAACAACATCAACCCCATCCAACAGATGCCTTACAAAGCTCAAGATGCCCTTTTTGAACGATAGAAGATCCGCAGAAAAACTCCCCTTTGCCGATGAAGCCTTAGCCTTTTTTTCTGCCATCAAACTCATAAGTCCCTTGATTAGTGAGCCGTATCTTCTCTCTATCTCCTTTATCCGTGGAAAATTCGACTCCATGCTCATGTAAGAGGGATCCCCTGCAAACACACCGCAAACCATAGGGCCTATGAGTTTATCTAACATCTCTTTAGAGAACCTTCTCAAAACGAACTCCTCAACCGTCTCATCCTCAAAAAAAGGCCTGACAAACGGTTCCCTAAAAAAGGCATACAATCCACCCAAAGAAAAAAAGCCGCTGAACAACAGCGATAACGGATTATCTTTCAACTCCCACAATCTACCATTTGAATAGATAAACCGCCTCTTTGAGTCGCTGTTTGCCTTGATCAGCTCAGACTCAAAACCGCTTTCATACACCAAGCTTAATATCTCTTTTTTGTTCTCCAAGAATCCGTTTGGGCCTGTCTCTATAAGATAGCCGTCTCTTTCAACGCTATAAGCCTTCCCGCCTATGCTCTGCTTCTCTATGACAAAAACATCGCATTTTAGTTTTTTCTTTATCAGATAAGCGGCAGAGGCACCGCTTATTCCAGAGCCTATAACAGCCGCTTTCATTTCAAGGGGGAGATAGCCTCAAACCTTACATTAACCTTAATAACCCTCTTGCCGGAGGAGGTATTAAATCCACCACCTGAAAAGTCTCCATTCTTTGCCGGGGCCTTCATAAAGGAGCGTGCAAGCATAACCGGGCTGCCAAAGTTATAGTTTACAGAAAGATTACCCAAATAATACTTCTGATTCATTATGCTGTTTATCGTTTTTAGAAGTTCTTTTGCCTTTAACAGCGCCTCCTTAAATATCTCCTGCTTGAGCCTGGCCTGCTTGTTGTAAGAGACAGCGTATGAGACATAGTCAACCTCTATGCCCGTTTTGTAGGGAAAGTTCTTCTCAGAAAGATAGTTGAGTATCTTGGAAAGCACAGACATCTTGCTCGTATCTATCTTTATCACCACGGTTGCCCTCTTTGAATAAGAATAGCTGTTGTTGGTCTTTATATCGCTTTTTGGCAGTAAACTGCTTAAGAACCTCATAAAATCTTTGTTTATGGGCTTTAATCTGCCCAGGGCCATAGCGTAGTTGTCTGCCTCAGCCCAAACAGAAAAACCGGCTATCAACCTGTCGCACTCCACACTCTTTGAGATTTTGAAGTTGGTGGATATAACAGAATACCTCTCGGCTGCAAATGCATTAATACCAAAGGCAAAAACAAGCAAAACAATCCAAACAACCCTTCTCATAACAACCTCCACTCATTTAATTGAATTACAATAACACCAACCTAAACAAAAATCAACGGCCATAATAACCCCTTATAATCCACCCTTTTGGTCTATCTTCTGCCGCTACAGGTTATATACTTAAACCCATCACAGAAAGCCTGATTGCATACCTTGCCGTCATCAATCACATATGTTGGTGATTTTGCACCGATGTCGTAATCCTCCTCAAATGCTATTGCCCTTGCAAAGCCCATTCTTCTGCAGAATGCATCTGCAGCGCCTTTTCCGCAATCCTGAGCCCACCTTCTGCACCAATCCAGTCTATAGCCGTTTATTGTTGGGTATCTGAATGTTTTTGTGTTTTTAGAATATGTATGTTTTATGCCTGATATACAACAGCTTCTTTTTACTTGGTTTGGTATAGAGCCTTTTAGCCAGCATCTTGCCCGTGGTCCTTGAATTGTGTAGGGCTTTACATATGTCCAGGCTTTGCATTTGGGGTCCTTTTTGCAGGCATTCTGGCAGAGCCTATAGTCTGGGTAAGGTAAATCGAAGCTTTTATAATCCAAACCCGGCCTATCTGTGTTAACCTCGACTCCACTGTAATTAATCCTCGGTATATTGAGGTGTGTTATCCTGTATATGCTATTTGCCCAACTTCCGCCGCATATCTTGGATTTATCGCCATTGCATTGCATATTGCAGTTTTCAGCCCTTCCGTATCTTCCATAGGTGTTGCCGCAGAAGCAGTATCCGCTGTATTGAACGCCTGCATACCTAAAGCCCCTTTTTGCACACTCCCTCATACACAAGCTCGGTGTCATCTTGTCGCTTCCAAAGCCAAAGGCTGCCAGATCTCTGCCCCTTAAACCGTAGGGGTCGCCTTGGTCTTTGAAGCAGCCCAAGTATTCGTAGTTGTTGTCGGTCTTGTATGAGTTGTTGTTTTGGTTGTTGCCTAAGAAGTCTTCTCCACCCTCTGCTGTGTTGTAAATAATGTTATCGTTCTTATTGCCTGTGGCCTGGCCATTTACACTGTAAACACTATTTGCCCAAACCCCTCCACATATCTGATTTCTATCACCCGAGCAGTGCATATTACAGCTTTTAGATTTTCCATACCTTCCATAACTATTGCCACAGAAGCATTGACTGCCGTATTGAACAGCTGCATACCTAAAGCCCTTTTCTTTACAATACGCCATACACCTATCAGGCGTCATTTTCGAGTCATTAAACAAGGCTGCACCGTGCAAGTCTCTGCCCTTGAGCCCATACGGATCACCCCTATCACTAAAACATCCAATATAATTAGAAGCATGGTGTTCTTTTTTAGAAACCTCATCAGAATGGTTGGGCTGCTGCGTGGTTATATTTGATTTTGAACGATTCTTACAAGACATATAGCGTTCTCTTGCTTTTTTGTAGACCCCATAAGCCTTCCTTGCCTCATCGGTATTACCCTTACCGCTGCTCATGAGCTTAACCACCCTGTTATAGGCCTCAACATAGGCCTTATAATACCCCTTGCAACTATTGTCCGTCCCGGATATATCTTTGTGTTTTGATGGTTGGTGACTTTTGGCAGCAGGAGGTTTAGCTTTGCCGTTATTATCCCCGTTTATCTGCTTATTGGTTTTGGGTTTATGGCTATCTGTCTCTTTGGGCTTTTTTTCTTTATAGCTATCCGGATTGGCCTGCTCCTTACCCTCCCCTTCTTCTTCATCCTTATCGGTTGTATTAGACACCCAATAAACAGATACAGGGCAATCCCTTGGTGCAATGCTTGTTCTATCCTTCAAAACACACGAAACCTCTATTCTGTATACAGCCCCCTTTATGGGCATCTTGTATACATAGTTAAAGTTGTAATTCGAGCTGACCTTAATCATGGGCTTGTTTTCGCACTCCGCCCTTAACTTATCGTTCTGATTACTGCCTGCAACAATAATTGGACAGATGCGTAAGTATACCTCTTTTGTAAACCTCTTAACACCTTCTGAAGCCCTGTATGTCTTTACGGATAGGTTTGGGCTGGTTGAGTATATCTTTATAAAATTGGAGCCCTTAAACAATTTCTTCAATTTAGACAGCGGCGTTGAGTTTATCTCTATCTCACAGAAATCCTTATTCGGATCCAGACGAACGGGTTTTATGCTGTACTCCTCAAATCTCTTCATTGCAAGGTATACCCCGCATGGGTATTTCAAAAACGGGTTCTGCCTATACCTCTTGCTCAATACATACCCATCATCCACAACAAATAGTTCTTTATATACCTTTTCTGCCTGTTTATAGGTGTTGTGATCATACCTCTTATCAAGAGAATCTAATATCTTATTCAACTGTTCCACCTTTTTGCACTTCTTTACAACAATGGGCATATCGGCATTCCTGGCAGCAATTATATCCTGGGGGTATCTATTTAAGAATGTGTGCATAAAAGCAGCATGCGAACTATAACAACAATAGCAATCCGGACAATTACAATCAACAGCCCTATCATGGCCATCGCTGTTTATATACCTCAAAAGATACGGTGCCATCGACTTCTTCTCCCTTTCAGGGATAAAATACATCCAGTTCCTTACAGAGTACCTATCCCACAGATCGTTGTATATGTCGATTCTTGCCAGTTCTAATTCGCTAAAGAGGGGCCTTCTTGATATATCGTTAATCTTGCGTATTCTTTCGGATAGCTCAATCAATAGCTGCCTAATCCTCTCACTCTTTCCGTTATAATCCCACTCATTAGGCACACCGTCCTTCGATAGCTTACATATGTGCAATACTTTATTGTATCTTCTTTTAATATCGGATGCAGTAATGCTCCACTCCCTAACAAAATCCCCATCATTTATCCTTCCGGATCTATATTTCTTATCCAGATAGAGTATTCTCATCACATCCTTCTTTATGAGGCTCCTTTGCTTTTTAACATACTCCGGATTTATTATCTGAACCATGAACTCAAGATAGTCGGCAAACAGCTTATTTATCTGCCTTCTCTTTTCCACCCCTTTTTGAGCCAGGCTAAGAACATCTCCAGGCAAGTATCTCTGATAAGAAGGAATTATGCTTGTATTTTCATCTGCATCTTTATCCCCCTCTTTTTGAGAAATCATATTGACTATGTTAGCTTCGGTCTCATCCTCTATCTGGGAGATCCTATTGCCAATATCAATGGGGTCTACATCAAACTTGCATGCCCTCATCTTAACCCTATAACCCCAGCTATAAGGCTCATCATAACCGTATAAACAACTGGCAGGCTTAAAAGCCCCCTCTTCAAAGAAATACATGTAATTCGCCTCAGCAAACATCTCATAGCTTTTAACAAAATCATCAACATACTTTCTGCATTCCTCTATTTTGTCGTCTAATTTTTCAAGCATATCCTCAATATGCCTCTTCTTCTGCTCAATCAAAGCATAATCACGAGGCCTAAAGCCAATGCCCATACTTTTGGTTTCTTCCTTTATATCTTTGGCAAGGGCCATCCCTTCTTTTCTGTATTTATTTAAACCCGCCTGAAACCTGCTAAACATACCGTCAAGCTGATTCTTTATACTCAAACAGCGATTATAGTATGACTGCCGCCTGTTTCTATACCAACTATACAACTCATTAAATTCCTTATCCATCTTGCCGCTAAGATGGCCACCATAACACTCAAGCAATCGATTGCGCAACTCCTTAAACACCTCGTCTGAGGCCTCCACATACTCATCAAACGATATACTGCCGCCTGAAAACAGATTATCAATCTTTAACAATGCCCCCTTGTATTTCTCTATGTCGGTTTTGCAGTTTTGCTTTTTTGTCTTGTGTTCTGGGTTTATGGTCTCTGTCACCCTTTCTATTTTGCTTATTCCATTTGAGTTAGGCGCCACATAGCCCTTTATGTTGGGCGTGGCCGGTATGCTACTTGCAGCCTTTATCTGCCTGAGCTTTTTGGCAAGCGCCTTTCTATCAAAATAATACTCGTTAACCAGATCATCGCACACATCCTTGTGCCTCCTCTTTCTACAATCGTAATTCGCAGCCATTCTTGCCAGTTCTATTAGCCTCTTCTGCGTCTGGAGTTGATCCTCTATTAACTCCTCGCCAATCCATATCTGAACAGATTTCTTCAACAGTTCAGAGCCAAAAACAACCGAAGCAAACAGAGAATCGGCCTTTGATTTTGCCTCCTCCTTTAGCTTCTCCTTAAGCTCCTTAGCTGTTAACCCTCTGTATTTTCCAATGCCCTTTATGAGTTGATCCTTTAACTTCTTTTCTGCCTCTTTCTGGAGCTTTTCCTTGAGTTTATCGTTCATCTTCTCGCCGATCTTATCAAGAACCTTTTGAGCGGGTGTATCGTCCACCTTAGGCATCACCATACTATCCCAGAGATACTCTGCTATTTGTGGAGTGGCATTTATCCTTCTCTCCATATCAACTATAAATCTCCTCTTCCATGTCTTTTCAACCAACTCCAACACCAAATTCGTAATATGGCCCGTTATATCGAGGCATTTATCCTTATCCAACTCCTTGAAGCAATCTGTTATATTCTTAAACACATTACTCCAATCGAGGTTCTTTACTATCCAATCCACATCCTCATAAACACCCTGCCAAAAATCGTTCTTCATACTCTCAAAGGTCAGTGCATCCATACCCTCCAATGTCAACAGCTTCTGTTTTAGCTCAAAATGGAGGGCCTCCAAGTATTTCAGATGCAGATCTTCTAACTTCTCCCCCTTTATTCCTTTAGATTCAGCAGAACTATACGCCACATAGGCCTTATACCTATTCTTCTCCAGCCTGCTAAAATCCATCACCCTGTATTCGAAGTATTTATTCTGAATCTTATTCAACCTATCGGACAACTCCTTGATTATGAATTTTTCTTTTTCTATTAAATCCTTATTGCTAATATCCTTCTTAGAGTCCTTGTTTGAAGCCAAAGAAGCATCAACACCAAATACAGCAAACAACAAAATCAAAAAAAACGAAAAACCTGATACGCATCCCATCCTCCCAATCTTGAATTATCCGATTAGAAAGCCCTTCCTGTATAACCCCTCTTCAGGGAGTCAAATAGATAACCCTATACTATTAATTCAGCTAACCAACATCTTATTGTTTACTTATATCAAATTTAGAATAAGGTGTCCAAAAATATTGACACATCCAATAAATAGTGGTAAACACAAGGAAAACACTTTAATTTAGGAGGGGAAAGGTGGGCAGGAACGCTAAAATCTTGATTTTATTTCTCATCCTGTTTAATTTAACCTCATGGGCTGTATTCATCGGTGTTGTGAAATTTTCCACAGCTATGTTAAGTTTAGGCGCTTTAGCCTATTTCTTTGGTTTAAGGCATGCTTTTGATGCAGACCACATAGCAGCTATAGACAATGTTACAAGAAAACTTAGACAAGACGGAAGAAGGGATGTTGGTGTTGGATTATTCTTCTCGTTGGGTCATTCCACGGTTGTCCTTATTATGTCTATAGTCATAGTGGTTGTTGTGAGAGGATTCTCTCCTGCAATAAAATCCATAGAAGAAGCCGGTGGACTATTTGGAAGCATAGTTTCTGCAGGTTTTTTAACAATAATAGGCATAATAAACCTATTTATTCTAAAAGATCTATACTCGATCTTTAAATCCTACAAACAGAACGGATCAATGGACAAAAAGACTCAGCAGATGACAGAGGAGCTTTTAAACAAAAGGGGGATGATGGGCAAATTCTTCGGATTTATGTATAGAAAAATAGACAGAAGCTGGAAGATGTATCCCCTTGGATTCCTTTTCGGTCTTGGATTCGATACTGCAACAGAGATAGCCATACTTGGAATATCTGCAACAATGGCAAAGAACTCTCAACTTCCCATATGGGGTGTAATTATGTTCCCTCTGCTTTTTGCCGCAGGTATGAGTTTAATGGACTCCTTAGATGGCCTAATAATGATGAAGATATACGACTGGGCTATGGTGGATGCTATAAGAAAGCTATTCTTCAACATAGCAATTACGGCAGCAAGCGTATTTGTGGCCTTAGCGATAGGAGCTATAGAGTGGGTTCAGGTTATCTCTGAGAAATTCAATCTAAACTATGCATTCTTTGAGTTTATAGACAATCTAAATTTTGAGGTTTTGGGTGGCGCCGTTGTTGTAATAATGATACTTAGTTGGATTTATGCATTCTTCTACTACAAAAAATACCTCCAAGTTAAAGTCAGATAGGAGAGTAAGATGAAAGAGGAGTTTTTAAGCAGAATAAGCAAGCTATCGGAAACGCTAAAGGAAAACGGCATCGATGTTGCATTAATTATGCAAAACACCGATCTGTATTACTATTCAGGCAGCATACCGTCAGGGGTTTTGGCCATATCCTCAGAAGGAGATATACTCTATGCCATACGAAGGGGATATCTAAGAACAAAAAACGAGACTGCGGTGCCCGACGATGCCCTCATACAGATAAAGGGCCTAAGCCAGCTGCCCGCTTTATTAAAAGAAAGGGGCATGAGGCTTGATACAGTGGGAATAGAGATGGATGTCGTGCCTGCTGATATGTATCTAAGACTCAAAAGCATATTCAAGGAATCCAACATAACCGATGTATCGTTTCATATAAGATGGCAAAGAGCCAAAAAATCGCCCTACGAGATAGAAAAGATGCAGAATGCAGCAAGGATGCTTGACTGCACAATGGAAGATGCAAAAGAGCTCATAAGGGCTGGAAAAAGCGAGATTCAGGTAAGTGCCGAACTTGAATTCAGGGCAAGAAAAAGGGGACACCAAGGAAGGAGCAAGATGAGGGGCTTCAACGGTGAGGTATTTATGGGGCATGTCCATTCAGGATACAGAAGCGCATACCCCTCAGGCTTTTTAAAACCAACAACAGGCATAGGACCGCACCCAAGCTATCCCGAAGGGGCCTCGTTTGAGAAGATAGATAAGGACTCACCCGTGATTGTGGACTTTTTAGCAAACTATCAAGGGTATCTATCCGATGAGACCAGGCTATTTGTCGACGGTAAGCTTCCAAAAGAGTTGGAAAGGGCTTTCTATTTTTGCGCAGAGATGCTCGAGTGGCTGGAGGAAACCGTAAAGGTAGGAATGATAGCAGAGGATGTTTACAATCAATGCCTATCAATGGCAGAAAAGGCCGGATACAAAGACAACTTCATGGGCGTAAAACACAACCAAACGCCATTTGTTGGCCACGGTATAGGGCTTGAACTGGATGAGTTCCCCTTTATCGCAAAGGGTCAGCAATACGCCTTAGAGGAGAATATGACATTTGCCTTTGAGCCAAAGATCGCATTTGAAGGCATAGGGGCTGTCGGCATAGAAAATACATACCTCTTGACAAAAGAGGGGCCAAAGCCCTTCAATAGATTTCCAAGGGAGATTGTCTATCTGTGAGATTTTATTAAAGATTTGAGATACTCAAACCACAATTCGAGGTTGGTGCCTTTCTTGGCGCTAACCTCAAACACCTCAGCCTTAGGCGATACCTCTTTTAGCTCCCTTCTAACCTTTTCGATATCAAAATCCAGTATGCCCAACAGATCTATCTTGTTTATCAAAACCACATCGGCAACATTGAACATGACGGGGTATTTTTTTACCTTATCATCCCCTTCGGGCACGCTCAATATAACGACATTTCTATCGGCTCCAATGTCGAATGTCGCAGGGCAGACAAGATTACCCACATTCTCAATGATAAGCAGATCGCAATCCAGCGAAACCTTATCAATGGCCCTATACACCATCTGTGCATCCAGATGGCAGGCACCCGATGTGTTAATCTGAACAACATCGACCCCTAAAGCCTTAACCCTCTCCGCATCCCTGTCTGTATCTAAATCACCGTCTATAAAGGAAATTCTAAAATCATCCTTGAGCGCCTCGATGGTTTTTTCAACAATAGTGGTCTTACCGGCACCCGGCGAGGACATAAAATTCACAGAGAAGATACCTTTAGACCTTAAAAGCTCCCTGATCCTTTCTGCCGTCTCATCGTTTCTCTGGAGTATCTTCCTTTCAACAACAACCCTCTTCATCACACACCCTCTATATCAACAATTTCCATCTCTTTTCCCGATATTATCTCCAAAGGCATACCGCAAGAAGGACATATCAAAGCCATTTCGGTTTCATCATCAAAACTAAACTCCCTATTGCAGATATTGCACTTAGCCACAACATCGACCCTTTCTATCTCAAACAGAGTCGATTCGATTATCTTTTCTTCCGTTCTTAATGCCTCTAAAGCAAAAAGGAGGGCATCAACCATAACGCCACTGAGTTTGCCTATCCTAAGATGCACCTTAACAATACCCTTCAAATCGTTCTCTAAAGCCGTCTGTTTCAGTATATCAACTATGCTTTCAGCTATCGCCCCTTCGTGCATAAACCCCGCCTAACCTTTCCACCTCATCAAGCACTATCTCAGCAACAGGGACTATCTTGGATTGCAGAAGGCCTGTAAGCTCAACACTCAAATCATTGGGCGTTACGGCCAAAGGAACAACACCCACAACCGTGGCATCCCTATCCTCACCCATCAGTTTAACATGATGCAAGACATCACCCAATCCTATCTCGTGGATGGACGATACAAATGTTAGATTCGGCGGAACCTCACTCAACCTAAACTTATAGATACTCCCGGGTTCATCATCAACCCTAATAGCATCGATAAAAATGAGGCTTTTATAGGTAAGGAAGTACTCTATCAGCCCAAACCCTATAGTCCCGCCGTCTATAATGTCCACATTGTCAAATCGATAATGCTTAAGGAGGTATCGGACCAGGTGAACCCCAAAGCCCTCATCGGCCAAAAGGAGATTACCCAGCCCGATTACAGCTATACTATTCATCTTCACACTTATAACCAGTAAACATGGAGGATAGCGATCCGTTCTTCTCGCCAATATCGTGGGCGATAACCATATACACATGCGCTATAACAAAGATGATAAAGAACCACATAAGCAGATGGTGGGCTATCCTTATATTGGGATAGCCGCCAAAAAGCTGAACAAGCGGGAAGAACAACTTTTGCACAAACGAAACGCCCCTGATTGAGTTGTCGTTCATTGTATAGAGGATTATTCCCGTAAAGATCTGAAGAATCGAGGCAACAATAAAGGCAAAATAGGCCAACGACTGAACCGGATTGTATTTTGTCTTCAAACCCTCAACACCGTATGGTTTGAAGGTAAGG
Source organism: Hippea sp. KM1 (assembly GCF_000526195.1). Lineage (NCBI taxonomy): Bacteria > Pseudomonadati > Campylobacterota > Desulfurellia > Desulfurellales > Hippeaceae > Hippea > Hippea sp. KM1. Next base: position 1,189,087 of record NZ_JAFP01000001.1, read on the forward strand.
TAATTCTTAAGCGTTAAACCCCACTCCCTAATGTTAAGCCACCTGAAGAGAAACTCCTTCCAATCTGCATCGAAGCGTGAGAAGAAGGCGTAATACAACCTGAGAATGATGGCAAAGATAAACACATAGGCGGCAACAAAGTGTATAAACCTGACATTGGCCATGGAGAATGTATTGTAAGCCTCCTTTGTGCCTGGTGTATGCACAAACCAGAACGGATCGGCTATGTAAAAACCGGTGAATGTCAATACGGCAATGGAGATGAATGTAAGCCAATGCAGAACCCTTATACCCACCGTCCATTCATACTTCTTCTTCAAACACATCGTTAGACCTCTACCTTAAACTTTTTAACCTTACCGCTATCCACATCGGTTATATGGACAGCACAGGCAAGGCACGGGTCAAATGAATGGATGGTTCTTAACACCTCCAACGGCTCCTCCGTATCGGGCACAGGCAAACCTATCAACGACTCCTCATAGGCGCCCCTCTGGCCCTTCTCATCCCTCGGTGATGCATTCCATGTTGAAGGCACAACAACCTGATAATGCGTAACCTTCTTGCCCTTTATTCTGACAAAGTGGGCAAGCGAACCCCTTGGAGCCTCATAAAGGGCCACGGATGTATTGGTCTCTTTCTCTGGATATTCAAACCTCGTCCAGGTTCTCTCATCGCCCTGTTTTAGGTTGGCAACAAGGTCGTTGGCCCACCTATAGGCCCCATACCATATATAGAATGTCTCAATGGCCCTTGCAGCCGTCCTTCCAACTGTGGAGAACATCTGCCTTACATCGGCATTGTGTTTGTTTAGATAGGTATCAACAAGTTGCCTTATGTTGTTGTGATTTGAGGCATAACCCACCAACATCCTTGACAACGGGCCAACCTCCATCATCTTACCCTTATACCTTGGAGCCTTAACCCAGCTGTATTTTTCATTTCCCTTTATCGTGCCATCCTCGTTTAGGCCTGTATATTGAGGTATGGTCTCCTCCTTACCTGGATAGACACCCTCATTGGGGCCTTTATACCACGAATGGGCAACACTCTCTGTAATAAACTTCTCATCCACCTTCTCAACCTTGCTTAGATCTCTGTCGTATATAACACCCTGCGGCAGATACCTGTATTCTGCCTCCCAATCGTTTGTCTCGGGGAATCCACCATAGCTTAAGAAGTTATAAGAACCGCAACCCCAACCCTCAACGAATTCATCCTTATAGAAGTGGGTAATGAGGTCTATATCGGCAAGATAGGCATGCCTTATAAACCCACCAACCTCATCCAGCTTAGAAAGATACTGTCCCAACCTCCTTGCATCGAGCATATCCATAACGCTTGTGATACCACCAACAACCAAGCTCTGCGGGTGGGGGTTCTTGGCACCGTATATAGCCATCATCTGAGCCAGAACAACCTGAACATAGAGGGCATCCAGATAGTGAGAAATAACGATTAAATCACCCTCCGGTGGCAGCTTGTATAGCTTATTACCCAGATAGGCGCCAGAGAACGGTCCAAGCTGGCCGCTTGCAACAAACTTCTTCAGCTTCTCGATCACCTCTTTGTAATGTTCAACAGACGCATTGTAAGGCTTTTTGGAAAACTGATGCGCCATCTCGTTTGCTTTAACCGGATCGGCCTTCAAGGCACCTGCAACATCAGCCCAATCCAGTGAGTGTAAAGCATAAAAGTGAACAATATGGTCATGCATGAACTGGCTTGCGTTTATCATATTCCTTATAAGCCTTGCATTCGTGGGCGGTCTTATACCCAAAGCCACCTCAGCAGACATGGTGTTGGCCTCATAATGGGCCCATGTGCAAACGCCACAGATTCTCTGAACCAAAAGACCTGCATCCCTTATGTCCCTACCCTGAAGGATAGGCTCAATACCCCTCCAGAGCGTTCCACTGCTCCAGGCGTTATCTATTTTTCCATCCTTAACATCTATCTCTATCCTCAAATGACCCTCTATCCTCGTGATAGGGTCAATTACCACATGTTTTTTCTCAGCCATTATTCACTCTCCTTCTGGGATGTTTTTGTTGTTTTTCCTCTAACTATACTACCTGCAGCATGAATACCGATAGCTGCCGCTGTTGCACCGGCCAGGAAGGCCCCAATCTGATCACTGGTTGCCTCAACGCCCTTACCAGCCGGCACTCTAATATCCGCCTTCTCGTTGGGTTCCTCAAACGGAGCCATCGTATCCCAGAAATTGGGCTCAGAACAGCCTATACAACCATGACCGGCACCGATAGGCCAGTTGGTTCCCTGATTAAACCTATACCTTGAGCAGTTGTTGTATGTAAATGGACCCTTGCAACCCATCTTATACAGGCACCAACCCTTCTTTGCTCCTTCATCGCCCCACTCTTCCACAAATTCACCTGCATCGAAGTGGGCCCTTCTTTCGCAGTAGTCGTGAATCCTCGAACCGTAAGCCCACAAAGGCCTGTATAACAGATCCAACGGCGGGATCTTGTCAAACAAGAGTATATGCAAAAGTGTTCCTACCATGTTCACGCTATTGGGAGGACAACCCGGCACATTCACTATCTCTATACCAAGAGCATCCCTCACACCCTTCGCACCGGTTGGGTTAGGATATGCAGCCTGAACTCCACCAAAAGCAGCGCAGGTACCAAACGCCAGAACAACCTTTGCATCCTTTGTTACCCTTCTTGCCCTTTCAAGGCCTGTCTCACCTTTGGAGCCAACCCTCAGGTATATGCCCCCGTCTTTTGTCGGAATAGCACCCTCGATTATGCATATATATTTGCCCTTGTACCTCTTTATAGCATCGTCAAGGTGCTTTTCGACCCTCTCGCCGGAGGCCATCATCAGCGTATCGTGGTATGTTAGGGAAACCTGATCAAAGATAAGCGTGGCAATGTCTGGTTCTCTTGTTCTTAAGAAACTCTCAGAGCATCCGGTGCACTCGGCCATGTGAAGCCAGATAATAGGCGTCCTCTCCTTGATGGCAGCAGCCTTTGCAATCCTGGATTCAAAGGCCGGTGGCAGCATCAAAGTGGCCGTAAGGAACGAAGCCCACTTAAGGAAGTCCCTTCTTGAGAAGCCATTTTCCTTAAGCCTCTCTTCAAATTCCTCTTCCCTTTCTTTGCTGTAGAGGTCGTTTAGCTTCTCATCGACCTCACCAAGCAAAGACTCATAATACTCCTGCAAATCCCTACTATTAGCCAAAGCCCACCTCCCACCTTAAATCTAAAGTTATAGTTAACTCTTTTATAAAACTTTTTTGTATAGATGTCAAGTAATATTTTATCTGTATTACTCAATCACCTATTTTAGTGGAAAACTCATTGATAATTTATCTTTATTGAAAACTCGCTATCCTCCGGCAACGAATACACCGTCTCTATCTTCCTTGCCTCAACACCCAGACCCTCCAAGAAGTTTACCACGGATCTGAGCCTGTTTTTAGAAAGCCCATCCGAACCACCGTAAATAACTATTTTGCTATAATCCTTGCCGATAACCTCCCTTTTCATCTTAAGGAGAACCCTAACGCCATACGGTGTAAGCCTATAGCTATCACCATCAAACAAGATTCCCTTTTTTATGCCATAGCCGTCATCAACCCTAACAACAGGGGCAAAATCCCCTATATCAAAAACCCTATACTTACCATTATCCTTCACATACAAAACCAGAGCAACCTCATACCTCGGACCCTGGAAGTAATCAACCTCTATTCTATGCGAACCCTTATCCAAAAACACGCTGCCGTATCTCTTTCTTGGTGGGTGTATGCCGTCGTTGTTTATAATCCTTTTGCCGTCAATATACAGCCTTGCACCGTCATCGCTTAAAAGGGCAAACCTAAACAGCCTGGGTTTTAGAAGAAATATCTCACCCCTGTATCTGATGCCAAACCACTCATACCTTGAGCCTATACCATCAAAACCCTCATCAAATCTTCTGGGCGTAATGTCCAAAATAGACGTATACACAACACCCGCCCTCCTCAATCTGTTAAAATTGGGAAGCCTGCTGGTGCCCTCCTTTAAATAAAAAACCTCGCCCATAAACACAAACGGGTCTTTGTTTACCCCACCAAACGGATTATGTGTCTGTTGTTGAGCAAGCTTATCAACGCACGGCTTTACCATTCTAACCCTTACATCGGTCTCCCTATCGTATGCCACCTGAAGAATCGATGTATAAGCGGGTTTTGTAAAATCGGCAGAAGGCATGGTAAAGGAGAAGCTATAGACACCGTCTGATGTGCTATCGTTTGAGAAATTCAGATTGATGACATCGCTGGTCTTCCAGTGGTTATCCTTTATGATGATCTTGGATTCCACAATGTTATCAACATTGGCCTTAATCTTGCCCCTAAACAGATAGCTATCGCCCTGTTTGTAAACATTATAGCTCAATATCCTAACATACCTGTTGATGGGCATCTGGCCTTCCTCAAAGAAATAGAACGCACCGTCGTTATAGCGACCATCGGCCCTTGCAGCATCCTCAAACCTGAAGTAATACTTCCTGTCGTTTATCTTCTTTGAGATGAAGTATTCGCTGTCTGTGGAATAGATAGGCCCCTTCCAACCGTAATAGTGTGTTTTGACCAAAAACACGACCCTATCACCCTCTTTTAAGCCCTTAATCGGTATGGGTGCACCCGTATCCTTGGGCAATCCAGCAAACTCAACAAGGAACCTGGGTTCACCGCCGTTTACAGAATAATAGACCCTGCTGCAGGCTGCAGCACTAAACTTCTGCATCTTAAAATACCAGGTCTTGCCCGAATCCGGTATAACAACCTCACCGTCGAAGATGGGCTGCTCTATATGGCTTGTTATGTGCGTATCCTGTTGGATGTTTTCATCTTCGTTGTATTCCTCCTGATACCCCTCATCCTGCTGCTGTTCTTGTTGTTCTTCCTTTTGTTTATCTTCGCCTTTGAATGTGTCTTTGATCTTGTTTACCTCTTTTTGTATCTTTTGAACCTTGTTGAATATATCCATCAAGCCATCAGCTTTAGAAGAGACCGGTGCAACAACCAAAAAAATAGCCAATACAAACCTTATAAGCATCCTCACGGCTCACCTCCTATCTCGTTTTTTCCATTATACCACAATTCTTCATCCAGCCAAAATTATGATACTTGACACACAAAAACACAAAGAAGTATTATCAAACCCATGGATCTATTTGCCGTATTCAACGCTATAGGCATTGTGGCTTTTGCCGTATCCGGCGTATTCAAGGGCATTGCCAAGAATTTAGACATCTTAGGTGTCTCCATCTTGGGTTTTCTAACCGCCTTAGGCGGCGGCATGCTAAGAGATACCCTATCAAACAGAACGCCGGCCGTATTCGTTGGATATTCGGATGTAAGCTTTGCCCTTCTTGGCGTTATTATAGGTGTGTTTATTTACAAAACCCTGAAAAGGGATATATCAAATCTAATGATAATAAAGATATCGGATGCTATAGGTCTTGCCACATTTACCGTTATAGGCGCCGTTATAGGCTTTGATAAGGGGTTTAATGCGATAGGTGTGATAGTTTTGGCAACATTAACAGGCACAGGCGGCGGAGCCTTAAGCGATCTATTGATAGGCGAAATACCCCTGATTCTAAGGGAAGACTTCTATGCCTCCTGCTCTATCATCGGGGCTTTGATCTTCTTTTTAATAATGACACAACCCATAGAGGAGCGGTTGGCCATGACCATAACGCTGTTTTTCACTTTATCCTTGAGGCTTTTCGCAATAGCAAAAAACCTTTCCCTACCCAGACTGTAAAACAGCCACAAGGTCGGTCTGATTTTTAACCAACTCCACCCTAACCTTAACAAAATCACCGGGCTTTAGGCTGTCTGACTTTACAAAGATAACGCCGTCTATCTCATAGGCGCTTCTGTAGCTCCTTC